>NZ_CP016292.1 GCF_001679785.1 Rhizobium leguminosarum
CGGCCTGGCAAACAGGGTGCGCACCTCCACCCCAGCGACAGCAGCCGCAGCCGCTCCATCAGCTGCACCGCCAGGAGCGAGTGGCCGCCGAGCTCGAAGAAGTTGTCGTTGCGTCCGACCCGCTCGACACCGAGGAGCTCTTGCCAGATCCCGGCCAGCGCCGTCTCGACCGCGCCCTGCGGCGCTTCATAGGCCGCCCGCGCATAGGCATCGTCGTCGGGGGCCGGCAGCGCCTGGCGGTCGAGCTTGCCGTTCGCCGTCAAGGGCAGCGCCTCGAGCCGCACGAAGGCAGCCGGCACCATGTAGTCGGGCAGCCGCCCGCCCAGATGGGCGCGCAAGGCGCCGGCCAGCCCGCTTCCATCCTCGTCGTCCGATCCTGCCTCGGGTCCACACACGACATAGGCGACAAGGTGCTGGTCGCCGGCGCGGTCGGCGCGCGCCACCACCACCGCATCGCCGACAAGCTCGTGCTCGCAAAGCCGTGCGGCGATCTCGCCCGGCTCGATGCGGAAGCCGCGGATCTTCACCTGATCGTCGTTGCGGCCCAAAAACTCCAGATTGCCGTCCGGCAGATAACGCCCAAGGTCGCCGCTCCGGTACAGACGGTCGCCCTCCACAAACGGGCTGGCGATGAACCGCGCCGCCGTCAGCTCGGGACGGTTGAGGTAGCCACGCGCCACCCCGCCCCGCCGATGTAAAGCTCACCCACCGCCCCGAACGGCACCGGCTGGGCAAACCGATCCAACAGATAGGCCACCGAATTGCGAATTGGTCGACCCAGCGGCACTCGTTGCCGGCCATCGAACTCAGCAGGCACCGGATAACAAAGACTAAAGGTGGTGTTCTCTGTCGGGCCGTAGCCATTTGAGATTCGCAGCGTCGGATGTCGCTTCTGGCATGCCCTGATGGAAGCGATGGAGACCTCCTCGCCCCCGACCAGCAGTTGCTGTAGCCGATTGGTGCTCCGCCCCTCCGCGATATAGACGTCGAACAACCGGGCAGTCATCCAGGCGATGGTGACGCCTTGGTCCTGGATGATCTGGGCCAGCGTTGCGCTCGAGAGGTGACGTCCAGGATAGAGCACAACCCTGGCGCCGTTCGCCAAGGCACCCCAGACCTCGAACGTGGTCGCGTCGAATGTCGGCGAGGAGGCATTGAGAAAGATGTCCTGCGGCGAGATTTCGACGAAATCGTTGCCCGCCACCAGACGCACCAACCCCCGATGCTCGACCATGACGCCCTTTGGGGTTCCGGTGGAGCCTGAGGTGTAGATGACATAGGCGAGATGGCGCGGGCTCAGGCCAAGGGCGCGCGGGTCCGGGTTCGAGGCCGGCAGTTCGGCCCAGGCCGGGGTGGCCGTCTCCAGATCGACCACCGTCAGATCGACAAGCGCCTCGGGGCCGAGTGCGGCGCGTCCGGCGGCATCGCAAAGCAGCAGCCGCGGTGCGGCATCCTCGACAATCTGCCGCAGCCGCGCCGACGGATAGGCCGGATCCAGCGGCAGATAGGCGCCACCCGCCTTGAGGATCGCCAAAAGACCCACCACCATCGCCGGGCTGCGCTCCAGGCAGATCGCCACCGGCTGATCCGGCCTGACCCCAAGGGCGATCAGATGATGGGCCAGCCGGTTGGCCCGCGCGTTGAGCTCGCCATAGCTTAGGCGCTCCTCCTCATGGACCACCGCCACCGCCTCCGGCGCCTTTTGCACCTGTGCCTCGAACAGTTCATGGATGCACCGCTCCGACGGATAATCCGCCGCCGTCCGGTTCAGATCCTCCAGCAGATAGGTGCGCTCGGCGGCCGGCAGGATGTCGAGGTCGCGCACCGGCCTATTGGGGGCATGCTCCAGCGCCTCGGCCAGTTGCTCGAGCACCTGCTGCATGTAGCCGCAGATCCGATCGGCGGAGATCGGCTCCACCACCTGCGCCGTCAGGCCGAGCGCCTCGCCAGAATCCTCCACCGACAGGGTCAGTGGATAGTTGGTGCGCTCCTCGCTGCCCAGCCATTCCAGGCCGGACAGCACGTCGCTTGTTCCCACGCCGGCCATGGCCGGCGTGTTGTGACGGTAGTTCAACAGCGCGCTGAACAGCGGCGCCGGCGCCGCCACCCCGCTGCAGCGTTGCGCCAGCGCCAGCGAGGCATGCTCGTGCGCCAGCAGCTCGGAAAGCCGCGCATGCGTGGTCCGCACGCTCGCCTCGACCCCGGTCCCGTCGAGGTCAAGCCGCACAGGCAGGGTGTTGATGAACAGGCCCAGCGCCCGGTCGGCGCCGGCACCGGCATGCATGCGGCCGAACAGCACCGTGCCGAACACCACCTGCTCGCGCCCGCTGCTCAGCGCCATCACCTGCCCCCAGGCCAGATGGCAAAGGCTCGCCAGGCTCACCCCCAGCCGCCGCGCCTGTTGCCGCAGCCGATCGTTGAGCGCCTGCGGCAGGGCGTTGTTGCGCGGATCACCCGGCGACTGATATTGGGCTTTGGTTTTCAGTCTCCTGATCGGGGTTTTGATGATGCCGCATAAGTTCAATGCCGACCGACGGGACAAGATAGCCAAGCAGAAGTTTAAGGTGACGAATTGGGCGGCCTATAATGAAAGCCTGCGTCAACGTGGTGATTTGACCGTGTGGGTGAGTGATGAGGCCCTTGCTTTATGGACGGCGCCGAGGCGGAGATCGCGGGGCGGTCAGCCGAAATACTCGGATCTGGCGATCACATTGTGCTTGACCCTACGCGTCGTCTACGGGCTGGCGCTACGCCAGACCCAAGGTCTGATGCGCAGCGTTGCGGCGCTGATGGAGTTCGATATTGCCGTGCCTGACTTCTCCACCCTGTCGCGCCGGAGCAAAGGGCTGGCGTTGCCGTCGACAAAGTCCGGAGCCAGAGCGTCCGGTCCTGTTTATCTGGTGGTCGATAGCACGGGGTTAAAAGTCTTCGGTGAGGGCGAGTGGCTGGAAAACAAGCACACAATCAAGGTGAAACGTAAAAGATGGCGCAAGCTTCACATTGGTCTTGATCTTGCTAGTGGTGAGATTGTCTGCGCGGATCTAACCACGGATGATGTTGGCGATCCGACCGCTTTGCCAGGTCTTCTGGATCAGATTGATGGCCCAGTTGCCAAGTTTATCGCTGATGGCGCCTATGACGGAGCGCCGACCCGTGATCTTCTGGAGACACGCTTCGGCGAGATCGTGGAGATCATTATCCCGCCTCCCAAGACAGCAGTTGAAAGTCCGCAATCGGCGTTCAATCCAACGGTACGGGACCGCCATATCGCCGAAATCGAAAACAAGGGCCGGATGGCTTGGCAGAAATCCACCGGCTATAACCAGCGCAGCCGGGTGGAGACCCAGATGGGTAGATGGAAGACGGTCATTGGGCCAAAACTCAAAGCGAGGAACTTCGACAATCAGAAAACAGAAGCCAAGATCGGCGTCCACGTTCTCAACCGGATGACTGAACTTGGCCGTCCAGAATTCCGGCGTGTTGTATGAAAAATCCCAAGGGTGGGGTTATCTCGTACAGAATCTGATCCCTGCAACACGTCCCTCCAAGCGCGAGGGCCAGATGGTGGACGAGATGCTCGAGACGCCCGGTTCGTCGGGCGTAGGGAGGTAGCACATCCCCGAACCGCTCGGCGAATATCTGCCTGCCGCAGAGCACCGCATCACAGGTGAACCTCCGCGTGCGGACGAGAAGTCTGACGCGCCTTCCCGACAGGGGGAGGTCCGCGACTTGGCGGCAATAGCGGCTTCGAACCGTTCGCGACATTCGTCCGCATGCCGGGCATGACGCGGTAGCGCCGGCTCGAGTAAGCAAGATGCAGGTCTCATCGTCAATGTGGGTGATGCGTTCGGCGATGAAACCAGCCGGTACCAAATCAGAGGGGCGAAACTTGGTGCTCATCAGGCTGATTCCTTTGTGGAAACCAGCGAAGCAGCATCGTTACAACTGCATCAAAACTGAGTCAGAGGGGATATTCGGCTTGAGCCCTACATTTGGCAGCAGCGACTGAGGTGCTGCGCTTCGAGCTGATGATAGAACGTGGTCTGTATGAGCAGCCACAAGCATCAGGAAAGGAAGCGCAGCATGAAGTATTATGCCGGACGGGACGTTTCTGTGAAAGAGACGGCGATCTGCATTATCGACGAAACGGGGAAAATTTGCCGCGAGTTGAAGGTTACGAGCCACCCAGACGATCTCGTTTCGACTCTTAACAACCGGGCATATAACCTTGTTCGGATAGGGCTTGAAGCTGGTCCTCTGTCTCAATGGTTATTCAGCGGTTTGGCTGAAGCCGGGTTGCCTGCGGTTTGTATTTAGACCCGCCACACCAAGGCTTTCTTGAAAGCGCAGGTGAACAAGACCGATCGCAACGATGCCCGCGGCATCGCGCAGATGATGCGGGTCAATCTGTTTCGACCCGTTCACGTGAAGACGTTGACGAGCCAGAAACGCCGCGCTTTGCTGACAGCACGTAAGCTTCTGCAGGAGAAGGCGATTGCCATAGAGAATGATATCCGGGGATTGTTACGCAACTTCGGCCTAAAGGTAGGGTTCATCGGAACGATCGGTTTCGAAGCTCGCATTCACGAGCTTATCGACGGCACGCCTGATCTTGGCGAAATCATCTCGCCTCTGCTTGCCGCCAGAGAGAAGCTGCGCGCCGAGTTCGCGAAGTTGCATCGGAAAGTCCTGGATCTGGTGCGCGACGACGACACCTGCCGACGCCTTATGACAATCCCCGGAGTTGGCCCCGTCACCTCGCTTGCCTTCGTCAGTACCATCGACGTCCCAGCTCGCTTTAAAAACTCCCGTGCAGTCGGGCCAGCACTCGGGTTGACCCCGGTGCTCAATCAGTCAGGGGAGAGTCATCGTGTCGGACGCGTTTCTTTATGCGGCGATGACATGATGCGTGCCCTTCTCTATGAAGCGGCGCAGGTCATGCTGAGCCGTGTGAAGAAATGGTCATGGCTAAAGGCCTGGGCAATGAATATTGCCCGGAGGCGCGGTCGATCGAAGGCGATCGTAGCGCTGGCAAGGCGATTGGCGGTGATCATGCATCGCATGTGGAGTGACAGCTCTGAATTCCGGTGGACAAGGGAAAATGAAGTAATACCCGTCTGATCCGGCGTCGCAACCGACCAAGTAAAGCTTTGGAATTCCGCTGACCGGCGGAACGATGTCCTTTGCGGGACGACGGATGAGGTGAGTGCGCTTTGGGTCTTGTACCGGTTGTTACGACGGTTAGGACGTGAGTCAGATTGCACCGCCTCGTTCTTCTGATCCCATGATGGGAAGGCCAGGAAGCCTATCCCGAAGAGAAGCAAGGGCCCGTTAAAGGACATCAAAGGCCGGCAGATGGAAAGCTTCAAAAGTGCTTGACGCAACTACGCCGAATAGAGAAGACCCAAATTTGCACGCCGAAACACAATGAAGGAAATCATCGCTTCAGTGGGCGGTCGAGCTCGCCATCGCAAATAGGCGGACGCCTTGCGCAAAATCTCGTTCGCCTGACGAAGTTAACGGTTCTCGCGCTCCAGAGCCTTCATCTTTTCCGCAACGACGCTCGGCAGACCTGCCCGCTTGCCGCTGTCGACCTCGGCCTTCTTCTCGTTGAGCGTGTGCGCCGAGCAGCCGATCTTGGCAGCTATGGAAGATACCGCTGCCCAGCGCGAGGCATGTTCGGCTGATGCTCCATCCCAACTCGAACGGCTCGGCCACGGACTTCAGGGGAGAATTTGTTCGTCGTCTTGCTTGTCATAGAGCCTACTTCTCACGAGTTGGGGTCTCCGGCAAAGGCGGGGCGGTTCAAACTGTCCAGAAATTAAGCGGAATGCCGTCCGGCTTTTTGATCGGAATCCTGTCCGGTTCAATCTCGGAATTCGCAGACATCCGCCCAGGCTGCAGCGTCGGCTTACGCGCTAATAGATGTTCGGATAGCGAGGATAATGCCTTTTGGGATGTCCTTGGCCACGGACGTGAGCCGACAGCGAGGCCATGATCCCGTCCCGATCCTACAACCACGCTCGGCCAGCTCGAGATCGCTCGGACGCGCGCCTTCTCGACGAAAGCGAGAGCAACATTGCCAAGCGTTGGTGCATGGATCCTTTGTCAACGGTTTGGCGATAGGCAGGCAGGATCGAAATCAGTTTGATCCGAGTGCCATGCCGTACAAACACAACGCCGATCGTCGTCATCACGTCGGAAAGATGAAATTCAGGGTGACGAATTGGCGTGACTACGAAGCAGGTCTGCGCCGGCGTGGTAGCCTGACCTTATGGGTAACGCCGGAGGCACTGGCAGGATGGCGCGCTCCGCGACGCAAGACCCGCGGCGGCCAAGCCCAGTATTCCGATCTCGCCATTGAGACTGCGCTGACGCTGGGTTGCGTCTTCGCAATGCGGCTGCGCCAGACCGAGGGATTGCTCCACTCGCTGCTGGATCTCATGGGGCTGAAAGTCCCAGTTCCAGATCATACGACGCTGAGCCGTCGGGCACAGAAGTGGGAGCCATCAGCCCGACGAAACCCGCCGCTGCCGGACGGCCCGCTGCATGTGCTTGTCGATAGCACGGGATTGAAAGTCTACGGCGCCGGGCAGTGGCTGGAGCAAAAACATGGCGCCAGATCACGTCGCACCTGGCGCAAGCTGCATCTGGCAGTGGATGCCAAAAGTGGCGCGATCATTGCCCATGGGCTGACAGACCAGAAAACGGATGATCCTTCCCAGGTGGCACCGCTGCTCGATCAGATCGACGGCGAGATCGACCAGTTCACGGCCGACGGAGCCTATGACGGCAAACCAACCTATCGGTCTATCCTGCAGCACAGCGCAACCGCGAACATCGTCATTCCACCGCGTTCCACGGCGGTGGAAAGCGGTGATACCGGACCGCCTGGTCAAAGGGACAAGCACATTGCCGCAATCGCAAGCGACGGTCGGCTGAAATGGCAGGCAGCCGCCGGCTACGGCAAGCGTGCGCTGATCGAAACCGCCATCGGACGATACAAGGGGCTGATCGGATTGCGCCTGCGGGCCCGCTCCTTTCCGGCTCAACAGACCGAGGTTGCCATCGGTTGCATCGTTCTCAACCGCATGCTGGCATGTGGACGCCCGGAGTCTGTCCGGCGTCAAGTCACGCAGGCATAACCAACTACATCAAAGATCGAAATGCCCTCGATTTCATATCCGCGCACCAACGCCTCCGGCAGATGAACATCCACAAGCGGCGCCATATGTGATCGCCAGGACTGGAACTGTTCTTTCGGTGAGGTCATGCGTCGAAAATCGCAAGAGCACCAGCGCCGCCGCTCCAGGTGCGCCGGCCATTCCTGTCCCGCAGCGGGGTCATCTCCAGACTCCGTAACCATCCAATTCCTCCAGCACATAGCCGATCCGGGCTGCTGAAACTGAAGCAAACAATCGTTTTCGCGGCTGAACCGCGCAGCCATCCGACAAAAGCCGAATTGGCTAAAGCTTTACGTGCATAAGCTACTTATCATATTCCCTGGCGAGCAGAAATGGACGGACCGAAGCGTTGGTGCATGGATCCTTTGTCAACGGTTTGGCGATAGGCAGGCAGGATCGAAATCAGTTTGATCCGAGTGCCATGCCGTACAAACACAACGCCGATCGTCGTCATCACGTCGGAAAGATGAAATTCAGGGTGACGAATTGGCGTGACTACGAAGCAGGTCTGCGCCGGCGTGGTAGCCTGACCTTATGGGTAACGCCGGAGGCACTGGCAGGATGGCGCGCTCCGCGACGCAAGACCCGCGGCGGCCAAGCCCAGTATTCCGATCTCGCCATTGAGACTGCGCTGACGCTGGGTTGCGTCTTCGCAATGCGGCTGCGCCAGACCGAGGGATTGCTCCACTCGCTGCTGGATCTCATGGGGCTGAAAGTCCCAGTTCCAGATCATACGACGCTGAGCCGTCGGGCACAGAAGTGGGAGCCATCAGCCCGACGAAACCCGCCGCTGCCGGACGGCCCGCTGCATGTGCTTGTCGATAGCACGGGATTGAAAGTCTACGGCGCCGGGCAGTGGCTGGAGCAAAAACATGGCGCCAGATCACGTCGCACCTGGCGCAAGCTGCATCTGGCAGTGGATGCCAAAAGTGGCGCGATCATTGCCCATGGGCTGACAGACCAGAAAACGGATGATCCTTCCCAGGTGGCACCGCTGCTCGATCAGATCGACGGCGAGATCGACCAGTTCACGGCCGACGGAGCCTATGACGGCAAACCAACCTATCGGTCTATCCTGCAGCACAGCGCAACCGCGAACATCGTCATTCCACCGCGTTCCACGGCGGTGGAAAGCGGTGATACCGGACCGCCTGGTCAAAGGGACAAGCACATTGCCGCAATCGCAAGCGACGGTCGGCTGAAATGGCAGGCAGCCGCCGGCTACGGCAAGCGTGCGCTGATCGAAACCGCCATCGGACGATACAAGGGGCTGATCGGATTGCGCCTGCGGGCCCGCTCCTTTCCGGCTCAACAGACCGAGGTTGCCATCGGTTGCATCGTTCTCAACCGCATGCTGGCATGTGGACGCCCGGAGTCTGTCCGGCGTCAAGTCACGCAGGCATAACCAACTACATCAAAGATCGAAATGCCCTCGATTTCATATCCGCGCACCAACGCCGCGGAGAATTCTCACCAACCAGTCCGGCGGCGAGAGCGGATCATGAAGCGCTTCAAGTCACAGCGACATCTACAACGCTTCGTCTCCATCCATGATCCGATCGCCAACCTATTTCAAATCCCGCGCCACGACATCTCCTCCGGCCACCATCGCGAATTGCGCACGGCGGCGATGAGCCTGTGGGCGAAAATTGCCCGAGCATGAGAGATATCTGCGGATGGCGTCTTTCGCTGGCCTTTCATCCGTTAAGTTTACGAGGCCAAGCCGGTGTCTAATTTTCGGGCGGCCATTGCTGCGCGCCATGCAGGACACGAACTAACTCCACATCGTCGGATACTACATAGACCACGATGAAGGGCGTCCCGGACACAACCAATTCCCTTGTTTCCGGCATTCGGCCTGTGCGGCCGGAGCGAGGAAAGTCACGCAACCGCTCAACCTGTCGCTCAATTTCATCCCACATATTGAGCGCTGCCAAAGGATTGTCCAATGCAATATGGTCAACGATCTTGTCGAGATCGATGGCATATGAATCACGCCTGACGATCCGCATGTACTCAGCGACCTTGCGCGCCAATACGGCGCTGTAGGTCCGCCCGCTTCAACTGCGCCTTATCCGCCCATTCGTCCTCGGAAATTGCACGATTCGAGCCATCCTCAATCCCATCCATTGCCTTTTGCACCTGGCTTCGGAACCACGCATCATGTTCCCCCGCTGTATGGAGTTGTCGCTGACGTTCCGCCGTATCAGGCCGCTTGCGTTCCACGGCAGCCGGATCATGTTCGGTCATGTCGATTTCGAACCGTTCAAGTCCAAGCTCGTCACGAACATAAGCAGCAGCCGTGTTCAGATTCCGCCAGATTCGCATCCGGCGCGATCGTTGAGCGGCCACAGCTCTTTCGTTCGCTCCATATTTCACGAGAACGGCAAACCCGCCCGGCTGCCCAAAAATAACGGCGCCGTTGAGTGCGTGAGCGATCGCCAGGTTTTTGACGGCTTTGCCATCGATAGTATCCGGCTGCATGGCAATCCCTTCTAATAAAAGCGATGCGTTTATCAGATGTTTGCACGAATTTACCATTTTGGCAACGGCTTCGCCACCTTCTTCATTTCTAAAGCCATAAGGGAGCTTTCCGCGAGTGTGGGTGGTGCGGTTTTTGTTAAGTTTGTGCCACACCGGCCCGCAGTTTGCGCGGGCCGGAACCGTCGCAGGGATGCGTGAGCAGCCCGAACGGCGACGTCCGCTTATCTTTCTCTATCTTTAATAGAACTAGCCCGCATCTCTCACAGCGCCTGTGGCTTTGGTTGACGTTGGGCTGTTGGCGGCGGTCGGGGCCGGGCTCGCAGCCGAAGACGCGCGCGGCCGTCGCCGCGATGTGGGGCGTTTTGTCTGGGCCGGTGATGTATCCTTTTTCGTTGGTGGGTGGGTTCAGGTCCGGCGGCATCATCGGGCCGCAGCGCATATTCGGGCGTGAGCCAGAGCAAACTCCTCGGCATAGGGGCAGGCCGAAGCCATCGCCACCTTGATGCGGCGGACTGAGACGCGGACCTGGGCGCCGATCTTCAACAGCTTCAATCAGCACTGTTGCATGGATCAGACTTTGGACGAGGCAACCCTATCCACTGCATTTTTCATGCAACGCGCTCGAACTTGGGCCGGCCAAGTTCTGTCATCCGGTTAAGAACACGGACGCCAATCTTCGCTTCAGTCTTCTGATTGTCAAAATGTCGTGCTTTGAGTTTGGGCCCGATCACAGCCTTCCATCGACCCATCTGGGTCTCAGCGCGACTGCGCTTGTTGTAGCCGGCGGATTTCTGCCATGCCATCCGCCCTTTGGTCTGGATTTCTGCAATATGGCGATCGCGGACAGATGGAACCAGCACCGATTGAGGGCTGGCAACGGCAGTCTTGGGAGGTGGGATAATGACCTCCACGATCTCACCAAAGCGTGTCGCCAGAAGGATCTCGGGTTGGCGTTCCATCATAGGCGCCGTCGGCAATGAACTTCTCGACGGGGCCACCGATCTGGTCCAGAAGGGCGTTGGTGCATGGATCGGGACTTGAGCGGATCTGGATCTGCGATGGGGCTATCTATGTGGTCGGTCCATTGCGGCGGATGGATTTAGGGCGTGCGCATGGCGTTGGTGCGCGGATATGAAATCGAGGGCATTTCGATCTTTGATGTAGTTGGTTATGCCTGCGTGACTTGACGCCGGACAGACTCCGGGCGTCCACATGCCAGCATGCGGTTGAGAACGATGCAACCGATGGCAACCTCGGTCTGTTGAGCCGGAAAGGAGCGGGCCCGCAGGCGCAATCCGATCAGCCCCTTGTATCGTCCGATGGCGGTTTCGATCAGCGCACGCTTGCCGTAGCCGGCGGCTGCCTGCCATTTCAGCCGACCGTCGCTTGCGATTGCGGCAATGTGCTTGTCCCTTTGACCAGGCGGTCCGGTATCACCGCTTTCCACCGCCGTGGAACGCGGTGGAATGACGATGTTCGCGGTTGCGCTGTGCTGCAGGATAGACCGATAGGTTGGTTTGCCGTCATAGGCTCCGTCGGCCGTGAACTGGTCGATCTCGCCGTCGATCTGATCGAGCAGCGGTGCCACCTGGGAAGGATCATCCGTTTTCTGGTCTGTCAGCCCATGGGCAATGATCGCGCCACTTTTGGCATCCACTGCCAGATGCAGCTTGCGCCAGTTGCGACGTGATCTGGCGCCATGTTTTTTCTCCAGCCACTGCCCGGCGCCGTAGACTTTCAATCCCGTGCTATCGACAAGCACATGCAGCGGGCCGTCCGGCAGCGGCGGGTTTCGTCGGGCTGATGGCTCCCACTTCTGTGCCCGACGGCTCAGCGTCGTATGATCTGGAACTGGGACTTTCAGCCCCATGAGATCCAGCAGCGAGTGGAGCAATCCCTCGGTCTGGCGCAGCCGCATTGCGAAGACGCAACCCAGCGTCAGCGCAGTCTCAATGGCGAGATCGGAATACTGGGCTTGGCCGCCGCGGGTCTTGCGTCGCGGAGCGCGCCATCCTGCCAGTGCCTCCGGCGTTACCCATAAGGTCAGGCTACCACGCCGGCGCAGACCTGCTTCGTAGTCACGCCAATTCGTCACCCTGAATTTCATCTTTCCGACGCGATGACGACGATCGGCGTTGTGTTTGTACGGCATGGCACTCGGATCAAACTGATTTCGATCCTGCCTGCCTATCGCCAAACCGTTGACAAAGGATCCATGCACCAACGCTCTCTGGTAGGCCTCATGACGCCGCCCGATCTGCAGCTCCCGGATGATGTAGAGACACTGAAGGCTATGGTCCTTGCCATGGCTGACAAGGCGGCGCGGACTGATGCTCTTGAGAGCGAGGTCGCAGATCTGAAGGCGCGAAACGCCGATGCTGATGAACGCATCGAACGACTGACCCAGATCCTGAAAGCCTTCGATCGTGCTCGCTTTGGCCGACGATCGGAAAAGCTTGGACCTTCAGGCATCGACGATGAACAGCAGGCATTTGTCTTTGAGGAGATTGAGACCGGCATCGCCGCGATCCGGGCCCAGGTCACCAAGGGCGCAGCCCATCCGGATGGCAAACGTCAGCCGCGGCCGCGCAAGGGCTTCGCACCTCATCTGGAGCGGGTCGAAGTGGTGATCGAGCCGGATGAACTGCCTGAGCATGCCGGCAAGCAGAAGGTGCTGATCGGAGAAGACATCTCTGAACGGCTAGATGTCGTGCCGGCGAAGTTCCGGGTCATCGTCACCCGGCGGCCGAAGTATGCCTTCAAAAACGAAGACGGTGTCGTCCAGGCATCGGCGCCCGCGCACATCATCGAGGGTGGCATTCCGACGGAAGCACTTCTGGCCCAGATCGCGGTCTCGAAGTATGCCGATGGCCTTCCGCTCTATCGGCAGGAGGCAATCTATGCCCGCGACAAGGTCGATCTCGATCGCAAACTGATGGCGCAATGGATGGGCAAGCTCGGCTTCGAGCTCGACATTCTGGCCGATTACATCCTCGCCGAGGTCAAGAAGGCCGAGCGTATCTTCGCTGATGAGACGACGTTGCCAACGCTCGCGCCGGGATCCGGATCGGCAAAGACGGCCTGGCTGTGGGCCTATGCCAGGGATGACAGACCCTTTGGCGGCAGTGGCCCGCCGATGGTCGCCTATCGCTTCGAAGATAGCCGCGCTGGCGATCGTGTCGCCCGGCATCTGAATGGCTATCGTGGCATCCTTCAGGTCGACGGGTATGGCGCCTACAACAAGCTTGCCCGATCTGACGGCGGCAATGACGGAGTGATATTGGCCGGCTGCTGGTCCCATAGCAGACGCAAGTTCTACGAGCTCCACGCCTCGGAAAGCTCAAAGATCGCCACCGAAACGGTGGAGCTGATGGCAAAGCTCTGGCAGGTCGAAGAAACTGCCCGCGGGCAAAGCCCTGACGCTCGTGCCGCGGCGCGTCAGCAGACATCTGCTGCCGTCGTCAATGAGCTCTTCGACCTTTGGCAAAGAACCCTGCCGCGGATCTCCGGCAAATCGAAGCTTGCCGAGGCGATCCGCTATGCTACCTCGCGTCGCTCCATCTTCGAACGCTTCCTCACCGACGGTCGCATCGAGCTCGACTCCAACATCGTTGAGCGCGCGATCGGGCCCCAGACAATTACGCGAAAGAACTCCCTCTTCGCCGGCAGCGACGGCGGGGGCAGGACCTGGGCGACAATCGCCACGCTCCTTCAGACGGCGTTATGCCGCGCGCGGCATAATGCTGTTTATGCCGACCGTCGAACTATGCCGAGTGTCTCTTCTATTGTTTGCAGCAAACCGTGCGTTCCCGGCCCGTTCGGCGGGTCGCTGTTGTTTGGCACTCGGCATAGTTCTCATGCTCAGAGGGCGTTCAGGAATTCCAGAAGCCGGTCGCTTGGTCGAAATCGCTCGGCCTTGGCGCGTTCGTACGGCTTCAGCTTTGCGAGTGCAGATTCCTTCAGTTCGAGATGTGCATGAAGATAGGTCAACGTCGTTTCCATCGCTTCGTGGCCCAACCACAGGGCAATTACGGAGCAGTCGACGCCCGCCTGCAGCAACTCCATGGCAGCAGAGTGCCGCAAGACATGGGGCGAGACCCGCTTTGAGCGAAGGGAGATGCAGTGCTCACGTGCTTTGGCGACATATTTGTTCAGCAGCGCCTGCACGCCGTCCGCGCTGAGCCTGCCACCGTGCATATTCGGAAAGAGAGCCGTTGCGCCCCGCTTCCCTGGCTCCCTGAGCCACCGCTGGAGGGCTTGCTGTGCAACCTTCGTGAGCGGCGTACTTCGCTCTTTGCGGCCCTTGCCGACGCATTGCACATGCGCACCGCGGCCGAGCACTACCGAGTCTCGGTCGAGGTCGATGATCTCCGAGACCCGCAGCCCCGTTTGCGCGGCCAGCAATAGCAGAGTGTAATCGCGGCGTCCCAGCCACGTGTTTCGATCCGTACAGTCCAGGATCGCTTCAATCTCGGGCCTGGTTAGGAACTGAAGCTGCCGCTTGTCGCATCGCTTGCTGGGGATCGCGAGCACACGCTGAATGTGGGCGCTGTGTGCCGGCTCCTCAAACGCCGCATATCGGAAGAAAGAGCGGATGGCTGTGAGGCGGAGATTCCGGGTCCGCACCGAGGCGGATCTCTGCGTCTCAAGATCCTCCAGGAATGCGCCGATGAAAGGAGCGTCCAAATCCCGCAGCGTCAACTGGGATGGGGATCTCCCAATGCGCGTCTGTGCGAAAGCAAACAGGAGCCTGAAGGTGTCGCGATAGGAGGCGATGGTATTGGAACTTACACCTCGATGCTTCATAAGCCGATCCGTAAACCACCGCTCGATTAGCACGGGCAGGTCGTTCGTGTGTCTCATGACCGGACCTCCCAACGCTTATCCAATCGCCGTACGGCATGGTTCATCAGTTCCGGCGTGGCCGACAGATACCAATAGGTGTCGCGAACATTGGCATGGCCGAGGAAGGTTGAGAGAACGGGCAGCTCGCGTTCCACATCTTCGCCGGCGCGATGCCAGTTGATCAGGGTCTGGACGGCGAAACGGTGACGAAGATCATGAATCCGTGGGCCATCTCGATTCCCCTCCTGTCGTAATCCGATTTGCCGGGATAGTCGCCAGAACACGCGATGCACGTATTGATGCAGCAATCTGCCGCCTTGTTCGGCGACGAAGAAATAGGGACTGCGCGGCGTACCAAGGTGTGCATCGCGTCGGGCGGCGTAGCCCGAAAGGACAGCAATTGTCGTGGCATGCAGCGGGACCAGCCGTGACTTGCCAAACTTTGTCTCTCGGATGGTGAGGACGCCCTGGTCGAGATCGACATCGGCCCGGAGCAGGCTGAGCGCTTCGGAATGGCGCAGTCCGGCCACTGCTATCAGCCCGAACAGGCAGTGATATGTCCAGCGCCGCAGAGCGTTGGCCGGCGGCAACGACAGTGCCGCCGCCAAAAGTGTCTGAATCTCGATCTCGCTATAGATGTAGGGCTTTGTCCGCCGTGCCGGTGCTACAGCGTCGCTTGGTAGCACTTCTGTCAAAGGATCGAAATAACTGAGGTGCTGTGCAAAGCAGCGCACATCAGACAGGCGGATGGACCAGCTTGGCTGCCGGCCCATCGAGGTGACCCACTCCATTGCCAGATCATTCGTGATGGTCTCGGCGCCGCGGGATTCCATGAAAGCGACGAACTCCGACAATCGTTTTGCCGGACCGTCATATTTGTATCCCAGCCCTTGGCGCATGCCGATGTAGCGCTCAAACGCGGTGCCAAGCCGGCTCATTGGACACCTCCCGGCCAGGGTAGGCTCAGTTCACGCAGCTTATCAATATCGAGCTTGGCATAGATTCTTGTACTGTCGATGCTTCGATGGCGGAGCAGTTGGCCGATCTCAGCAAAGCTGGCGCCCGATCGCAAAAGGTCAGTCGCAAGGCTGTGGCGGAAAAGATGGGCGCCGTGATGCGCATAGCCTTCAATGTCGGCCTGTTCGAGTGCTTGCTTAGCGATCCACGTGATGGCGCTGCCAGATGTAAAACCCACGTGCGGGGCGAGTGTTCGTAGGAAAAGTCGTCGACATGCCGAGGCTGGACGCCCATGTCGGATATAAGCGACGAGTGCTGTTCCGACGTCGTGACGCGGTTATGTGCGTCAAGTTCAGCAAAAAGGGCGGTCATGAGACTGGTCATGCGGCATTGCGGAGAGCGAGTTTCTTATGCTCTCTGAGATCGTCCATGTTGATGTATCGATTGGCCTCCATCCAGTTTTCGTGGGTTTCGACGGCAAGGGCCCTGACCAGGCGCAGGCAGCTTTCGGTGTTGGGAAAGATGCGCACGACGTAGGTTCTACGACGGATTTCCTCGTTGAGGCGCTCGAGCATGTTGGTGCTCTTGAGATGCTTGTGGTGAGTGCGCGGTAGCCGGAAGAAAGTGAGCGTCTGCTCGATGGCTTCCTCGACCCAGCCGGTCAGCCGTGGATATTTTCCCGACCATTTGCCAAGCCAGGCGGAAAGATCGGTTTTCGCCTCGGCGAGATCGCGCCGGTCGTAGATCCATCGCAGTTCCTGCAGGCAATCGTCGCCGTGCTTGCGTGGCAGATGGTCGAGCGCATTGCGCAGGAAGTGCACATAGCAGCGCTGCCAGGCGGCTTCCGGAATGACTTCGCCGATCGCCGCGACGAGGCCGGCATGATCGTCGGAGACGACGAACTCGACACCCTTGAGGCCGCGGGCTTTCAATCCCAACAGGAAGTCCTTCCAGGCCGAGCGGCTCTCGCGGCCGGCCATCTCGACGGACAGGATTTGCCGCCGGCCGTCCCAGTCGATGCCGACGGCGATCAGCACCGCCTGGCTCCTGACGACGCCGCCCTCTCTGACCTTCTCATAACGGGCATCGAGGATGAGATAGGGAAAGGGCTCTTGAAGCGGGCGGCAGGCAAAGGCCTTTAGGCTTTCATCGAGCCGCTTGTTGATCGCCGAGATCGATGAGGCCGAGAACGCATGCCCGCACAGTTCTTCGGTGATCGCCTTGACCTTGCGCGTCGACACCCCCTGCACATACATCTCGGCCAGCGTGGCGACCAGCGCCCGCTCCGAGCGCTGGTAGCGTTCGAACAGCTCGGTGGAGAAGTGTCCCGAGCGGTCCTGCGGCACCCTGAGTTCCAACTTGCCCACCCGCGTTATCAGCGTGCGGCCGTAATGGCCGGAGCGGTAGCCGAGCCGCTCGGGCGTGCGTTCGCCTTTCGCGGCTCCCAAAGCCTCGTCCATCTCGGCTTCAAGGACCTCCTGCATCACCGCGCGCAGCACCTCGTGCAGCCCATCGGGGTTCGAAAGCAGAATGTCTTTGACGGTAGCAACAGCAGTCTTATCTTCTGTCTTGGTCATGGTGGCGTTCCTTCCAGGGAATCAGGTGACGTTGAACATCACCAGCCTGCCATGACCGCCCCTCTCAGTGAATTTGCAGAACCTTCCGCACACTACCCGTGACGCAGCGGCATAGTCGCTTGGCGTCGTCCCTTTCCGTGTACGAGGATCGTGCCCGACTGCCAGTCGATATCGTCAAGATTGAGGTTGGAAACTTCGCTGGCGCGCAAACCGAGCTTGGCGAGGATCATCAGAACCGCGTAGTCCCGACGACCCATTGCCGTCGTCCGATCACAGGCATCGAGAACCTTCTGGACTTTCTCGGGCGGGAGAAATGTTGGAAGGCCGGCAAGTCGCCAGCGGCGGATGGACGGCACACAGCCAGCGAGCGGCATCGAGATGAAACCCTTCAGATGCAAATAGCGCAGGAAGGCACGCACAACCCCGCACATGGCTTTGCCACTGTCGGCGGAACCATCGAGCGCATGTCGCTCGACATAACCGATCACGGTCTGCGGGGTGAGCGCTGCAAACCCGTCTACGCCTAAAGGGCACACCTCCCGGAGAAATCGAAGCGACAGAAGCTTGTGGCTCCCCATAGTCGCGGCGGCGAGCCCTCTCTCAGTCGAGAGATATTGCCCGAATACATCGACGATCTTCTCGTGCTCACTGCGCAGAATCGGAAGTGCGGCTGGTATTAAGCCTTTCTCCCGTAACGCCAAAAGCAAGCGGCGGAGTGCCGATCGATCGCCCGAGTCGGGCTTCCAGTGCTTGAAACGATGCTCAAGAAAGCGGTCGACGTGAACCTCGCTTAAATCCTGCGGAGCATGTCCATTGCCAACATGCCAGTCCATCAGATCCCGAAACAGGCTCAGCGAGCGCCACGTGCAATGCCGACCCAAACCTTCGTTCGACATTTTGGCGGCGTAAACGCCCGCAAACTCCCGATACGGACCATAGACCAGCTTCCGGTATAGGGCGCTGCGATTCAAATAGTCAGTTGCGTTCATGTGTCCTCTCCTTCGCGTCAACTGCGACGGAGAGACCCTAAACTATGCCGACTAGCTGCCCGCTATGATGCCGGAAACGTTGGCAAAAAGTTGATTAATCGGCATAGTTCGACGGTCGGCATAAACAGCAAAGATGAACAACGTCGATCCGCAGGCCTGGCTCACCCAGACCCTCGAGCGCATAGCCAACAGCTGGCCCAGCAGCGAAATCGATGCACTCATGCCGTGGAACTACACAGGCTGAACGGCCTCGGCTTGCCGCTTACTACGACGCGGTCACCGACCACAGTGCAGCTGCCGTCATCGTCATTCCCCCGCGCGCCAACGCGATCGAACCAGCCGGCGATCAATCTCCCGGACAAAGGGATCAGCATATCGCTGCAATCAGCAGAGACGGGCGAATGAAATGGCAGGCCTCCACCGGCTACGGCAAGCGCTCGCTGGTCGAGACTGCCATCGGCCGATACAAGTCCACCATCGGGCGGCGTCTGCGGGCTCGGTCGTTTCACGCTCAGCAGACGGAAGTGGCCATCGGGTGCGCCGCCCTCAATCGTATGCTTGCATGCGCACGAGCGTTGGTGCATGGATCCTTTGTCAACGGTTTGGCGATAGGCAGGCAGGATCGAAATCAGTTTGATCCGAGTGCCATGCCGTACAAACACAACGCCGATCGTCGTCATCACGTCGGAAAGATGAAATTCAGGGTGACGAATTGGCGTGACTACGAAGCAGGTCTGCGCCGGCGTGGTAGCCTGACCTTATGGGTAACGCCGGAGGCACTGGCAGGATGGCGCGCTCCGCGACGCAAGACCCGCGGCGGCCAAGCCCAGTATTCCGATCTCGCCATTGAGACTGCGCTGACGCTGGGTTGCGTCTTCGCAATGCGGCTGCGCCAGACCGAGGGATTGCTCCACTCGCTGCTGGATCTCATGGGGCTGAAAGTCCCAGTTCCAGATCATACGACGCTGAGCCGTCGGGCACAGAAGTGGGAGCCATCAGCCCGACGAAACCCGCCGCTGCCGGACGGCCCGCTGCATGTGCTTGTCGATAGCACGGGATTGAAAGTCTACGGCGCCGGGCAGTGGCTGGAGCAAAAACATGGCGCCAGATCACGTCGCACCTGGCGCAAGCTGCATCTGGCAGTGGATGCCAAAAGTGGCGCGATCATTGCCCATGGGCTGACAGACCAGAAAACGGATGATCCTTCCCAGGTGGCACCGCTGCTCGATCAGATCGACGGCGAGATCGACCAGTTCACGGCCGACGGAGCCTATGACGGCAAACCAACCTATCGGTCTATCCTGCAGCACAGCGCAACCGCGAACATCGTCATTCCACCGCGTTCCACGGCGGTGGAAAGCGGTGATACCGGACCGCCTGGTCAAAGGGACAAGCACATTGCCGCAATCGCAAGCGACGGTCGGCTGAAATGGCAGGCAGCCGCCGGCTACGGCAAGCGTGCGCTGATCGAAACCGCCATCGGACGATACAAGGGGCTGATCGGATTGCGCCTGCGGGCCCGCTCCTTTCCGGCTCAACAGACCGAGGTTGCCATCGGTTGCATCGTTCTCAACCGCATGCTGGCATGTGGACGCCCGGAGTCTGTCCGGCGTCAAGTCACGCAGGCATAACCAACTACATCAAAGATCGAAATGCCCTCGATTTCATATCCGCGCACCAACGCCTCTGCCGGATGGAAAATCAGAGGGCGACGGTTTTCTTGCGGAACAGACCGGGTGACATCTCGGCGATATCCTCATCGTTCAGCAGCGCGCGCAGGCATGCAGCTATATTCGCGATCGGGCCATGCTGCGATCGAGCCCAATTGATCACTGGAACGTCGGCGTAATGCGCAGCGACTGGGCGTGGACCGAGGCCAATCGGCATGTAACGGCGACCGGCCCAGGTGAGGTATTTTTCAGGTCTCTTGGTTATCCTTACCGCTGGCGGATGACCGATTCAATCGCTGATGCGGGCCTGTCGCAAACATTTTCGGAGCGCGCGATTATCCCTTGAGCATCTTCAGTTTCATGCTTTGTTAACTTTCTGCAGTCCGAAGAGGCGCGCAAGCAGATCGTTCTGATCGTTGATGGTCCAACTGCCCGAGAGGCCGAAGCCTTTCCTCAGCCACAGCATCGCCTCGAAACCCGCGATGGTTCGCCGCGCCGTGTTGAAAGATTGGAAGCCACCGATTTTTGGCATGTTCTTCTTTACCCGGAAATGGTCACTTTCGATTTTGCTGGAGGTGCTTGGTGACATAGTGGACGGGGTCCGGATGTAGAAGCCCATCATCAACCGACGTTTTGATCGTTGACGGGAAGGTGTTGGCCCCGTCCGTCCCGATCTTATTCGGCGACAACAAGGGCTCGTCTTTGAGCATCTTGCGGAAGAACCGTTTGGCGGCGTCGAGATCGCGCTTCGCCGTCAACAGGAAGTCCATCGGATTGCCGTGTTGTCGATGGCCCGATATAGGTATCGCCATTTGCCGCGGATCTTGACATAGGTCTCATCGACGCGAACAGAGCCGCAATGTGGCCGGCGGAACTGACGCAGCCGCTTCTCAATCACTTCAGCTTTTCGGCCATGGCATTCAGAATCATCGGTTCGCTCCGCAACTTTCGGAGCGGCAAATTCTCTGCGGATGGTCAACATAGGGTTAAGCGGAAAAATTTGCGACAGGCCCCCCAAAACTCGCGGCTGTCGCGTTGGCCAACAAGATCGCCAGGATCGCCTGGAAAATGATGGTGACCGGCGAGGCTTACAAGGGCAATGCTGCGCGCCCGGCTCTGGCCTGCGCGGCGTGAAGAGATCAGTCGGTCACGGTGAGCAGGATACAGACGCTACCGTGCTGAGCTGATGCGTGAACTTGCAGGAAACGATTAGATGGTGTGATCGATCGATCCGAGACGCGGTACACTCCGTAGATGCCAGTGGCCCAACGAGGCCGATCAAGTGTTTGGAACCCACGTCGCGGAACCCATCTTGGCCAGCGTTCATGTGTGAACGCAACAAAAGGCCGGACATATGAACGCAAGAGATCCGATCAAATCATCAAAGAGTTCTTGCAAGGAGGGGCCGTCCACATATGGCATCTCGATGAAGCCGTTGTCTCAATCCGCGGCAAGAAGCATTGGCTGTGGCACGCAGTTGATCAGGACGGTTTCGTCTTGGAGGTTCTCGTACAAAGCCGCCGCAATGCAAAGGCCGCCAAGCGCCTGATGCGCAAGCTCTTGAAGGGTCAGGGACGGTTGCCGCGTGTGTTGATCACCGACAAGCTGGGGTCCTACGGCGCAGCAAAGCGAGAGATCATGCCGGGTGTAGAGCATCGCTCCCACAAAGGGTTGAATAATCGGGCGGAGAATTCTCACCAACCAGTCCGGCGGCGAGAGCGGATCATGAAGCGCTTCAAGTCACAGCGACATCTACAACGCTTCGTCTCCATCCATGATCCGATCGCCAACCTATTTCAAATCCCGCGCCACGACATCTCCTCCGGCCACCATCGCGAATTGCGCACGGCGGCGATGAGCCTGTGGGCGAAAATTGCCCGAGCATGAGAGATATCTGCGGATGGCGTCTTTCGCTGGCCTTTCATCCGTTAAGTTTACGAGGCCCTCATCCTTCACGCAGATGGTCAAATCACCACGTTGACGCAGGCTTTCATTATATGCCGGCCAATTCGTCACTTGATATTTCTGCTTGGCAATCTTGTCCCGCCGATCGGCATTGAACTTGTGCGGCATCGTCGAAATTCCGATCAGGAGACTGAAAACTTGAGACTGAAAACCAACGCTCAATATCAGTCGACGGGTGATCCACGCAACAACGCCGCGTTTAAGCAGCACCTCACAGATAATGTCGCGCATCCCGTTAGGTCCAATTTCCGTCGCAAACCCAAGCACGGTGATCGCCTCCCGAAGCACTTCAGGCGCCTCCTCACGTATAGTTATTTCAGCATCCGGCGCTCTTATCCAAAGCGGTCAGAAAATGAACCTTCATTTCCATTCATGTAGTAGATCTCCCTCATCATTGGGCGGCGAATAGGCTGCGGCTCCAGTCGACCTTATTGTTCACTGCAACTCCTCATGGCCGCACCGCTTAGTCAGCGCTCTTGTTCAGGCTTGCCTCAAGCGAGGCGATGCTGTCGATTACGGCTTCGAATGAGGGCGGGTCGCCGAAGATCATGCCCTGCATAGCCCGATAATCAACGCGAAGTTGTTCGATCATCGCGTCGTGCGGCGCAAGCGCAAAGGAGCCTGGGACAGCGCTGGCGAGATCGAAGTCGGGCCGATTGAAGAACATGCGGGCATGCGCGACGCAGTCTTCGCCCAGCGCATTCTCTTTGATGGCGGCGGCCCCAACGGGTGTCGCGACGAGCCGGTGCAGGTCGTAATAATGCCGCGACACCCGCTGGCCGCCACCTTTCAATTCACTACGCGTATCGAACCAGCGCCGCAGCCCATGGAGAATAACGACTTTGTCCCAGAACGTGCGTTCAGGGTCGACCGTCCGGACGGCTGGCACCGTCAGATCGAGTGCGGGAAGATCGTCATCGACATAGGGTTTTATCGACACTTCGCTGTTCGGATCGAGCGCAGATTTCGCTCCCGACTCGATCTTTATGGCTGCCCTCACATAATCCGAATGTGGCGTTGCCGCTGGATACCAAATCAACAATGTCTGCCCGTCAGGGTCGGAGTCGTCGGCTTCGATCCGCGCTTTTGCGGCATCAACACCGGCTGCCTTGAGGCGGTCAGCGAGAACCACGGTTAACTCGTCGCGAAGTGGTCCGTTAATATAGGCTTTGCATGCGTCCTTAATCGCCTCCAGGCGCGCTTTGCGTTTCTTTCCGCTGAGATCCTCAAGTTCCTTGATCGTTGCCGGCTCACCAATGTCGTCTCTAAACACTGTGACATCTATGTCCTCGGAGAAGCGGCTGATCAGACCATAGCCCTTGGATAACGAGGTCCCGCCTTTGAACAGCAGGCGGGGGCCGCCGTCTTTCAGAACGTTGAACAAGACATCGAGAGTCCAGCAGACCCAAAAGTCTTTTTCTATGTTCTGGGCGGCTGTGCCAAGGCGTTGCGCCGTTGTATCGAAGGCGCTCAACATCGCAGCCTCGCCGGCCGCGAGAACCTCGTCATAAGCTGTATTCATTTCTTTGTCGCCTGGGATGGATGACCACGTTTGTTGCTTGGTATTCGTGTCGGGACTAGCTTGCTTTTCGGACGATTATGCTCAGCGCGATGTCCATCATCGTCGTCGTGGCGATGATCGTCGGCATCGTTATCATCATTGCGATTGGTGCTGACATGCCGATCATTATCGCCGGCTTCATCTTCGATGAGCGGCTTGAGAAACATCCACATCCATGTCGGAAGCGCCGTAATCCCTGTTGTTAAATCGGCTTTGATAGCCGCTCCCACAGCGGGATTCTTAAAAAGCTTGGCAAGTTTGCTCTTCACGTGTTCACTCTCTCCTTCGCGGTCTAAAAGATCGCGAAGCCAGTGCAGCGCTTGAACGACGCGCATCGCAGGGCGCCCAGCCCAGAATAACTTGCTGGCGGCGGTCGGACGAAAGGTGACCGTAACATTACCAAGCTTAATTGGCCGCCGACGTGCATCAGTATGAACAACGATTTTTGCTGGGACAGCGTCAGTCAGCCCCAGGTCGTTTGCTGCCGTCATGCCATCTACAAGCATCCGAGTCTGGTCGCGACGCCCGAAGGCATCAATGACCGAGCGAGGATCAGGTGGGTTGGGTTTCTGGGTCAGCTGGTTGAAGCCAGGCTGGTCGTAGAGGCCACGCTCAATCCGCCTAAGAGTTCCCGCTATTGTTAGGCGCTGCAATGATTTGTCGATGGCGTCACGGCTTGCAAGATCGATAAAATCGCTGGGAGTCCATACCTTGCGAGGCGCGTCAGAACGCACTCGTTGTAAGATTGCTGCCTTTAGATCGGTCGAGTCTGTCATGTCCGAAATTTGTATATGTATTTCGGACCAATTGCGAGTCCGAAATACATATACAAATTTCGGACAGCGTGTTATTGACGAATCCTGACGATGAGCTTCGACGGAAATGGCCTCCTATCTTGTCCGGAGACAAGGCGCGCTAGGAACTTTGATCTTATGCCCATGATTGGAGCGGCGTTGTTGCGTGGATCACCCGTCGACTGATATTGAGCGGTGGTTTTCAGTCTCAAGTTTTCAGTCTCCTGATGTGGATTTCGACGATGCCGCACAAGTTCAATGCCGATCGGCGGGACAAGATTGCCAAGCAGAAATATCAAGTGACGAATTGGCCGGCATATAATGAAAGCCTGCGTCAACGTGGTGATTTGACCATCTGGGTGAAGGATGAGGCCCTGTCTTTATGGACGGCGGAGGCGGACATCGCGGGGTGATCAGCCGAAATACTCGGATCTGGCGATTACGTTGTGCTTGACCCTGCGCGTCGTCTACGGGCTGGCGCTACGCCAGACCCAAGGCTTGATGCGCAGTGTCGCGGCGCTGATGGGGTTCGATATTGCCGTGCCTGACGGCGTTGGTGCATGGATCGGGACTTGAGCGGATCTGGATCTGCGATGGGGCTATCTATGTGGTCGGTCCATTGCGGCGGATGGATTTAGGGCGTGCGCATGCAAGCATACGATTGAGGGCGGCGCACCCGATGGCCACTTCCGTCTGCTGAGCGTGAAACGACCGAGCCCGCAGACGCCGCCCGATGGTGGACTTGTATCGGCCGATGGCAGTCTCGACCAGCGAGCGCTTGCCGTAGCCGGTGGAGGCCTGCCATTTCATTCGCCCGTCTCTGCTGATTGCAGCGATATGCTGATCCCTTTGTCCGGGAGATTGATCGCCGGCTGGTTCGATCGCGTTGGCGCGCGGGGGAATGACGATGACGGCAGCTGCACTGTGGTCGGTGACCGCGTCGTAGTAAGCGGCAAGCCGAGGCCGTTCAGCCTGTGTAGTTCCACGGCATGAGTGCATCGATTTCGCTGCTGGGCCAGCTGTTGGCTATGCGCTCGAGGGTCTGGGTGAGCCAGGCCTGCGGATCGACGTTGTTCATCTTTGCTGTTTATGCCGACCGTCGAACTATGCCGAGTGTCTCTTCTATTGTTTGCAGCAAACCGTGCGTTCCCGGCCCGTTCGGCGGGTCGCTGTTGTTTGGCACTCGGCATAGTTCTCATGCTCAGAGGGCGTTCAGGAATTCCAGAAGCCGGTCGCTTGGTCGAAATCGCTCGGCCTTGGCGCGTTCGTACGGCTTCAGCTTTGCGAGTGCAGATTCCTTCAGTTCGAGATGTGCATGAAGATAGGTCAACGTCGTTTCCATCGCTTCGTGGCCCAACCACAGGGCAATTACGGAGCAGTCGACGCCCGCCTGCAGCAACTCCATGGCAGCAGAGTGCCGCAAGACATGGGGCGAGACCCGCTTTGAGCGAAGGGAGATGCAGTGCTCACGTGCTTTGGCGACATATTTGTTCAGCAGCGCCTGCACGCCGTCCGCGCTGAGCCTGCCACCGTGCATATTCGGAAAGAGAGCCGTTGCGCCCCGCTTCCCTGGCTCCCTGAGCCACCGCTGGAGGGCTTGCTGTGCAACCTTCGTGAGCGGCGTACTTCGCTCTTTGCGGCCCTTGCCGACGCATTGCACATGCGCACCGCGGCCGAGCACTACCGAGTCTCGGTCGAGGTCGATGATCTCCGAGACCCGCAGCCCCGTTTGCGCGGCCAGCAATAGCAGAGTGTAATCGCGGCGTCCCAGCCACGTGTTTCGATCCGTACAGTCCAGGATCGCTTCAATCTCGGGCCTGGTTAGGAACTGAAGCTGCCGCTTGTCGCATCGCTTGCTGGGGATCGCGAGCACACGCTGAATGTGGGCGCTGTGTGCCGGCTCCTCAAACGCCGCATATCGGAAGAAAGAGCGGATGGCTGTGAGGCGGAGATTCCGGGTCCGCACCGAGGCGGATCTCTGCGTCTCAAGATCCTCCAGGAATGCGCCGATGAAAGGAGCGTCCAAATCCCGCAGCGTCAACTGGGATGGGGATCTCCCAATGCGCGTCTGTGCGAAAGCAAACAGGAGCCTGAAGGTGTCGCGATAGGAGGCGATGGTATTGGAACTTACACCTCGATGCTTCATAAGCCGATCCGTAAACCACCGCTCGATTAGCACGGGCAGGTCGTTCGTGTGTCTCATGACCGGACCTCCCAACGCTTATCCAATCGCCGTACGGCATGGTTCATCAGTTCCGGCGTGGCCGACAGATACCAATAGGTGTCGCGAACATTGGCATGGCCGAGGAAGGTTGAGAGAACGGGCAGCTCGCGTTCCACATCTTCGCCGGCGCGATGCCAGTTGATCAGGGTCTGGACGGCGAAACGGTGACGAAGATCATGAATCCGTGGGCCATCTCGATTCCCCTCCTGTCGTAATCCGATTTGCCGGGATAGTCGCCAGAACACGCGATGCACGTATTGATGCAGCAATCTGCCGCCTTGTTCGGCGACGAAGAAATAGGGACTGCGCGGCGTACCAAGGTGTGCATCGCGTCGGGCGGCGTAGCCCGAAAGGACAGCAATTGTCGTGGCATGCAGCGGGACCAGCCGTGACTTGCCAAACTTTGTCTCTCGGATGGTGAGGACGCCCTGGTCGAGATCGACATCGGCCCGGAGCAGGCTGAGCGCTTCGGAATGGCGCAGTCCGGCCACTGCTATCAGCCCGAACAGGCAGTGATATGGTGTTGTCACGTTAAGTTTCTCTGGCTGGAAAGGTCAGCGGCTCGTGGATATTCAGGCGACGCAGGCCGCAATTTTCCATGCATCGAAAGCTTCGAGCCGATGGTAGCGAATTGTTTGCGCGGCGCGGCGACGGGACGGAACTGAAAAGCAATTGCGGGTCGCTGAGTGCATGGAGACGAACCGTTGCAACGTGCCTGGTGATCGGTGGCCTTGCATGGTTCGTTCCCGTTTTCGAAACGGCAGATGGCTGTTCTCGGCCCGATTATTGAGACCCTTGTGCGACCAATGGTCAAGGCCGGGTGCCACTTCCGCCTTTGCTGCACCGTAGGAGCGGAGCTTATCGGTGATGATCCGTTTGGGAGCAAAGCCATAGCGCTTCATTAACGCCACCAGCACGCGCTTCGCTGCCCTTTTATCACGCCGCTTCTGCAATATCTCTTCGAGAACGGTGCCATGTTGATCGACCGCACGCCAGAGCCAGAATTTCTCTCCAGCGCATTTCACGACGACTTCGTCCAGATACCAAATATCGCCGGGGCGCGCCTGCCGCCGCCGCAAGTTGCGTGCGATCTGGGGTCCGAACTTGGCGATCCAGCGGCGGACTGTCTCGTATGACACGTCGATTCCACGCTCGAGCAGCATTTCCTCAACTTCTCGCAGACTAAGGTTGAACCGCAAATAAAGCCAGACCGCGTGAGAAACGATCCGTGGCGGAAAACGGTGACGCTTGAAGCTGATATCTCGTGAATGCATCGCCGAAATCTACGCCCAACCCGTCAGGCAGGCAACCGCAGCCCGGTTAACGTGACAATACCGGATCGACAGATCGCTATTGCCGATCGAACTTCCGGACAATGGCGACCCGGAGACGGCATTGCCATTCACTTGCTGCATGCCGCCGAGATCGTTCTTCGTCGCAACGCTATTCGTCATGCCGCGTGACGGCGCGACCGTCGCTTGGCGAAAGGTGCGAGCGCGCTGCATGCAAACGGCGGTTTTTTGTTCCTTGACGGTCCTCGCCGCATCGTTGACCGGCACCTCAGCCAGCGCCGGAAAAGCAAAACAAGCGGCTGAGAGCAATGCCATACATATGGAGAAGTGTGCTCGCCGCTTCATCGTTGCTTCTGTCATGAACGAGACTCCGTTGGCACGGCCGGCTCTTGGCTCCAGCCGCAGAAGGAAGCAAGCCAGTTTTCCGGGGCATCGCCATAGCGCCGACGCAGGTGCTCACATTCGGCCACCGTTTCGGCTCGGCCGGATAGGACCTTGATGAACTCGGGCAATGCCGACAGATCCAAACGCGCAATCACGCTGTCGTGGTCATGTTTGACCAGGAATTGACGGCTTGTCGAAGAGGTCGATTTGACCCATTCGAATTCAATTTCTGAAAGCCCAAAGCCTCTGACATAGCTGTCCCGATCGGCTTTCGGGTTGGGAAAGAAGATGTTCGTCGGGCTTTGCTCAAGAAGTGTATGGGCGATCCGCGATGTCGTGATGTCACGAGCCGATTGCGTGCCAATTCCGACGATGCCGTTCTTCTTACGGATGGTTTTCAGCTGGTCGTTGATAAAGGCGCCGGCCTTGTCGTCACCCAAGAGCTTCCAGCCCTCGTCGACGAACAGCATCATCGGGCGCTCGCCATCCAGCATCTGGCCGATCCGGAAGAAGATGTAGCCGAGCGCCGCGGTGCGAATCTCAGGGTCGTCGAGGACTGCGGTCAGATCGAAGCCGAAGACGCCTCGATCCGCATCCCAAAGATCGATGGGATTGTTGAACAGCCATCCGCGGGTGTCGCACCAGGCTTCAAAACGCGATGCCAGATCGTCGCGCCCGGCGGCCTCGCCACCCCGCAACAAGTGGATGACGTCTGAGAACAGCCGCTCGCGGATCGGTACATTGAAGATATGCTCGACGGCGCGGGCCAGGATTTTCTCTTGCTCGGGACCAAGCTTTTCGGTCTCGTCCTTCGGGCGAACCAAATAGCTCAAGAGATCATAGACGAATGTCCTGTTGTCAGGACTGTCTTCGAGCTGCAGCGGATTGAAACCAGTTGGAATACCCGGCTGCAGCACTTCGTACTGACCGCCGCAGGCACGAATAAAAATCTCGCCGCCACGGTCCTTGTCGAAGAAAGCGCAGCGCGGCTGCGGTCTCGCGCGCATCGCCTGCGACAATAGAAACAGCAGCGCCACCGTCTTGCCCGAACCCGTCGGACCGGTGACGATGAAGTTGCCGACTTCGCCCTTATGGAAGTTGAAGAAATACGGCGTCATCGACGTTGTCTGCAGCAACGACACTGCCGGTCCCCAGTGATTGCCGCTGGGCTTGCCGAGCGCGAAATTATGATAGGACGCCAGACCGCAGAAGTTCCGTGACGAGATCAGCGCGCGCCTGGCGATATAGGAAAAGTTGCCCGGGAGCTGGGCGTAAAAGACCGGTTCGGCATTCAGATCCTCGCGCACCACCACCATGCCGGAATTCTGCAGCTCCTTGGTAATTGCCTGGGAGCTGAACTCAGCCTCCTTGATCGAATGCCCAAGCGCCATGACCGACAGATGGTGATAGCCCATGACAGCGCGGCCATTGACAAGTTCATCCCTGGCAATCGAGATTGCGCTTTCAAGGCTGGTGCCGCGTTCGTCCGACACGCTGATCTGACGTTCGATCCGATCCATCTCGGAAAGGATTGGCGCACGATCCTGCAGGGCAAAACTCTGCGATAGGATGAACTCACCGGGGACTTTTAACAGCCCGTCGATCATGCCGGCTGCCGTATAAGGCGGGTATTCGCGGATCGACAGCATCGCGCCGAACCGGGTCTCGATGTCGCTACCTCCGCGCATTTCGAACAGACGCCGCCCGAATGTTATCCGGCGTGTCGGCAGATATCCGTCGAGCGGCATGCGCGGCAGTGCCATGTTGACGGATTGGCCGCCATTCAAAAGCATGGCCAGGAACTCAAGCGGTTCAGAGGCGACGCTTCGCTCCCGAAGCACCGCTTTCAGGCTCCGGGCGCCATAGTGTTCCATTCCCTTGACGATGTTGGCGACGTGCTGGCGCAGTTCCTGCCGCGCCTCGCGATCCAGCGCCCGCTCCGACACACCGGCCGCCTTGCGGAAGCGGGACAATAGCCCATCCGCCAGTCCGACCTTGCCCTGGAAGCCGCGTCGGATGATCGTCAGGTAAAGTTCGTTGGTGTACATGCGGCTGTTGCCGAGGCTCAGCATATAGCGCTCGTCGAGATCCCTGCAGAACGGAATATCGAACGCGCCGCCGATATCAGGCGGTATCCGGCGTCGGACAATGTGGGAGTAAATTGCAAACCGGCTATCGGCGAGTGCTCGAACCAAGGTATTGCGCGCCGTCGCCTCGACATCGATGATCCGTTGATCGGCGGTCTGGTGACAAAAACCATCGACCTTGATTATCGTCAGCAGCATCCCGTCCTTGGTCCGCAGCGTTTCCTCGTCGACATGCCTGAGATAGGGAACATGGGCCGAGATCGGCTGTTCGCGGCCAATCTCGGCGCCAAATCGAAAATCCCTACGAACTGCCTTTTGCATCGCCGTTCCCTTACAGTGCACAAGCGTTATGGTTCATAGGAATTGCCGCCCCAGAAATGACGGTTCTTCGTCCAGGGGCATTTGGCGATCCGCACCCGAATGACGTTCGCCAGGTGCGGATCGCGCACCGTGATGACGTAAGCCGCGGCATGCAGGGGCAGGAAGAGGAGAAACATTGCGAGGTTCTTCGTGTTGAGGAACGTCATGACGACGATCATCAACTCGCCGACGAAGAGACCAATCGGCACTCCCCAGAACATTCTCGGTCGGGTGAGACCGAGAACAAGGGGTGCCACTTCCGCCTTGACTTGGGCCTCGCTCATCAGCCGCCCAATCCAGAAGACATGGACTGCACCAGTTGTGAGCCGCCAAAGATGAAGGCGATGCCAACGATGATGGAGAAGCACCAGCTCCACGGGATACGGCTTGTCAGCGCCATATATCCCACCGCCGCGCATGCGATGGTCGCCGCTGTCGTCGCAAACGTTCCAGTCATGAAGTTGAGGAGCGTCGTGAAGACGGAATTGATCGGCTGGAAAATATCGCCGGCGGCATAAGCCATATCGACATTGCCGATCACGACAGCAATGACAATCCCGGCCATTGCGACAACGTTGGCGTTGATCGGCCGCAAAGGGATTGCGGATCGAACGAGATCATACAATTTTGCCTTCATTGGGGGCTCCTTCCTAGGCTATTGCACATAGAGAACCGAGCCGTCGATCCAGTCGCTATGGCGGCTTTGCGTTGTGGTGCGATTGATCGGAAGCGGCTCGTCGGATGATGGCATCGACGCCAGCAGATCGACACCTGAAGCGGTACTGCCTGTGCCCGGGCCAGCCGCCCGGCCAGTCTTGTTCCCTGATGCAAAGACCTTGTCGAGCCCGAAGTAGGCGTTGGTCACCAGCGCCGTGTAGGAAACGGTTTCGCCGATCGAGGGTATGCCGCGGGCGGTGATGATGCGGTTCTCGCCAGCATTGTAGGCGGCAATCACCAGCATGATGTTGCCGCCAAACATCGCCGTCAGATCCTTCAAATAGCTGACACCCCCGCGGATGTTCTGTCTAGCGTCGCAGATGTCCGTAACGCCGTACCTGACAGCCGTAGTGGGCATCAGCTGCATCGGGCCGCGCGCGCCTGTCTTCGAATTGACCCGCTGCCCAAAGCGGGACTCCTGGCCGGCAATCGCAAGGACAAGCTTTTCGTCGAACTGCTGTCGTGTCGCCTCTTTCAGGATCAGCCGCTTGATCTCATCAGGCGGCGTGGCGCCGTCGATGCAGGTGGCGGAGCCGACTTCAATTTTCGGTTCCGCCATCACAAACGACGGGACGGCTAATCCCAGGCAGGATTGGCTGAGGACTAACAGGATCGACATCGTCTTCATCGACTTGATCGCCATGGTTGCTCCATTTTGCTTGCATATATTTATATAACGAAGCACAATGTCAACGGAGTTAAGATGGTGAGATAAAAAATATGCCGTCATTTCGATCAATCGCTCGCACAGGTTTGAGCGCGCTGCTCTTCCTCATGGGCGGCGTTCAGGTTGCGTCGGCCGACGATGCTGAATGGGGTTGCCAGGTCCTGCTTTGCGCAGCCTCTCAGAGCCCAAGCTGGCATGGGGTGCCGTATTGCGTGCCGCCAATGACAAAGCTGATCGCGGCAATGAAGCTGCCGGGCTTTACCTGGCCGATTTGTCCAGGTGCCGGAACCGGAGCCCCGGGTTTTCAACAATATGATGATTGTCCAACCGGCTATTCGATTGCTGAAGATGAGTCAGGCCACGGAGGAAGCACGCAAACCTCGTGCGTCAAATATGCCGATGGCTCCGGCGGACATGGCAACAATAGGGTCGAGGTCGACCGCATACCGCGTCCCATGAAACAAGCGCCGTACTACTTCGACATCAGCGGCTCGGACGGCGCAAAGTCGAGATTCTGGTTCGACTTGCATCTCTAGCCAATGCCCTCACGTCACTGGAGCCAGAAAGGAACAGCCCATCATGGCACAACAGGAACCGCGGCTATTCTTTGTAGCCGATCTCAGCGCAAATGCGGGAGCATTTGACGCGGGGGTAAGGACCGTACTTCCCATCGCCGTCGGCTTGGTGTTCACCGACGCGCTGCTAGGGTTCGCTCTTTCCGTCCAAGCAAATGCTGTCCTTGCTCACCCGCGGGACAGTCTCGGTTACACAGCCTTGATCCTTGCCCTCTACGCGATCGTGATCGGGCTCAACTTCTGCGCCGTTTGCACCTTTGGGATCGGGCTCCTCTACGCTGCATTTGTCACGTTGCGCACCGCATTCGGCCTGTCATTGTTCCTGCTGAAACAGCCGGTCCGACTGGTGTTGATCGGTTATTTCGCGGTGGTCGCCGTAATTATCGCTGGCCGTCGCGCTGTTGTGCTCGCCGTAACCGGCTATCGTTCCGCCTTCAGGCTTCTTTCCCATAGCTTGTCACGGTAGGTCACCGATGAGAAAACTCACTTACACAATTCTGGCGGCAGCATTGCTGTGCACCGGCAGTCAGGCTCCGGCATTCGCGCAGGAGGGGTACAAGCTCACACCTGTCCTGACCTATAAGAACATCAGTCATGATCCAGAAGGACTGTGGGACGACAGTGATCTCACCGAATTCGGACACCCACGTCACCTGCCCAGCATCTACATCGGCCGCACTACGACGCCAAAGGGGGAGTGGATCGTATCGCAGTTGGACAATGCCTGCTCTATGCAGGGCGATTGTCAGTTTGTCTTGGCGCTCAAAAAGCCGGATGGCTCAGTCAAGGTCGTTGCATCCGGAAACGGACTGCTTGGCCATCCGGTCACTTTGTCGCTCAATTACCGCAAGGTCTTTACCGAGGAGATCAACGACAGCGCCCAGCCATTCGTCGGCTCATACGATGTCGAGGAATTCAAATGACGACGGCCGCCATCGCTTTCCGCAACTTGCATCGTCCGGCGCCGGTCTGGCGACCCAACTATAAGGACCTCTTCGCCCAGATCGGCATTGCGCTCGGGATGATCGCCACCTTCGGTTTTGCCGGCGAAAGCGCCGTCAGTCTTCTAAATGCCGGAATGCCGGCTGACTGCGCCGAATATGCCGCCAATGTCAGCCACAGTGAAGGTAACTTCAGCAGCATATCTCCCTCTGTCAACGGTACGCGATGCTATGGGGCGTTTCAGTTCTGCGACAGCGGGACTCTTCAGCAGTATTGGACCGGCAGTCGGGCCGACTTTTTGGCGAATCCCTCAGCGCAAGTTGCCGCCTGGCAACAATATGAACAAGACCAATGGTCTCCTGCACAGACGAATGGTTTAACAAATCTGGTCGGTCAACAGGTCTGCTATCAGGGGACTTGCGCGACCATCACCGAGTCCTCTATTCTCAAGGCATGTCAGTTCGGGTGTGCAGGCAAAAAGTCAAAGCTATACAACCTGGCCCAATCCGATCTTGACTGCAACGCTGCTGGAACCCGGGATGGCGCCGGCACCAGTGTTTGCTCCTATCTAATCTCGGGCGCTGGTTACAATGTCGGCTGCATCACCAACTCGAATGATGGCGTCGATTGCAGCGCCGAGACCACGGGCGAGGCACCAAAATGAGCCCGCATGCCCTTATGGTAGTCGCCGTCCTGTTTACTGCGGTCGCTGCGATACCAATCGCGCCACAGAAGGCCTATGCCCAGACCGCGCAACAAAGCGCCCGCACGTTCACCGTCCCTCAGATCGGCTTGACCTTTCTGACCGGAGACAGCTGGCTGCAGGCGGCAAAGACCATACGACTCTATGGTGTCCAAGCCTGTCTTCGCGGGACCACCTATACGGACAAGGCTGGCAAGAGCCAAGATTGTGGCGCGGTTTCGCTTGCGATGCTTGCAGCGATTGTCCGCGACACCAGGCCAACCTGCGCACCGGTCGCGCAACTCTCCTTACGAGCATCGTCGTCAACCGGTGCTCCGACCTCGACAATCCTTGTCATATGCTCGGCCCATGTCGGCAGCAACGTGCTCGATCTTGGAACCATCCTCATTACTCAGGGCTTTGCCTTCGCCGCCATCACCAATACCGGACAGCCGGTCTATGCGCCCTATATTGCTGAAGAAGCCATCGCGCATAATGCCCGCGTCGGCCTCTGGGCCTTTCCGGACATGCCGCACCCCAACCAGTCACTCATCTCGCACACATCGGGGCGCCAATAACGTCCCGTTTCTGACAGCAACGCTTTCGATGAAAGGATGACCTAAATGCCGACAAGTGCATCGGAACTGACAAACTATATCCAGATCACTCGCGAAGGCGTCACACTGAAGGGCAATATTGCATCGATCGCCTACGATTTTGACATTGTTGGCGAGGCCTACACCAGCGACAATGCCAAGGCTCCCGTCTATCGGCTCTTCGCCAAAAGCCCCCGCGGTAAACGCATCGAGATCGGTGGCATTTGGAAGAAGCAGAACCAGAACGGTGGCAAGTACCATACGCTGACGGTCAATACCGGATACGGCAAGCTCAGTGCGAACCTCGGCCGCTATCCAGGCCAGGACGATGAAGACCTCATGGCCGTCATACCTTGGGATTGATCGCAATGCGTCAGCTCACGACCAATCTCGTCCTTGCCGGCATCCTCCTTGCAACCCTATTCTCCGTCATATCCGCAACGACGGTCGACGCGAAAACGCGCCCGGCCGCCGTTCGCCACATCGAGATCAACTCATACAGTGTTCATGCTACCTATTGTGAGAACAGCGCCTGCGAGCCGGTATCCTTGAGCATTGCAAGCGGCGACGGTTTCATCATGTACCGATGGGGCGATCATCGCGAGAAGGTTCGTCTCGCTAATATCGACGCACCATCGGTCAGTGCAAAATGCGTGCGTGAGCAGCAAAGCGCCCAATTGGCCATCGAGCGGCTGGCTCGGGTTCTGAACGGCGCAACGTTCACGATGGCTCGCCTTCATGCTGATCCTTCCGGAACCATCGCCGTTGTCTCCGTAGATCGGCACGACGTTGGCCACATCCTGTCTCGCGAGCATGTCGTCTGGCCATGGGAGCCGAGACATCGTTCGTGGTGCTAGTCGCAGACGAACTTAGCCGGCACAGCCGGTCAGACGATGAAAACCCGGGATGAGAGCATATTAGCCATTCGGTCCTAATCTCCAGCACCGTTCATAGATTGCGTCACTTGACCAATATTGCTTACGTGAAGTAGTGCAAACACATGGGGAAAACCCGAATCGCTCATCGAAGGGTGTCATTCTGCCCTCCTGCCAACAACGCCTTTAAGACCAGTCGGCGTGAAAGTGTCCAAAATCTTTAACTTGGCAAGAGGAACGAATCCTGTCTACATGCTGGCAAAAATGCCAGCCGTGATCGAGTTGTTTGTGTATCGGAAAAATGACGTCAAAGTATCTTGAACAACACCGGCGATGGTGGGCGCAGACGCTCGGCAGCGAGCTAGCCGAAGCTCGCGTTGTCATGCCGAAGGAACACTATGCGAAGCTCGTTCGTATTGCTACCGATCTTGAGGAACGTATTCCTATCCTGCTAGGAAAACTGATCGTCGACTATTTCGAAGCCGTCGAAAGCGGCCAAATGGAGATCAAGCCGCCGATACCAAAAGCGACACGAAAGATGCCGGATCAGAGTCAACTTGAGCAGCTTTGTCAGCTGCTCTCCTGGTCACGCTTCCCTGATGATACAGGGGCAAGCCGTTTCCGTCAGATCGCTTTGGTAACTACTCTTGCTCATGAACACGCACAAGGCAGAAAACCAACGGCGTCAAGTGTCGGAAGGATTATCGACTCCCACGTTTCCCAGATTGATTTGATGGCGCGTGCCCTGGAAGAACGCGGTGTGATCGACCGGGTCCACACTCCCAATATTCGCCCTGGCGTATCGGGTAAGGTATTGTATCTTAATCCAGATGCCGCCAACGCTCTGAACAAGAGCCATGTTCGGGCGATTGGATCTTCTATTGTTCCTGTCCTAGAGCCTGAATAGCCTCTAACGCCTTTCCCACATCTTCGCGATAAGGCACGCCGCCTTCTTTATGCCGCTGCAGAAGAGCATTCTTCACAATCTCGCGGTCAGCCAGGTTCCGGGCGGAATTTCTGCTCATCGAAAAGCTGTGAAACACCAACCTGCGTAAAGCGACAGCCGTCTCGCCCTCTTTAAAAAGCCAGAACAACGGTAAGCGCACAATTCCCCGCACCTGTTCACTGAACGGCGAATGAGGGAGTCTGTGTCCACAAGGGAGACTGTGGACACAATGACATTGGATAACTTGAAGGGCTCAGGGGGTCTTCGGGCAGTGAAGGTTCTTCCCAACGGGAAGCGGCGTTTCGATCCGGTCGAGAAAGACCGGCTGATCGACGCCGCAATGAAGCCCGGCGTATCGGTTGCCCGTCTGGCACTGGCGCACGGCGTCAACGCCAATCAGTTACGCAACTGGGTGAAGCTTCGCCGAGATCGGCAGGCCCAGGGTAGTTTGACGGCTGCTGCAGGGCAGGAAACGTCGGCCTTTGTTCCTGTGGTTGCAGCGTCGCCGATTGCGCGGCAGCCCGACATGCCGGCCCGGCCATCATCGGCAGGAATGCGGCTGATGGCGTCTTTGCCAAATGGTGTGCGGCTTGAGCTTGAGGATGTGGATGAGCGGGCTCTTTCGGCGATGATCGAAATTCTGGGGCGGTGCAATGTTCCGGCTGGCTGACGATCTTCGCGTCTATCTTCACCGGGACCCGATCGACTTTCGTGCGGGGATCAACAGCCTGGCGATCCTGGTCGAGCAGTCGATGGGCCTGAGCCCGTTCGAGCGTGCTGTCTTTGTCTTTTGCAACCGCCGGCGCACCCGGATGAAGCTCCTGTTCTTCGAGCGGTCAGGGTTCGTGCTTGTATTGAAAGCCTTGTCCGAAGACCGGTTTCGCTGGCCCCGCCGCGAGGCGCCGGTCGTGACGCTCGATACCGAACAGTTGCGCTGGCTGCTTGACGGCATCGATCTCGACGCGATGGTGCGCCATCCTGTTCGGCAATATGAGTTTGTCGGCTGAAGGCTGTTGACGGAGCGGGGCGGCTCAGATTCAAAGCTACGATGACACGAGCCGGCACCCCGACCGTTGCGGAACTGATGGCGCTTCTGGCGGCGAATGCTGCCGAGAACGTCGCGCTGCGGGCTGAGAGAGACGCCCTTGAGCAGCGTGTCTTCAAGCTCGAGGAAGAACTGGCGCTTGCACAACTGCATCGTTTTGCGCCGCGCAGCGAAAAGCATATGGATCGCGTCTTCAATGAAGCCGAGAACGCCGCTCTCGAGGCCGATGCTGATGAGGGCTTGGCCGACTGTGACGAGACCGACGCCACTGAGCTTCCCGACACGGGATTGCCAGAGGTGGAAAAGCCCGAAGGCCGCAAGCGCGGGCGTAAACCTCTTCCGGCAAATTTGCCCCGCCAACGCGTTGAATATGACCTTGCCGACGATCAGAAGACCTGTCCGTGCTGCCGCCATCCGTTGCATCGCATGGGCGAACTCGTCACCGAGCAGCTGCATATCGAGGTGAAGGCCACGGTGCTGCAGAATGCCCGGGCCAAGTATGCTTGCCGCAACTGCGAGCGCACCGATATCAGCACTCCCGTTATCATCGCGCCGATGCCCGCACAGCCCTTGCCGGGGAGCATTGCCACGGCCTCGACGCTGGCCTTTGCTCTTGTTCATAAATATGTCGACGGCACACCGCTCTATCGCCTGGCACAGGCCTTCGAGCGCGCTGGCGTCCCTGTCAGCCGTGGCGCTCTTGGCCATTGGGTGATCGGGTCCAGCGAAAAGCACCTCGTTCGCATCTACGATGCACTGAAGCAGCGGCTCTTGTCGCAGAACGTCATTCACGGTGACGAGACCACGGTGCAGGTGCTGAAGGAAAAGGACAGGAAAGCAACTGACGAGTCCTACATCTGGGCCTATCGCAGCGGGCAGGATAGTGTCGAACCGGTTGTGCTGCTCGAATATCAGCCCGGTCGTGGGCAGGTGCATCCGCAGACTTTCCTTGGTGACTATCGCGGCATCCTGATGAGCGACGGCTATCAGGGCTGGCGCACCCTGAAGGGCGCAACGCATGTCGGGTGTATGGCTCACGCCAGGCGACGCTTCGTCAACGCCTTCAAGGCCGGGAAGAAACAAAGCGGGCCGCCCGCGCAGGCATTGAAGTTCTTCGACCAGCTCTATCGGATTGAAAGGCAGGTGCGGGACGAAAAGCCGGATGACGGCGAAACGCAGGCCGATTGCATCCGGCGCTTGCGCCAGAAGCATAGCGTTCCAGTCCTTGATGCCCTGAAGGAGTGGCTCGACAGGATGGCCCCCAAGGTCGTGCCCGACACCAAGCTCGGCGATGCGATCTCCTATACGCGAAACCAGTGGCAATATCTGACCCGCTACACCGAAGACGGCAGGATGCCGATCGACAACAATTTATTGGAACGCGATATCAGAGTTTTTGCCACTGGAAGGAAGAGCTGGCTATTTTGCGACACTGTCGACGGGGCCAAGGCAAGCGCTGTCATCTACAGCCTTATGCTGACCTGTCGCGCCTGTGGCGTCGAGCCATTCACCTGGTTGCGACACGTCTTTACCGAATCGCCGCAGCGTCCGGACGGCGCCAATATCGACGATCTGCTCCCATTTAACTTCGCCAAATCCACTGCCGCATAAGCCGCTGCGGGCGTCACAATCCACTGCGTCAACGCGCAGCGAAATGAGCGCTTACGAACAACGAGAGCAGTACGCGCCCGTGGACAAGCTCAATATAATTCGAACGTATCTCGTCATACATGTCAGCGTTCGGTGAGGTCTGTTCAAAAGCATTGGAATTCATACGACCTCTCCTCCAAGCTCTCTTTCAACCAGGCCGACCCAATAACGCGCACCAAGTGATAATATGGCGTCATTAAAATCATAGTGTGGTGTGTGAAGGCCGTGAAAATGGCCATCGGATCCGACACCATTGCCAATTCGCATGAAAGCACCCGCCTTTTTCTGCAACATATAAGCAAAGTCCTCGCCGCCCGTGCTCATGGTCGTCTGTGCCTCAACCTTCTCGTCGCCGACAAGAATAGCCGCGACTTCGGCAGCAAGTGCGGTTTGCTCCGGATGGTTCACCAACGCCGGACATCCACGACGGTAGTTGACCTCTGCCAAGCAGCCTTGAACTGCCGCCAAGCCGTGCGCTGTCTCGCCTAACCGGCGCTCCAATGTATCGCGCACATTTGGAGAAAAGCTCCTTGCCGTGCCAACGACGACGATTTCGCTAGGGATCACATTCGTCACTCCGGGCGCTCCGGCTGCAATGTGCCCGATGCTGATCACTGCTGGCTCGACCGCCGGAACGTTTCGTCCGACGATAGTCTGAAGCGCCAGGATAAAATGGCCCAAGGTGATGGTAGGGTCAGTGGCCAGATGAACCTTACCTCCGCCATGCCCTCCGGTTCCGCGAAAAGTCACAGACCAACGATCGCTGGCTGCCAGCATTGGACCAGGGCGGATCGCGAATTCTCCGACGGCACGCCCCGGTTGGTTGTGAAGCCCGTAAATGGCGTCTGCTGGGAAGCGTTCGAACAGCCCATCCTCCAGCATAGCCCTGGCGCCGCCCAATCCTTCCTCTGCCGGTTGGAAAATAAAGTTTACGGTTCCGGCAAAATCACGATGCTCAGATAAGTATCTCGCGGCGCTCAACAGCATCGCCATATGGCCATCATGCCCGCATGCATGCATCTTGCCAGCGTGTCGCGACTGATAAGGCAGATCGGTCTTTTCGTCGATAAGAAGTGCATCCATGTCCGCCCGCAACGATATTGCTTGCTGTCCCGGTCGCGTACCTTTCAAAACGCCCACTACACCCGTTTTTCCGATGCCAACGTGCGTCTTTATCCCGAACTGTTCGAGGGTTCGGCCTATCAAACTTGCCGTACGGAACTCCTCGAAGCCGGTTTCTGGATGCGCATGGATATCCCTGCGGATTGCGACCATTTCGGGCTCATAGCCCTGGATCGCATGCAAGACAGGATCGTCGGTCATGGTGCTGTCCTATAGAGGGTAACTGGATAAAGGAAAAATAGCGCGCAAAACGTCACCGAGTTTGTCGCGATCAGATACCAGGCGAGCGACATCGGGTTGCCCGTGGCATGTAGCAGCCATGTGGCGATCAGTTGTGCAGTCCCGCCGAACAGCGCTACGCCGATCGAGAATGTCAGTGACAATCCAGTTGCGCGCACCGACACAAGGAAGCATTCGGCAAGAGCGACAAAAGCGACAGCGCCACTCATCGAACGCAATACCGCAAGCGCTCCAACAAGAAGCAATAGGGTTTGGTCACTAGGGTTACCGGTGATCACAAGAAGGGCTGGATAAGTCATCAAAACGAACAGGCCTTGCGGCAGCGCCATCAACAGTAGTTTTCCGTAACGGTCGGCAAGCCTACCTCCTGCAATTGCACCTCCGACGGTCGCGGTGTTGCTTACAATGCTAATCAGAAATGCAATGTCGCTCGGCATCTTCAATGTGTTGATGGCAAAAGTCGTCAGGTAGTTTGTGATGATGTAGGCTCCTGTCGTGCCACCTAGAACGACCAGCAGACCAACAACGACGCGCGAAGAATGGCTCACGAAAACTGCCTTGAGGATTGCCATGACGGGCTGCCTGGCGCTCACCACGTCATCTTGGATTTGTGTTCTCAGATACAATCCAACCGGCCCGATCAGCAGACCAAACGCCAGCGCGATGCGCCAACCATATTGATCCATTTGCTCGGCAGGCAGATAGCGCGCCGCGCAGTAGCCAAGAAAGCTCGCGGTTATTCCCGCCATGCCCTGGACCGCTGTTTGAAAGCTGCCATAAGTGGCTGCCTTATCCTTCGGAACGGATGCCAGAAGGTATGTGGTCGCCGTCCCGATTTCGCCGCCCGCGGAAAAGCCCTGGATGAACCGCCCAATGATTACACAAATGGGTGCTGCAATCCCTATCTGTGCATAGGATGGCGTCACTATCAGGATTGCCGTCCCGAGGAACATAAGGGCAATTGTCAGTGTCAACGCTGTCTTTCGTCCATATCTGTCCCCAACGATACCTAAAACACCTGCACCGATCGGCCGCATAATAAACCCGGCTGCAAAGGTACCAAGCGTCAGCAGCAACTGGACGTCTTGAGTTCCTGGAAAAAATTGTCGGCCGATCGAGATCGCAAAAAAGCCGAAAGCCGTGAAATCGTAATATTCGAGCCACGTTCCCGCGATCGCACAGGCGACTTTTCGCCTCTCTATCCCGCTGAGTTTCAACCCGAAAAATGTAGCTCTGTGAGGGGGGATGCCATTCGAAATCAAAGCTGCCGTCCTGGAATCTAGCGCCTCGCCTATTCGTTGTGCGGTACCGAATAACATAGCCAGGCAACTTTCCGGCACGAATTTTTGCTCGTAGTAGTATGACAAAATAATCATATCTAGGAAACCGTGTATGTAAGTCCGGCGGGCTCTAACAAGAGCGGCACTGTGCATCGCTTCAGGGATTGATGATGACGGACAAAATGCAAGGAGCGAACCCCATGCCCCCCCTTCTGCTCTCGACCAGAGCTCATGGCCGCTCGGCATACACACCAACTACTTCCTGAGTTCGGTCAACAACCGCTTTATGCGGATTACACTCGCGGTGGCAGAAACTGGAAGTATGACTATGGCGGGCAAGCGGCTTCACCTATCACAAAGTGCCGTCTCGAAGGCGATTAAGGAAATCGAGAAGAGGATCGGCATGCCAATATTTTATCCAAGTGGTAAAACATTGCTACCAACAGAGGCCGGGTCAGCCTATATCCAGGCGGCGCGCCAGGTCATCAACAATCTTCGAATCCTCGAAGACAGTGTGCAGTCTCTTTCAAGAGGAATGCAGGGATTGGTTCGTATCGGCGTACAATCTATCGCTGCTCAACCGCTCATGGTCGAAGCCATCGCCATCATGAACGACAAATGCCCCGACGTTCGTTTTCAGCTCACAGATCTTCCCATTGATCAGATGGTTGACCAACTATCGCGCAACATGCTCGACTTCGGTCTCGGGCGCATTACTCCCAATATCCTGGCATTGGGGATGAACCATCTCGCCATGATCGAGGAACCGTACTGCGTCATAGCCAGCAACAACAACAGACTTGTTTTTGAGACCTCACTGGACTGGGCTGCAGTCGTCGCCGAGCACTGGTGTCTCCCTCTTCCAGGGACACCCATCCGCGAAAAACTCTCAAGCATGTTGGTGGCCAATAATCTTACCCTGCCCAAGGCAGCTATCGAATGCAATTCACTCATCACCACACTCATGCTGCATCAACAGATGAACATCATCTCATTGGCGCAAGGAGGCGTCGCGCAGCAGTGGCACAGGAGGGGACACATCAAAATCCTGCCCCTTGTAATATCTGCGAAAGTCGCCCCCATGGGATTGCTGTGGTCAAAACACTTCCAGCGTTCTCCGGCTGCTGAGCTCTTTAAACGCGCAGTCGAGGACACGTTGCCTAATACGTCGAATATTCAGGCGAATGCACTTTGGCCGCAGACTTTGTAAAGTCTTCGATCGCAGGCGTTGCTCCACACTCGGCTAGAGTCTCCCCATAAAACATTGTCATGCCTTATGATTCGCTATATACCAAAGCGGGCGATGATTAGCCGTTGTCCGTCGCCCAACACGCCTACGATCCGCAGGAGGTTTGCATTACGCCATAAACGAAAAACCGGCGCGGACGCCGGTCTTCAAATTGAGATTGGTGATATTAGGTTACTTTACGCGACCAAGGAACTCCAATTCCTTTAGCCCGAGCATCAACTAACTCGGACTATAAGCACCTCTCCTGATATTGCAAGGCTTTTGCGCTTTCGCGCCACGGATTTCTGTACTCTCTTTTAGGAGACATCCCGTGGCACCAGATGCCTTTCCAGATCAGCCGTATCCCACTCAAGATTCTGCCTTGCACCCCTCAAGCAGAGTACTACCGCACGCGCAGAATCACGACGTCCTTGCCACCATCGCTAGCGCGATCGTCGAGCTGTGGCGCGCTCGATTGGCCAGTTTCACTGCCACGGCGCAAATTGACCAATTCAAGTCAAAGACCCTTTTCGCCCGTCTCTGGCAAGAGGCCGGCGGCCCACTTGATGCCAGTCAGATCGAAGACCTCCAGGCCATGGCCGACAAGCGCGCCGCCGAATTGCTCGAAGCTCGCCTCAAGCGCCAACCACCTACCCAAAGCTACTTTCCCATTCGCCCAAAGTCGGATCAATCGCGCCAACAGGCGGCAAGCGGAAGGCGCGACCCTGAGCGATGGGCAAGAAAGCAGCGCCTGGGCGGCTTGGCCGCCCTCCCCCGACGGACCTTCATGCGGGTTTCACCGAGGGCGAACGAGCCGTGCTCTACATCATCGCGGCCGATATGCGCGAAACGGGCGGTTGCAAATGCACGGTCGCAGAGATTGCCGCTCGTGCGGGTATTGGCCAGACGACAGTTCGCAACGCCATCAGGAAGGCGAGAGATCGAGAATTACTCAAGGTGGAGCATCGGCCACAATGGCGCAACAAATGGCTCGCGAATGTCATTACGATCATCTGCAAAACATGGCTCGGATGGTTGAAGCGCTTTCGACCCAATCTCGGATCTGGTTTCAAGGGTGTCAAAAAACCAGCATCCACAGATACCTACGGATCAAATAATAAAGGCGGAAGGCCTTCTGAACAGCCGAAGGATGGCCCTACGGGCCGCTTACAGCGGTTAGCTATCCGCAAACCATCTTCCGGCTGAAGTCCGAACACGCAAAACAACCATTCTTACAGGCTGGATAGCCCCCAAATTGGCTTTTGAAAAAAGCCTGTGGGAAATCCGCGTTCAGTGACCGGAGCGCATCGGACCGCCGATAGACGCTACGGGCGGCGATCTTTGGTCATTGTCGACGTTCGATGGCGTCATCCATGCCGACCACAATGGGGCGATCGGGCACCAGGCTGGCTGCGGCGATCGACAGTAAGTCCGCTCCGAACAATAACTGCATCGTGATTTGTCGAGGGTGCGTCTGATTGACTTAAGGTCGGGGATTCCCGGCGGGACCAGATAGACGTATATCGATGGCATGATCGACGAGGATGGCAGCCTCTGGGGCCGGGGCAGGTTCGGCGTGCTGGCGGCGGGCGCAAGGCGGTGAGCGCGCTTGATCCTGGGCTTGTTCCGCAGTTGAAGCGACTGGTGGAGCCGGCCACGCTGGGCGGTCCCGAGCGGCCCTTGCTCTGGGTGTCGAAGAGCATGGATAAACTCGCCGACACGCTGACAGCGATGGGCCACCCGATCAGCGCCGACACGGTGGCCAAGGAATTGGTGAAGCTTGGCTTTTTCCCGTCAGCGCAACCGCAAGGCGGACGAAGGCTCGCACCACCCCGATCGCAACGCCCAGTTCGAGCACATCAACGCGAAGGTGATTGCAGCCCAGGCCAAGCGCCAACCGCGCTTGTGCAGTTTCAGAATTTGTCAGGCTTGATACTCTCCCACCACGCAAGCCCGTGCGCCGTCGTGGTAAATTCCGGACGGGAACGCGCCCATTGCTTCCCACGCGATCAATGGAAGAGTACCCCCCACCATAGGTCAGAGAAGCCTTACCAGCCTCATCACTGCGACCAATCCAAACCATTTGGTCATGGCGGAGCAAATCGTCCGTAACAGCCTCGGCACCAAATAGCCGCGTTTTTCGACAGCCATTAACACGCCGACAACGTTCTTTGTTTGCGCAAGCTCTCGCCTGATAGTTCGATGCGGTAGGCGTTATGAACAAGGCGGTCTAACACCAATACGGTTCACATAACGACTCTGATGGCGTTTTTGATGTTGATGGGCGGTGGTGGCCTGTCGGCTTTTCGTCGGACAGGGAAGTTGCTCATCTTGCGTTTGACGCCGCGTTTGTTTCGGCGGTGAGCGCGGGGTGGGACGCGCTCCTGGAGGATCTCGGCGAGGATGGCGCTATGCAGGGCGGCTCGACGCCGAGGGGGAATAGCGCCGAAGGCGGGGAGCTTTCGGCGGATGACGCGAACTGTATGCAGAAAGGAGAGCCGATCGGGGTCCTCGTCGGCCTGGAGGGCGGCTTCATGCATGAGACCGCGAATGGCGAAGTGGGCCATCAACAGGCCGAAGACCTCCTGGCGCACCAGGTCGGGGGTTTTGCTGCGCAAGACGATCTTGGCGCCGCGCAGGTGGGTCTTGAGTTCGCCCAGGGCGGTCTCGATTTCCCAACGCTCGTGATAGAGCGCGGCCAGGTCTTCGGCGCCGGCCTTGGCGTGGTCGAGAACCGTGGTGGCCAGGCGATAGATGGGCTCGCCACCCTCGACGCCGTCCAGGCGGTAATCGATGACGCGAACTGCGACGCCCTTGGTCTTGCGCCGGCGATCGGTCTCGGACGGATAGATGTGGCTCAGATAGGAGCCGTCGGGCAGCCGTTGCTCGTCTTTCAGGCGCGCATTCTGCTTGATCCTCCAGAGCAGGTCGGCTCCGGTGGCGCTGGCCTGGGTCCACATCGCGTAGCCAAAGAAATTGCGATCCGCCAAGCAAAGCATGTCTTGGCGCAGGGCTGGCAGAACCTCTTTGGTCAAGGCGATCTCGCTGGTGGTGCAGCCAGCCATCTTCGTGCCGAACAAGACATGCGTGCCGTTCTCCCCCAAGGAGACGAAGCGGACTTGCGGGAAGGCGCTTTCGCCATGACCCGCGCCGGGCCGACCGAAGGCGGCCTCAAGGGCCGGATCGTCGGCGACGTCGAACGTGCTGCCGTCGAGGCTGACCAGACGCCACGCCCCGAACCAGGCCCCCGTGTGCTCAGCCTCGGGGCATGCAGCGGCGAAGGCCATGCGGATGCGTGAGGCGGTTTCGGTAACGCGGGCGCCGAGCTTGAGGAGGCGCAGCCTGAGTGTGGCGAACTCGGCTTTGCGCATGCAATCTGTCGCGGGCACGATGTCGCGCAGCGTTAGCATCAGCCAGTAGGCGGCGGTGTGCATGACGAGGCGGACCTGGTTGGCGATCGGTGATCGGCAGGAGGTCCGGTCGGAGGCAAGCTGGCTCTTGTGCATCTTGATCAGGTTCTCGGCCTGACCGCGGGCACAGTAAATGGCGTCGTAGATGTGCTCGGCGGAGCCCTCACAAAGGTTGGTGACGACGAAACGGATGTCGAGGCCCATCGTCGTCGCCTCGATCCGGGCGCAGACGCGGCGTTCCTCCTTCCAGGATGTCGCCCCATATCGGGTTTCTGCGTAGCCGCGCAGCACCGGCTTCTGTTCAAGGGCCCGGCGGGTGCGGATATCGTCGGCAGTCTCTTCGACGAGACGCTTGAGAATTTTGTTGCCGGAGAACCCAAACAGATAGGCGATGCCGGCAGGCCTTCGGAGTCCGCGTTGGCTTGCAGCCTGATGGCCGGGTGTCCAAGGCAGCGGTGGCTTGGTATTCTGGGTTAGGACGAATGAGATTCTTGCATGATCGTCAGGCCAGCGTGAACCGTTGAATGCCCAACCGAAAACGAGAAAAATGAGAATATTGGAGCTATCGGCAAGGGCAGTGTCGGAAAACAGCATTTCACAAAGAATGTGCTTTGCGTGCGGCGGTCCGCCCAGCACAGGCGCCGGCGAACACGTGATTCCCAAATGGCTTCAACATAAGTCCAATCTCTTCAATGAGCGGCTCACCCTACTGAATGGGACACTTATTCCATATCGAAATCTGACCGTTCCTTGTTGCGAAGCTTGCAATAACGGTTTCCTCTCCCAGATCGAAAACGCCGTGCAGCCCATCATTGAGCGTGGCACAGTAGAGACTCAGGATGAAAAACTACTCCTTGGCCGATGGTTGTCTAAAATCCTGATCGGCTTTCTCGTGAAAGAGACCGGCCTTTTACTTGATCGCAAGCGACCAGATAGTGGGCCGATGGTCCCTGCGCAATTCATCGAGGAACTGCAGCATTGCCATTTCGTACTCCAAAGCGCGCGTAAACCCACCACATTCCGATGCCTCCACGGCGACTTGCCTTTTTCACTGTATTTCTATGAAGTCGCTGATACCGGAGGAGATCAAGAGTTCGACCTCTCGACAAACATTTTCGGACAGTCCGTAGCGATCAGAGTCGGCCGGCTTGGCGTGATATTTGTTGGCGACGGCGGGCTTCAAATGCACGTTGGTCCAGGAGGACCTTATGCGCTCTCCGGATCCGCTGTTACCGGCGCCCAATTCAGCGAACTGGCGGCTCGTGTTCACTACAAAGCCACACTGAGGGATGCGACGCATTTTTATATCACGTCCGAGAACGATGAGTTTATGCAGGTTGAGCAAATGCATGTTGAGTCATATTCAGGCCTGATTCCGGGCAGCGACGAGTTGCGCATCTTCAAAGAATGGGACGAGGAAGCGCTGAGCTACGCCCTGGCGGCCTACACGCGATTTGACAGGTCCGCCGTATTTGATGAGGAAACCAAAACGTGCAGGTCCACGCTCGGCTCCCTTCTGAGAGATCATTGAACAAACGGCGCACCCGCGCATTCGAGCCCGGCGCGCCATATAGTTCCTTCAGCGCCGCTTGATTTCGAGCTCATAGCCGCCAGCGTCTTCGCTCAATGAACTCAACCGATCCAGCGCCGATGTTCGCTTGGCGTCACGCACAGCCTTGAACGCTGCGACATCCGCTGCTCTCAAACGCCGGTGACTTCCCACTTTTTCGCCAGCAATCTCACCTGTATCGACCAAACGCACGAGATATTGCCTCGAGACGTTGAGGATATCGGCCGCCGCCTGCGTTGACAGCATCTCTTCGTCGGGCAAAACCGTTACCGGTCTTCCGTCTGCGAGGAGCGTTAATTCTCGACAGTGAAGCTCTGGGCGGTCTGCTCCAAAAGCGTCGCGGCCTTACGCACCTGTTTAGCGGACATGTGCACCGCAATGTCTCGGGACAATGGGCAGGACATTCCTTTGCAACACTTAAAAGTACACATGTTCAGTTCGCTCTGGACATGATCGGTCCAAAGCTCATGCGCAGCGACGAGCCGCCGGGTTATGGCGTAATCATCCACGCGCAAGAGCAGATTGTCGTAAACTACCGGGATTTGCCTGTCGACAGGGTCCCTACTTGATGCCTGAAGCGACAATGACGGAGCGGGCTTTGCAAGTGCTCGCCTTAATGGCGATCCAACTCGCGCGACCACCGGGCTAAGCGGAAATTATTTCCGCACGAGACAAGGGCGGCTCAGAATCTTACGCCATAATGGGAAACGAACAGCTTTCATCCATTTTTCCGGACTCGACTCAAATCCCTCGCAATGCTTGATTGCTGCTCGGAGGACTGGGCATGGCATACGAGTGGGACCAAGGCCTTGCACGAAAAATGCGCATGATTAAGCTGGCATCTGTGTGGGCAATGACCGCGTCAGCGCTTAGTATCCCTATCGCCTTGCTTTTGACCGCATCTCCTCTGTAGCCGCCCACCGAACTCACTGAAAATTCCTGCTCTTCACCTTCAACGTATCGATGTGCAAGTCAGGTATATAAATTTCCCGAGCCTTGACGCCCATCGGCGGCCGCTCGCGACTGTCCGGGCTGCCCGGTGGTCCATGCGCGAACTCATCCCCTCGCCCTGTCGGCACCCTGAAGTTGTCCCGCTCGCCCAGGCTCGACAGATCGGTGGTCAGATCGAACATCCGTTGCGCCACCAGATGCACCACGCCACCTTCGCGCTGGATCTTGCCGTTGATCGCCATCATTGAGGATCCAAGCACGATGCGGCGCTGCTTTTCGAACAAGCTTGGCCAGACGACGACATTGGCGACGCCTGTCTCGTCCTCGATGGTCATGAACATCACGCCCTTGGCACTGCCCGGTTTCTGCCGGACGAGGACAAGGCCAGCGGTCATCAACCATCGCCCATCGCGCGCCGAGGTTGACTCAGCGCAGGTGACGATGTTTCGCCGAACGAGATCCTCTCGCAGGAAGCTGACAGGATGGGCACGCAGCGTCACGCCGGTATGGCCATAGTCCTCGACGACATTGGCGCCTTCGGTCATCTGCCGAAGCGTCACACCCGGCTCCTGCTGTTCGGCAATCACCGCCCGCTCGCGATCGGCAGCTGCCGCGAATAGCGGAAGGGGTTCATCGCGCAAGGCCTTGATCGCCCACAGCGCATCGCGTCTTTCAAGTTTCAGGGACGGCCGGAATGCATCGGCTTCGGCAAGCTTGACCAGGGAGGCCGACGACACGCCGGCGCGCCGCCACATGTCGTCGATGGAAACGAAGGGATCGTCGCCGCGCGTCACCGCGATTTTTGCCGCATCCTGTTCGGGTAGTCCCTTTACCAGGCGCATTCCCAGACGCACGGCATGGTCGTCGGTCCCGGCGATCTCTTCCAGCGTGCAATCCCACCGCGAACGATTGATGCAGATCGGCCGGATTGCAACACCGTGCGCGCGGGCATCCGTGACGATCTGCGCCGGCGCATAGAAGCCCATCGGTTGCGCATTGATGAGGGCGGCACAGAACACATCCGGATAGTGGCATTTCACAAAGGCGGAGGCGTAGGCGATCAGAGCGAAGGACGCGGCATGGCTTTCGGGAAAGCCATAAGAGCCGAAACCCTCGAGCTGGGAGAAAGTCTTTTCGGCGAATTCCTCGGTGTAGCCGTTTTTCACCATGCCCCGGACAAGCTTGTCCTTGAACTTGCTGACGCCGCCGGTGAACTTGAATGTCGCCATGGAGCGTCTGAGCGCATCGGCCTCGCCGGCGGTAAAGCCCGCGCAGACGATCGCCACCTTCATGGCGCTTTCCTGAAACAGTGGCACGCCCAGCGTCTTGCCGAGCACGGCCTCCAGTTCCGGCTTTGGATAGACGACCGCTTCCTTGCCTTCGCGCCTTCTCAGATAAGGATGCACCATATCCCCCTGGATCGGACCGGGGCGAACGATGGCCACCTGAATGACCAGATCATAATAGGTCTGGGGTTTCAGCCGCGGCAGCATCGACATCTGTGCGCGGGATTCGATCTGGAAGGTCCCGAGCGTGTCGGCTTTGCGGATCATCGCATAGGTCGCTGGATCTTCCTGCTCGATAGTGGCGAGATCGAGCACTCTTCCCTTGTGCTCCTGCAGGAAGGCGAAACTTCGTGCCATGCAGGTGAGCATCCCGAGCGCCAACACGTCGACCTTCATGAACTTGAGCGCCTCGATATCGTCCTTGTCCCACTCAATGGTCTGGCGGTCCTGCATGCGCGCCTGTTCGATCGGCACCAATTCGTCGAGGCGGTCATTGGTCAGGACGAATCCGCCCGGATGCTGGCCCAGATGACGCGGCGCGCCCATCAGCTGCTGCGCCAGTTCCAATGTCAGCCGCAGGCGGCGGTCGGACATGTTCATGTTCAGCTCGTTGACCTGCTTTTCGCCGACGCCCTCCTTGCTCCAGCCCCAGACACCGGCCGACAGCGCCGTGATCATGTCTTCGGGCAGGCCGAGCACCTTACCGACATCGCGAAGCGCACCCTTGGCGCGGTAGCGCGTAACGGTCGCGCAAAGGGCAGCCTTCTGCCGGCCATAGGTCTTGTAGATCCACTGGATCACCTCTTCGCGTCTGGAGTGTTCGAAATCGACGTCGATGTCGGGCGGCTCGTTGCGCTCGGCTGAGATAAAGCGTTCGAACAGCAGATCGTTTGCGGCCGGATCGATCGCGGTAATCCCCAGCACATAACAGACGGCGGAATTGGCGGCGCTGCCCCGACCCTGGCACAGGATGCTCTGCGAGCGCGCGTAGCGGACGATGCTATAGACCGTCAGAAAGTAAGGCGCGTAATCGAGTTTGCGGATCAAGTCGAGCTCGTGATTGAGGGTCTTCACCACATCGTCCGGTACACCCTCGGGATAGCGATCGCGCACGCCCTCCCAGGTGAATTTTTCCAGCGTCTGCTGCGCCGTCAGTCCGGGGATGATCGCTTCCTCGGGATATTGATAGGTCAGTTCGCTCATGTCGAAGCGACAGCGGTCGACAATCTCGCGGGTGCGGGCAAGAGCCTCGGGGTATCGGCCGAATAGCCGGTACATTTCCTCCGGCGGTTTCAAAAACCGATCGGCGTGCCGTTCGCGCAAGAAACCGGCCTGATCGATGGTGGTGCGATGGCGAATGCAGGTGACGACATCCTGCAACTGTCGCCTGCCCGGCTCGTGAAACAGCACGTCATTGGTGACGACCGGCCGAACCTTGTGCTGGATCGCCAGGGTGTTGAGCTCGTGCAGGCGCAATTGATCGTTCGGCCGCCGGCGCAAGGTCAGGGCCATATAGGCGCGGTCGCCAAATATCTCCTTCACTTTGCGCAGATGGACAGCGCATGCGTCATCGGCCTCGTCGGGGATCAGGATGGCGAGCAGGCCCTCTGCATAAAGGGCCACATCCGTCAGATCGAGAACGCACTTGCCTTTGCCGTCCCGCTCCTTGCCGAGTGACAGAAGCCGGCAAAGCCCCGAATAGGCGGCCCGGTCCGTCGGATACAGCAGCATCGAGATGCCATCTGTCAGATCGAGCCTGCAGCCGACGACGAGCCGGGGCGTGACGTCGACGATCATCTCTTCGACCAGCGAGGAGACGGACTGCTTTTCTTCAAACGGTTCGATCATCGTCGCGGCCAGAGACAGCTTTTCGATACCGAAACCGGGATCGATCTTCTCGATGCTGGCACAGAGAAGCTTTGTCAGACGGGGGATGTCACGCACCGGCTTGGCAGTGCCGGCACGCAGCGACTGCAATGTGTTGTCGACGCGATAGATGATCAGATCGGCGCGGCGAACGCCCTGCCCGCGCGTCTCCAATGCGGCGCAGAGTTCGACCACGAGCTTGCCGATATATTTGGCGATGGTTTCGGCGGCCCCGATCGGCTCAGAAAAGGATCTGATCACTTCGATCAGGTCCGCTGTGCGAATGGGGTCGATCGGTTCGGCAAGTCGCCCGAACATTTGATCGAGCCGACGGCCGACCTCCGGCCCGAAGCGCAGTGTCAGAGGCGCCCGCGGCGTTGCGGAAAGCTCGCCGACGGTGCGAAACCCAAGTACCCCCAGACCGCTGACGATGTCGGAAGGCAGACGAAGGCTGGAAATCGGCAGGTTGACGACGGCCTTGGCCGTTTCTCCAACCGGCGCGATGATCACCTGCCGCCGCGTGGCGCGGGCAATGGCGTGGGCGCCGCCCCAGGTGTCGGCGATGGCGCCTCGGGCCTGAAGACCGTGGCCTCTTAAAGCGTTGACGAGGCCGGTCAGCATCGGCAACTCGCCGCCGCGCAGATGGTCCGCCCCCTCGGTGTCCATGACGATGCCGTCGGGCCTGTCGATCGCCACCACCGGCGTATATTGGCGCAGCATCCACAGCGCCAGGCGCTCAACCGCCGCGGCATCACCGATGGGGTCGGCATCGACGAGATGCTGGCCGGATATCATCGCCTGGGCTTTCGCGGCAGGCATGCCGACCCGAACGCCGGACTTGAAGGCCGCAGCGTCGACCGCGGCGACGGTGCGTTTCGATCCACTGCGCGCAACGACCACGACAGGTGTTTCAGGCAAAATTCCAGGATCGGCGCGTCTGATCCTGTCCGTCGCGAGCGTGGGGAGAAAGACTGATACGACCCGTGGCATCGCAGGCACCTATTTCAAATTCCGCGGCTTCTCCCGCTCTTGCTCTGATCAATTCCGCCAGCCACCGCGCCCGCCCGATGCCCGGCACGGGAAGCGGCTCGGAAGGCAGGACGCTGATGCGCCAGCGTGTCGTCGCGGCCGTCGGCTGCCCGAAATCAGCTGCCTCCGTCGGACGCCGCCATCGTCGCAGCGCAATGCCGATCGTTCCGGAAGCCTCGGCCGCCAGCTGCAGGCGCCGCGAGGCGGTCATCGGCAGGCGCACAAGCTCGGCAACGACGGCGCCAAGCCCGCCAAAACGCAGGCCCTCTTCGAAATTGGTGAGCACATCCTCTTCCCGGTCGGCCTCGACATAGATCACCCGATCATGATGGAGGCCCGCCTGCGCCAATGCTGGTGCAAACAGATCCGGCCGTGTCAGGCACCAGAGGACCTCGCCTTTCGTGCGCGCGACAATCCCGGCGACGAACAGAGCGGCCGCCGCGCCATGCACCGCGTCGGCGCCACCACCAGCCACTTCGTGCAAGGCGCCGCGGGCCAGCCCACCACCGGGTAGCTTGGCGTCGATCTCGGCAATTCCGAACGACAACACCTCGCCCTTGCGCGCAGCTCCGCCTTCAAGCCGCCGGATGCGGTCCTGAAGTTCGGAAATGACGGGGTTGGCGGCTGTGATTGGCATCGGTTTCCAACATCAAGAGTGCATTTGCATAGCCACAAAAAGCTGATATGTTCTGTTTTTGTTCTTTAAACAGCAATGAGTCAACGGGCAAGAATCGGGTGGACAGCAGTGAGCATCACGAGACAGCTGTTGCTCAATCGATTCATCAAGCAGATTCAACTCGATGCTGAATGTCTTGAAAAATTTCGTGGATGAGAAAATAGAGATATGCCCGGCCTGCTGACGCTCAGAGATTTCAAGGGACCGGGTGATTACCGTCCAATGCAAGCCGTGCGGGCAACAGGGCGAGCTTGATCGCAAGGCGCTGGTGAAACAGTTTGGCGCCAGCATGCGTTTTGTGGATCTGCGCCGTCGCATGGCGATGGGTTGCGACAAGATGCATTGTCCGGACGGGCAGGATAGATGCGGGACGGGATTTCCCTGTTTACTGGAGGCGGCCTTGGTTTTTGAGCCGCAAAAGCCCACGTGATCGCTGGAGCTTTCAAAGCTTGATTGCGTTCCGAAAGGATCGGAAATTTCGCCTTGAGCCGCATTGGATAGGAGGACGGCAATGTGTAATCTCTATAATGTGACGACCACGCGCGACGCGGTTCTGCAGTTTACAAAGGCGTTCCGAGATCGAGCCGGTTGGAATGAAGCCTCTTTCGATGTTTATCCAGGCTATCAGGCGCCGATCGTCCGCATTGCCGAGGACGGCCAGCGCGAGATTGCCCGGGCGACCTGGGGAATGCCGTCGCCGCCGGCTTATGTAAAAAATTACGATCCCGGCGTCACCAATATCCGCAATGTAAACTCCCCACATTGGCGCCGGTGGCTCGGGCCTACCAGCCGCTGCGTCGTGCCGTTCACGTCTTTTGCCGAACCTGATCCTGCCAGCAAAGTCGAGGGCGGACGCGTGCCGAACGCTTGGTTCGCCGGCAATGAAGATCGGCCGCTGATGTTTTTCGCGGGCTTCTGGACGCCCTGGAAAGGCGTGCGGAAGGTCAGGGATGGCGAACAGGAATACGAACTGTTCGGTTTTTTGACGACCTCACCCAACGAAATCGTCTCGCCGGTTCATCAAAAGGCCATGCCCTCCATTCTGACCACGCCTGAAGAAGTCGAGACCTGGCTGACAGCACCTTGGGATGAAGCCCGCCATCTACAGCGTCCGCTCCCGGGCAACATGCTTGTGATCGTGCCGCCGCAGGCCAAACTAAAGCCGGACGAGGAAGGTCTGTTGCTTTGATCACCAACACCATGCACGACCAGAGCAGTCAGATGCCCGTTCACGACATGCCGGCTTACCGTCTGGGAACTGACGGAATGGGTGTCGTGCAACCCGTGCGCAAAATCATCCATGTCGACATGGATGCCTTTTATGCCTCGGTCGAGCAACGTGACAATCCGGAGCTGCGTGGCCTGCCACTGGCCGTCGGCGGGTCGGCGGCACGCGGTGTCGTAGCGGCCGCAAGTTACGAGGCCCGTGTCTTCGGCGTGCATTCGGCCATGCCGTCGGTCACCGCCAAGCGCAAATGTCCGGACTTGATCTTTGTGCCGCCGCGCTTCGACGTCTACAAGGCGGTATCGCAGCAGATCCGCGAGATCTTCGCCGAATATACGCCGCTGATCGAGCCGCTGTCGCTGGACGAAGCCTATCTCGATGTCACCGAGAACCTGAAGGGCATGGAGATCGCCACGGAGATTGCGCTGGAGATCCGAGCGAAGATCAAGGCGGTCACAGGCCTCAATGCCTCGGCAGGCATTTCTTACAACAAGTTTCTCGCCAAGATGGCGAGCGATCTGAACAAGCCGAATGGACAGGCTGTCATCACGCCGAAGAACGGCCCGGGTTTTGTCGAAGCCCTCCCCGTCAAGAAATTCCATGGGATTGGGCCGGCCACGGCCGAGCGGATGAAACGGCATGGAATCGAGACGGGGCTTGATCTCAAGTCGAAGTCCCTCGCGTTCCTTCAGCAGAATTTCGGGAAGGCCGGTCCTTATTTCTACGGCATTGCCCGTGGGATCGATGAACGGCAGGTTAGACCTGATCGCATCCGTAAGTCCGTCGGAGCGGAAGACACCTTCGTTGAGGACATCGACGATCTCGATCGGGCTAAAGCCGACCTGCGGCCATTGGCCGAGAAAGTCTGGAGGTATTGCGAGGCGCACGACATCATGGGAAAGACCGTGACGGTCAAAATCAAATATTCGGATTTCAGCCAGGCGACACGCAGCCAGACAGTGTCGGGAGCCGTCTCGGGCATCGACCAGATGCTGGAAATTGCGGAGTACCTACTTGCCTCGGTGTTCCCGTTCAAACGTCCAGTGCGGCTCCTGGGGATCACCCTGTCGTCCCTTAACACGGAAGAAAGCGGGCAAGAACCGCAGCTAGCTCTCGGGCTCTGATCAGCAAGTCCGCAAAACGAAAAAGCCTGCCGCGGGAGGAGGTGCGGCAGGCTTTCCGAAAAGAACCGAACAACGGCTGGGAGGAGGAGTGCCGCTGTTCCGACAGACGCCCCTTGGGAGGAGGATTGGGCCGTCTGAAATCGAAGCTTTGCGGGAGGAGGTGCATCACTTCGATGAAACCAAGATACCCATTCTCTCCGCACATTAAATAGACTTTGCTGCAGTGCAGCTATGCGGGAAATGCACGGCCTAATTCTGATGAGAGCGATCTCCAACTCGGGGCTTCGTGGCAGGCCAGGCACGGAAACGCCCGCGTCATCAGCGGGCGTAGTGTCATTCAGGATGGGCAGGAAAAAGCCGCTTAGCGAGCGAGCGACTGGCGAGCAACGCTGTGGATGTCGGCACGATTGATACCGAGGTCCTGCAGTTCGCGCGAGCTCATGCGGCCAAGTTCGGTAACGGTCTGACGGTACTTGCGCCAGTTGTTGAAGGAGCGTGCTACGTTCATGATGATCCCCTTTCGTGAGGTCTCTTGACGCCAGCAACCCTGCTTTGGTTCCAACGTCGTTTCGATGATTGAGATATAGGCCCTTGGACACCCGTCGATAAGGCACAAGGTCTCAGGTCGGCCATGCGCTCAAAGCATGGGTCCGATCAGAGATAGGCTGAGGGGGCATCAGGCCCGGAACCGGTCGAAGGCAGTGAGGCGTTTGATTGGAGGATCGGCGTCTGGATAACGATAGATTTCGGCTCTGAGATAGCGGAGTTCATCGTCAAGCGCATCTTCACCCACCTCGATCCACCAGGATTTCGGGCGGCCGTCGCTTCCGTCGGACCAGCGATAGCCTCGCGCCTTCAGGTGGTCCTTCATGTCGAAGGGGCTGTTCTCGGCAAATATCCGGACACGCGACCTCTGGCTTGCTTCATAGAGTTCGGCGAAAGCGGTGGAAGCCGATCCATCGACTTCCCGAGCGAGAACCTCCAACAGCGCGAAACAGTCATCGACCGCCCGATGGCCATCATGGAAGTAGCCCGCCTGCCCGATCAGATATCCGAGCTTGGTGCCTTCATATCCCCGCGACGACCAGTCGACCTCGGAGTTGGAGCAGGCCCAGGCCTTGCCAGAAAACAGATGGGAAAACGCCTCGCAGAATGGCCGGTCGAAACCGGCATTGTGGGCGATCAGCAGGTCAGCCGGCTCAATCAGCGCCTGCAACGCAGCCATATCAATTGACTGCCCGGCGACCATGTCGTTGCTGATCCCGGTGAGCCTGGTGATCTCAGTGGGAATGGAAACGCTTGGCTGTTGAAGCCCACCATAGATGCCGGTCACGTCACCAATGCTTCCTGTCGCATCGAAGGTGAAAGCGATCACGCTAATCTCGATGATCTCATCCTTGCGCGCATTGAGGCCGGTTGTCTCGGTGTCGAGAATGATGCCCTTGAGGGGGAATTCCGGACGTGGGAATGGCGCAATCGCCCGCGGCACGAGTTTCGTGAGGATGCGATAGCGGCCCGTCTGTGAGAGATGCCGGACCATCTCCTCTTCACTCATGGAGACGGTAGGTTGTTCGGGCTTGGCGTGTTTGGAAATGTCACGCTTGACCACCCGGTCGCGCGAAACCTCTTCCGAAAACATATCGAACTGTTCTGCCATTCTTACTGTCATCATCCTGCCGCCGGTTCCCACCCTTCAAAACACGGCAGGATTGTTAGATCAACCATGTTGGCACCAGGCATCATCAGAAAGCCGGGCGGTCATCGGCGATACGGCGCAGGTCGTTGTGACTGCCCGCGGATGTCATGAAAGCGCCCAAACTGGAAATGGGCATACCAGCTTTAGCGAGTGGCGCGAAAGCCGTTCGCCTCCCGCAAGACCGGTTAAAAGGGGTGCCGCAGGAGGTTTAGCATAGCGACGGCAACGATGAAAACCGGGACCGACAGCCCCCGGCGCGCGGGGGCGCTTAAAGAGGTCTGCCGTACCGATGTTCGCAGATATTCTATTGGCGCTGTTAAGAACGAACGTTCGATGCACCCCTGCATTCAAACACGAAGCGCATCGATGACGGCGCGCAAGCCGGCCGACAGGTATTTCCGCGTCGGGTAATAGAGATACAGCCAGTCCTCCGGCGCACTCCAGGACGCCAAGCATTCGACCAGGCTGCCATTCTGGATATAGGGGCGCGCCCGTTCCTCCCACACATAAGCCAGCCCCACGCCCGAAAGTGCGGCCTCGACCATCAGCTCATGGTCATCGAGCGACAGAGACCCGGTCGGCTCGAACTCGATGATCTTGCCAGCGCGGCTGAACTCCCAGGCATACGGCTTGCCGCTTGGATAGATATTGCGGATACAGACATGCTGACGCAGATCATCCGGGGTTTTGGGGATCGGATGACGCTCAAAATAGGACGTCGAACCGACGACGGCAAACCGTAGCCGCGGCTTGATCTTCACAGCCGTCATGCCATCGCGCAGGCTTTCGCCGAGACGGATGCCAGCATCGAACCCCTCCTCCACAATGTCGACAAGACGGTCGGTGGCGACGATTTCCAGCTGGAGACCAGGATTTTTTCCGATGAGCGGACCAATGACCGATCGGAACACGAACGGTGCGACTGAATTGGGCGCATTGATGCGGACCTTGCCGAACGGCGTATCGCGAAACTGGTTGAGGGCATCGAGCGCCGAGCCGATTTCGCCGAAGGCCGGCGACAGTTGCGCAAACAACATCGCGCCGGCATCGGTCAGGGCCACGCTGCGGGTCGTCCGGTTGAGCAGACGAATGCCCACGCGTGCCTCGAGATTGCCCACCGCATGGCTGATCGCTGAAGCCGTCACCCCGCGCTCTTCGCCGGCCCGGCGAAAGTTGCGGTGACGGGCAACCGCATCGAACGCGGCCAGTTCCGAGAGATCCGTGCTGCGCATTGTCAAATCTCACTCATCATTGAGAGGAAGATTAACTCTCTAATTCTTATCGTCGAAAAGGTCCAGATTTCTCCTCGCAAACCGGCGCTGGTGCCGGACCACACAGGAGACAAGACAATGACCGACTTCAATCCTCCCGCCCACAACACTGCATCGCCCTTCTCTGACATGCGCGGTCATCACGTCGCCGTCCGCACGCCGGACCTCGAAACCGCCAAGCGCTGGTATGTTGAGAAGCTCGACTTTCGTGTCGTTGCCGAGTGGGACTATGCCGACGAGCAACTGGCCTATCTCGCGCCCGCCACGGACGACCATTTCTACGTGGAAATCCTTGGTGGCGGCGATCCGTCGCCCGCAGACGTCCGCCCCTACACCGATCTTGGCGACAGTCTCAAATATGCCGGCTACCACCATTTCTGCCTGAATGTCGCAAGCGTTGACGCCACCGTCGAGGCACTACGCGCACGCGGCGTCACCATCGTCACCGAGCCGTTCGAGCTTTTGGCAATCAGCCGGCGCCTTGCCTTCTTCTGCGATCCCTTCGGCAATCTGATCGAGCTGGCAGAAATCCTGCCGTGACCCTTTCCAACCCGGCTGGCCATCCCGACATCGCGGTGGCCAGACGCCCTCTCGCTCATCTCATCGAAAATCAAGGAACATCTCCATGAAAATCTGGTTCATCACCGGCGCCTCGCGCGGCTTTGGCGCCCTCATCACTACGCGCGCTCTTGCACAGGGCGACGCCGTCGTCGCCACCGCCCGCAATCCAAAGGCGATCACCGAGCGGTTCGGCGAACATCCCAACCTGCTTCCGGTCGCCCTCGATGTGACCGACGAAAGCCAGGCGACCGCAGCAGTGAAAGCCGCCATCGAGCACTTCGGTCGCATCGATATCCTGCTCAACAATGCTGGGTTCGGATTGATGGGTGCCGTCGAAGAAGCAACCGTGGCTGAGGTCGAGGCTGTCTACCGCACCAACGTCTTTGGTCTCCTCAACGTGACCCGCGCCGTCCTACCCTTCATGCGGCAGGCGCGCTCCGGCCGCATCCTGAATATCTCATCGATCGGCGGCTATCGCGGCGCCGCTGGCTTCGGTGTCTACTCCTCGACGAAATTTGCCGTCGAAGGGCTGAGCGAAGCCCTGCATGACGAACTGGCACCCCTTGGCATCCATGTCACGGTCATCGAGCCAGGCTATTTCCGCACCGACTTCCTCGACAGCTCGTCCTTGTCGGTCAGCGGCAATATCATCGGCGATTACGCAGACACTGTCGGCAAGGTGCGCGCAATAGCCGCCGGTCTCAGCCATAACCAACCCGGCGACCCTCAAAAGCTGGCAAAGGCGCTCATCGCCTTCACTGAAGCCCCCAATCCGCCGGTCCGCCTGCCGCTCGGGAGCGACACAGTCGCCGCGATCGAGAAAAAGCACGCACAAGACGCTGCCATCCTCGCCGAATGGCGCAGCGTCTCGGTGTCGACTGACTTCACCGCTGACGAATGACGGCGCTCGTGCAGTTAAACTTCGTCCGACGGGAGGCCGCTTCGGGCCTCCCACCGCCTTGAAAGGAATCGAACCCTCGGCTCCCCGCCAAATCAGTCTAGATGCTCGTAAAGGTGAGAAGATCGAAATGGGAAGCCACTATTCAGCAATCCTTTCGCATCATGGCATCCGCACTCATACTGCAAAGAAAGAGCTGGCTCGGGAAATCTGAACAGCCAGGATAAGTGGAATTTCTGCCTGACTTCGGCTTAGATGCCGGGAACAGGAGATACCATGACGAGACGACCGCGCCGGAACCATAGCCCGGCTTTCAAGGCAAAGGTGGCGCTCGCCGCGATCAGGGGCGAACAGACGCTGGTGGAACTGTCCCAGCAGTTCGACGTGCACGCCAATCAGATCAAGCAGTGGAAAGACCAGCTCCTTGAGGGGGCGACGGGCGTTTTCGGCGATGAAGCCAAGGCGGAGCCGGCGGGTCCAACCGTCGATGTCAAAACGCTGCACGCCAAGATCGGCGAACTGACGCTGGAGAACGATTTTTTGTCCGGTGCGCTCGGAAAGGCGGGATTGCCGGGCGGAAAGAAATGATCGACCGCGAGCACAAACTGTCGGTCGTGCGCCAGGCGAAGCTTCTCGGCTTCAGCCGTGGCAGCGTCTATTATTCTCCACGTCCCGTGTCGGACGTCGATCTGGCTTTGATGCGCCGGATCGACGAACTGCATCTCGATTACCCGTTTGCCGGAAGCCGGATGTTGCAAGGGCTTTTGAAGGCAGAAGGGCTGCAAACCGGACGGCTGCACGTCGCCACCCTGATGAAGAAGATGGGCATCGAGGCGATTTACCGTCGCCCGAACACCTCGAAACCGGCACCAGGACACAAGGTCTATCCCTATCTCCTTCGCAAGCTGGCGGTCACCAGACCCAATCAGGTCTGGGCGATGGACCTGACCTACATTCCGATGGCACGGGGCTTCGTCTATCTCTGCGCTGTCGTGGACTGGTTCAGCCGGAAGGTCCTATCGTGGCGGCTGTCGATCACGATGGAAGCAGCCTTCTGCATAGAAGCGGTCGAAGAAGCGCTTGCCCGCTATGGCAAGCCCGACATCTTCAACACCGATCAGGGGTCGCAGTTCACCTCCGTCGACTTCACCGCCGTTCTGAAGAACGCCGACATCGCCATCTCCATGGATGGCAAAGGCGCGTGGCGAGACAATGTCTTCGTCGAACGGCTCTGGCGGTCGATCAAATACGAGGAGATCTATCTCCACGCCTACAAGAGCGTTTCCGAGGCCCGCGCTGCCATCGGCCGATATCTGAGCTTTTACAACACCCGACGCCCACATTCATCCCTTGACCGGCAGACGCCGGATCGGGCTTACTTCAATGCGCTGACGCCGATGATGGTGGCAGCATAATCGAGGCGGAAATCCACTTAGCAAAACGCCCGGAACTGTTCAGACAAACCGAGCCAGCTCTGAATAAGGAAACACAGGGTGACTCAGACCAATCGAGAAGCGGTCGGGGCGCCGTGGCGTGAACGAGCGCCAGCCATTCCCAGTCCGTCGATGGTTCGACATCCTCATTAATAAGGTTTGCGGTTTCGCCTCGGCTTGGAAGTTTTTTCTAAATTTGGTTTCGACTTAAGGCTGGCCATCGTCTCATTGACGATCGAGGAAATCAGCTGCAGATTTGAGATCACTTCTTCTGGTACCGGGTTATCGAATAGCTCGCTCGCTGATGCTGGCTTTGCAGATTGCGTGCGACCAAATCGAAATGCTGCAGTGACCAACGGTAGCAACTCGACTTCGATCTGGTTAGAGTGGCCGATCTTGCGGCCAAGGTCGTCCATTCCAAATCGGGAAAGAACCTTAAACTCTTCAAAACCGATATCTGCCTTGGGAGGCATGTCGAAGCTTTCGACATCGTATATGTCGCGGCTAAGTCGACGTCCGATTCCGCCAAACGCACTCAGTAATGCGAGAGGGCTCTGCAAAGTCGCGAAAAATACGTACCAAAATGCGGCTCCCGGACCGCTTCTTGTCATGAGGATATCGATATGATCAAGGGAGTTCGGTGCCACTTGAGTTGCCAGAAAACCCCGCGCTGCGTCGCGGTCTTCTATGCTCGCACTCAAACCCTGATCCTGCAAAGACTTCTGCAGCAAGGAACCTCGCTCCTCCCTAGGAGCTTTTGAAATTCCTTCCAACGAAACATCAATGCCGACCTTGGCGGAAATGTCTCTCCAGGCCCGATCGAGTTCGACACGATCCGAACGGACAAGAGCTTCGGTGAGCTTCTGCACCCCCGAAGTCGACTGCTTTTCGTGGAATACGCTTGCCGCCACCCGAAGCACCGTGAGTGCATGCTTCGATACGGAGGGTACCAAATCACCCAGGACACCACCGCTCAAAACTTCATATATGTTGAGCCATTTGTCTGGAAGCGATGGCAACTGGCTTTCCGGGGTTCCCGCACTCAGCGCCCTCGCCCAAACATAGCTGAGCGTGCGGCGGCAAGCGGCGGGGCTTGCCTGACGCAATTTCATTATTCCTTCTGAATGGAGCTGGACTTCGACGAGGGAAAGCATCGCGACCGCGTCGATGACGACGGAAGTAACTAAATGAGAATCGCCGCGTGGTGCATCGAGAAACGCCCTTGAGGCCTCGAGCGGGACAAGCCGACAAAAGGCGGAGAAAGGAGAGACAGCATTTGGATTGGCATTGAGCGCCGCCAGCAAGTCGTTAATTTCGCTTTCGCGTGCGATTGCCAGATTTGGAAACGACATCTGATTTAACGGCTGCTGCCCCCAGACGACCGTGACACTGCCAGTCTCCTCTTGCATAACCGCCTTGATGTCCTGACGTCGCGTTCTACTAATGACGGCGTCGGAGCATCCAGAGGAAAAAACCTCCAGAAACTCTCGTCTAGATAGGGACGCTGTCCACATTGTCTCATTCCTTGCCAAAAATGCGAGCCTTTGTAACGATCTTACTACGAGGAATTACGACACTGATAGCGCCGTCGAGATAAGGCGGTATTTTTTTATCGCAGTAAAAGCTCACCGCTGTTTTGGCACGTGTCACGCCGGTGTAGGCTAATCGCTTCTGTACTCCACCCATACGCGAGAGGCTATCGAGCCCGGCAATGTGCACGCATCGAAATTCAAGACCTTTGGCCGCCGACATGGAAGACAGCCAGATCGGGGCATGGGGATCAAATTCTTCACTTTTGCAAAGAGTGAGCTGGGACGCAAAACCCAAGTCTGCAAGATGATCCGCGATGAGCAGAACGTCTTCATTCTTCGGGCAGAGAACGCCGATCTTCTCTCCCGGATACGCCACCAGCTGATCGGGGATCTGGTCTGCGATGGCTTGTGCCTGGTCCGCAATCGAAAGGCCCGATTTAGAGGTGACCTTCACGGGATAGGCCAGTTCGTCGTACTGCGCGTTGGGTGTCAAGGCATTGTGTGATGGATAACCTGCCAGGATGGCGTCTGCGATCCTGCAGATATCGCGCCCATTCCGAAAATGATAGTTAAGACTATGCCTTATATTGGTGGCTGCCTCAAGCTCAGCAAAGCAGCTGGCAACCTCGAATACCTGCTGGTGCTCATCAGCTGCCGCAACCAGGACCTTCGTCAAGGCGGCGAATATCTTGATCTCCTGAGGAGTATAATCCTGTGCCTCGTCTAGCAAAAGTGCATCAAACAGCTTCGCGACCTTACCGCTGCTGATCAATGCCTGGACGCCATCTGCTCTCAACTGACGAGCCTGTTCCAACGCCATGCCACTTGCATCGAAACCCTTACCATTCTCGCGCAGGATTTCGTTGAACATGCGTGCATGCGTGGTGATCCTATCGACAGGAAATTTATATTGAGCGCCGCCGATTTGAATGAAGCTTTTCAACAGCGATCCGAACACAACGACCTGCAGGTTCGGGAACGCACCCAACGCCAGATAATTCGCGCGGAGCAGCAGAAGATTGGTTTTGCCGCTACCTGGTGGACCTTGAATTAGAATGCTCTGATCGGCGGCGATGTCGAGAATAGCCATCTGCTCGTCGATCAGGTCCGTGTCGTCTTTCCACCAAGTGCTCATATGCTGTTCTCTTCCGTTGATAGAAAGTGGGTCGCATCGCCAGCAACCGATCCCGTCTCAATTTTTGTGTAATAGCTCTCCAACGTCCCGAGAAGCACGGCCTGAAGCAGTGAGCTGCTGTACAAATCCTCTTCAGAACCTTTGAAAATTGTGCGCTGGTGATTTAATTCCGATGCTTCGATAGCTCGGGACGAAAGCGCGTCGCTGTAACGAATGACATACTGCGGAGTGCCTTCGTTGTCGTCCAAGTTCAAAATCACGAATTTCAGGGCCAGCTGGAACTCCATACCCTTGGCTTCATCCGCACTGAATGAAAGCATTATCTCACGACTGTCGTTTTCAGCTTCAAAGATATCCGATCTCCGAAGAGGGAAGCATGCAGCCTCCGCAAGGATCGAAGCCAAGCGGGTGTCGAGCTGCTGAGTGAACTGGTCCATCCTCTGCAAGAACAAGCGTCGCCTCTCCGCGTCAGCCAGGCTAGCGGTCGACATGTTCGCCCGTGCGAGCTTCTGCCGTTCCAGAATGGAAAGTTTGCGTGCCTCGGCGTTGACATCCTCCAGTTTAGCGGCGTCCTCGAAGTCGCTCCAACTTAGCATCTCCAGACGAACTTCAGGTTTCTTGACCAAAGCCCGCCGAGCCAAGAACATCAGGCGGGGTTCGCCTCCACTGATGGTAGGCGTCGTTCCGCGTACCGCATCAACCAGCAAAGTAAAGGGTTCGCTCACTTCCGCGAAAATCGGCTTCTTCATCAGCAGGTCGTGCAGCACCGCCCCCATCTGATAAAAGGTGACGGCCCGCCAACCCTCTATCGTATCTTTCTCCTTGCGATCCAGGAATTCCGGGGAGCTGTAGCGCAGGGTACCAATGAATGGCCGTTGATCTGCATCTGTCAGGTTGGAGACCCCTATCGGAAGTAGTACACCTAGATCGAGGAGAATGGCGCGACTGAAGTCACCACTGATCGCTATGTTCTCTGGTTTGACATCCCGGTGAGCCAAGCCAAGGTCTTCGAGAAACCGAGCCGCGGAAGCTATCTGTGAGATAAGGGTTCCGTAATTCTCAGGCGGAATTAATGACCCAACCTGATGAAAGTTTTTGAAAGGCAGTCGTTCCATCACCACGAATAGGTGGCCGGTGGCAGCGCACTCTCCACCTTCCAATATCCTGACCAGGTGAGGATGCCTTTTGCCAATTAGCTGTCGTTCGCGGTTGATACGCTCCAGCTGAACAGCCCTCCCGTAGCGTTCGATTAGCTCGGGATGAAATATTTTTACGGCGCCTTCGACACCGTCTCTGACACCTGAAAGCACAACGGCAGACTTGCCGTTTCCTAGAATGCCATCGATAGCCCAACCGCTAACGCTGGTCCCAATAATTCCTTCGGCGAAGATTTTCGCCTGTGCACTGTCCATCGGATTACTTCCCCACCCACAGACGCACGAATCAGTGCCTCAGGAATCTCAATTTAACGCTATGCTTGTATCAAATAAATTCGGGGTCTCGGCAAGATTGTCGCACGCCGAGACTGTAATAAACTTAGTATCCGTCGCTAATCCCTCCTGGACGCTCGTTGCCATGAAGGGAGAATCATACCGCGTGTCTCCTGCCGCTGACAAAATCATTTAGATTGCACGAATATCGACGAAGATTACGGTTTGCAAAACTTAATGGGACGGATGCAAGATCTTAGAAATCTTGATCCTCGCATGTGGCCAAGGATTTCGGTGTCGTAAGAAGATCACGCGTTGCTATTCTAGGTCGGCTCACGCAAATTCTACTTAGACTCGCATTTCCTAGCGCTAGAATTATTTATCGACCAGATTGACCGGGGGTGAGTTGAGCCAGGAAAGCGTAGATCAGACCGAGAGCCCCGATTTGGATATGGTCCTGGCAGCACTTCGCCGCGACTATTCAAAACTGGGACCGAGGATAAGGGAGCTGCAGCACGAGGTGACATGCGAATGCGCGGGAGTCACCCTTCGTCTGCATTTTCCCGCCTTCAGACAAGGCAAGACCACTGTCCAAGAACTGGTGGAGCTGGCATGGCTTCACCTCACGCCATTTGCGCTCACGCGAAAAGAAATCGACGCGGTGAGGGCACTTCAGTCGACACTTCCGTTTGATGATTTTTTGATAAAAACAACGCAGCTCAATGATGCGGCGGCCAAGCTTTTCATAAAGGCACACAAAGCGACAAATCGAAATGGTGAAGCTGGAGAACTGCTGCTGTACCTGCTCACCGAATGGATACTAGGTGCACCGCAGTTCATCGCTAAAATGACATTGAAAACCAATTCGCAGATGCCAGTCCACGGTGCGGACGGGGTCCATGTTCGTTACTGTCCGGAGACCGCTCGGCTCTTCCTCTATTGGGGCGAGTCGAAAATGTATGGCGATGTCGGCGCAGCTATCACCGCCGCCGCGACATCGATCGCGAAATCGTTACAGCCTAATGAGCTGGACCACGAGCTCCAGCTTGTGCAGCGAAATATCGATTTCACGGGATTAGGGGCAGATGGAAAAGCAGCGCTTCTGCGATACCTAGATGTTTAGTCCCGGCATTTGATGGATAGGATCGATGATGAATCGATCTGGCTCGGAAGTCCACCTTTTGCAGATGAACTCGTAGGGGGTGAGGCCCTTTAGTGTCTTGAGCCTGCGCCCAAAATTGTAGGCGTCGATGAAGTCGGCGAGATGCTTTTTCAGTTGTGCGTGATCGTCGTAGTGGAAGCGCTTGACAGTCGCTTCCTTGATCGTCCGGTTCATCCGCTCGACCTGCCCATTGGTCCATGGGTGCTTAACCTTTGTCAGGCGATGCTCGATCTCGTATTCCTCACAGACTCGGTCGAAGATGTGCTGGAAGGCATTTTGGTCACAGGCCCGGTTGGTGAACTGGATGCCATTATCGGTCAGGATAGTATGGATGGTGTAGGGCACCGCCGCGATCAGGTTGCGCAGGAACTGGGCGGCATTCATCTTGCCAGCTTTGGCATAGAGCTCAGCGAAGGCGAACTTGGACGTGCGATCAATCGCCACGAAGAGATAGAGCTTGCCCTCAGCCGTCTGCACCTCGGCAATATCGACGTGGAAGTAGCCGATCGGGTAGCTTTTGAACTTTTTCTTCGGTTCTTTGTCGCCTTTCACTTCCGGCAGGCGTGAAATGCCGTGGCGCTGCAGACACCTGTGCAGGGACGAACGTGTCAGATGCGGGATCGTCGGTTGAAGGGCATAGAGGCAGTCATCAAGAGGCAGCAATGTATGCCTGCGAAAGGCGACGATGACGGCTTCTTCTTCAAGGGAGAGGATTGTCGAATGCGGGTCCTTCGGGCCTGTCGGAAGATCGGCCAATGATGTCCGTCTCTTCCATTTGGCTATTGTCTTCTGATTGACCCCATACCGCTTTGAAAGCGCTCTCAGGCTCTCTTCACTATTTTGTATTGCTCGACGGATTGCCTCTGTCGTTGTGGCGCTCCCGTGTAGAACCTGGCCCATAGTGCCTCCCTCCATTCTAAGGAAAATAATGCACCATCAAATGCCGGGACTAAACACCTAGATCCCCATGAAGAGGAATACAACGAACGTAAGGATGTTATCACCTGTTTGATTGGCTTCGATTTCGACGGCTTCCAAAAGGCCGGTGCTGCTGGTGATCAAGGTGCTGAAGACTCTTTCAGGGCATTGGCGAAAGAGAAGCTTGCTGACGTGGCACCGAAGGTCTCAGCCGCGCTCAAAACGGCCGGACTGTATTCCCAAGACGTGGAACTGTTCTTCTTTCCGCTCCCCGCCGTCCAGGAATTCCGGGATCTCTTTCAAGCTAGGATTGGTTGGCTGCCATGATGCAGGAACTGGCGGACAAAATTTGGGAGAACCCCGGTTTCCACGACGCGGCAAATCGAATTGAACTCGCGTGGCTAACCAAAGAGATCAGCGGTATTGACGATAGTCACGCCGACATCACGGATGCCACGCGGTTGATCCGCTCGGCGGCCATATTGGCCTGCTCCGAGACTGCAGATCATCGGCGCGCGGCGTTTCGGGTGGCAACCTGCGCATATGACTTGTTCGGGACCGGCCAAGTACCTTTAGACCAAGCCCTACGTGTTGTGCTCACGCGTCTCGGCAACTTTCCTTCAATCGGCACCCGTGCGGACGTGGCGTCCGCGCGGGCAAGTCTACCGCTCATGCTTGCGGCAGAAGAAATCGCATCGGCTGATGCTCATGAGGTGATGATCAACGGACAAACAGTGCTGCTGACAGATTTCCAGCAGAATCTGTGGCTGAACCTCATCCAAAGTCGCCGCATCGCGTTGGCTGCACCTACATCCGCCGGAAAATCATTTGTCTTGCAGGGATATCTGTCGGCGCTCTTCGACAACGAGCAACCAAAGTCAGTTGTCTATCTCGTCCCGACCCGTGCCCTGATCGCCCAGGTAGCTGAAGATCTGAAGGTCCAGTTTCAGGGAATGCACCAAGATGTCCCCGACATCGTGACGGTCCCGGTCGATGCCGAAACGACCCTCGCCCAGCGCGCCATCTACGTAATGACTCAAGAGAGGGTACAACTCGCCCTTGGAGCTCACCCCGACTTCAGCGCCAGCGTCATTATCGTCGATGAAGCGCATTCGATCGCGGACGGATCACGCGGCGTACTGCTGCAATGGGTCATCGATGATTTACTAATTCGCAACCCGGCATCACAAATCCTTTTCGCCAGCCCAGCGATCCGTAACCTGGATGTCTTTGGACGGCTGTTTGGCTTGGACGATGTGGTCGAGTTCTCGTCCGTAGAGCCTACCGTTGCCCAAAATTTCTTGGTCACGACCGTCGAGTCCGCCACCAAGGGGAAGCTGGTGATCCACACCGCTGGCGACGGATCGAGAACGTTGCGGCAAGTCGCTACGCTGCAGCTGGGGCGGACGGTAGCGAGCCGGACAGAGAAGCTCGTCCATATCCCTGCGGTGCTTGGACACGGGCATTCAAATATCATCTACGCGAATGGTGCGGCTGAAGCGGAAAGCGTCGCGCTCCAACTCGCGGAATTGATGTCAGATCGCGAACCAACCGAAGCACGCCTCGCTCTATCCGATTTGGCGAAAGAAGCGGTGCACGCCAATTACGCGTTGGTCGAATGCGTCAAACACGGCGTAGCATTTCACTATTCCAATATTCCGACCCAGCTCCGACGTGCAATTGAAGCAGCCGTGTCGTCTGGTGAGATCGATTATCTCGTCTGCACGAGCACGTTGCTTCAAGGTGTCAACCTTCCTGCCAAGAACATTTTTATGTTCGCTCCGGAAAAAGGTCGGACCAGAGCGCTGGAATCAACAGACTTCTGGAATCTTGCTGGTCGCGCAGGAAGGCTCAAGCGGGAGTTTCAGGGCAACATCTTCCTCATCGACTATGACAAGTGGAAGAAGAAGCCGCTCGACGGCCCAAAAGATTCAGTCGTCACCCCAGCGATTGAGAGCAGCCTCAACGAACATCATGACCAGTTAATGACTGTGATTGCTGGGGCGCCGACAGAGGGCCGCCGCGATGAGACTGATCTCGAGACAATTTTCGTTCGCCTCTATACCGATTTCAAAGGTGGCGATCTAAATCAGACATTTGAACGGGCTGGCCTCGCGGTCGGTGATATCCAGTCCGGTCTGTTAGAAACCGCGCTTGCATCGGCCAGCGAGAAACTCACCCTGCCAGCTGCTGTTCTCCGCCGAACTCCGAACATTTCTGCCCACAAACAGCAGCGCCTTTATGACCGGCTGACCGCGAAGATAGCGCTAGGTACCGATGTCGCGCGAACCCTCATTCCTTCGCATCCCCGGGAGAGCGAAGCGTTTCAGTCCTACGCAGATGTTTTGGAGCTGTGCCACGAGGTCATTCTCGGTATCGACACCTCGAAAAATCTACATCGATTCCATGCCTTGATCGCGCGACGCTGGATGCTTGGCTTCCCGCTTCCCCAGATCATCGACGAGCAAATTTCTCGAAATGCCTCGAAGCCTGTTCGAACGACGATCAGAAGCACCTTGGACCTAATCGAAGGCGATATCCGTTTCCAAGCTGTCCGTCTGTTTGGTTGCTACAGCGCACTTCTTGTCTACGCGCTCGACAGCGCGGGCTTGTTGGACATGGTATCCAGCATTCCGTCTCTGCCACTCTACTTGGAGATCGGCGCATCCGATAAAACGATGATCAGCTTCATCTCTCTAGGATTATCACGGGTCACCGCGATGAAGCTGAACGAAATGTCCGCACGTAAAGACCTTGATACCGTCGGAGCGCTGCAGTGGTTGCGGACTCGTCCGCTTGAGGCGCTGGGACTTTCGCCTCTCTTGCTTGCCGAGGTGCGAGCCATTGTGACGGCCTAGAGAGGTCGATAGGTTTAACGCATACTTGACCCTGTCGAGGCGGTTGTTCGAAACCAGATTGTCAGCGACGAAACGCTCCGCCTGTCAAGCACGAGGGCGTCGAGTTATCTGCGATATGTTCGGGGCACTGCCCCATTCGAACAAAATCAGAACATCAGCTTTGACAATTCGCCGAATCCCGTGGATTATCGCTGGCCAGGCTTGGCTGCCAGCCTGACTCCAGTGAATGCCGTTAGCGTTTTTGTGGGTCGGAAACGACCACGGGATCGCCGCTTTTTCTGCAAAACAATTGATAGGATTGAGCCCATGGCCAAAGACGTCGCATTGCTGTCTGAGTTGCATAAGTTGATCGGACAGCGAATGGACGCTGGCCACATCGCACAGCCAAGCCAGATTGTTGAAGAAATATTCAAGAACAAGCCTTTGACGGGTCCGCATGCCGATTTCTACAAGGCATTTGCCAAGAAGGAATTGGTGAGCGTAGTTACGCGAATGGTGAAGCGCATTGGCATGAGCGATGATCCTGCATCCCCTCAAATGGTCTTTCCAGGCCATACTCGATTGGTTAAATCGTATCCTGTGAGTAGAAACGGTGAAAGGGCTTTGGTTCCGATAAGCCTTTGCACTCCGCAAGAACTCTCTGGCCACATATTACTTCTACGCAAGCAAGCTAAAGGCTGCGAAAACCACGCTGTTGAGTTAGAGGAATACGTGGCCAATAAAGCCTCCTTGGAGGAGGCCCACGCGATGAAGGAGCCTCCGAAAGTGGTCGCGGCCGAGCCGGCTTGACACGTAGAACGCAACTCCGCGCGTCACGACGTGCGCAATACGATAGGCAATCCTAACGCAGCATTTGTTTTCAATGCTGCGCGTTTCGCTTTATGAAAAGATCGTTGAATACCCGATCAGCTCCCCATGCCTGAGCGGACGTAAAGGCAAGCTGCCGCAACTCGTCGCTGGCGAGCGGCTGCTGTCCAGGCTTATAGCCGAGATCATGGTTTGCCTCGGACCAAGCATGCTGAAAAAGTGTCTTGATTTGCAATTCGAAACAATAGGGCACGAGGTCCTTGTTGAAACCCGGGTCGATTAAATCTTGCTGCAGCATCAGGATATGGTGGTTTCCAAAATACCCGAATTCCCACTCGTTTTCTGGCAACATATCTTTCGACTCGATAGCGTGAAAATAGCGCTGAACTTCCTCCGAAATCCTACGCACATCATCCTTGTAGAAGGTAACGATCCGCGCGCCGATCTGATCCTGAATCTGATGAAGCGGATCATCGTACTTGGCTTTGCCATCCCTCAACGCAGCGGCTTTGCCCACGAAGCGCTCCACGGACTTCGGGCGCGTCGAGATTCGATCGATCCGTGGCTGACCAGCGAAGATGCCTTGCAATAAGTTGGAAAGCTTATCGGCGATGGGAAAGAGCACGGTTTCGTATCGCGCTCGATATCGAACTTCTACTGTCATCTACCTTTCTCCAGTTTTTCACTAACCACCGAGCCGACTGTACTGAATCGGATCCTGTCGGCTCCTTCCTCAACGGGCGTGTGTTGAAATACCTTATCGAAGGAAGCAGCATCGGCCGTCAGCATAGCCCCGTTGTCCAGCTCCACAGTCCGGTAAGGCAATTGTTTCGTGAACTCGGTAGCATCGAATTGAAAATTATCATTGGCCAAGTCAGGTCGTTCAAGCTGCTTCACCACGGCGGCCTTTGCGCCGTCGGTAAATCCGTAGCGATTACAGAACGCCTCAACGCTTAACGTCGCCGCACCAAGCCCACTGGCAAGCGTAGCCGCGGCGGTGATCTGGCGCTTTACTTCTAGATCATCCGTAGCCTTGATGGCTTTCTTCAGTGCAACGGCGAGACGACGCGTGCCAAACGCGGGACTGGTCATGAAGTCTGACAGCAGGAAGTCCTTAACCCAGTAGTCCGACGAGTCCAGATCCTGACTGTTAATCTGCTTGTCGACGGCCATTCCACTCCAGAAGCCGCCTTGAAATGACTGGTGTTTGTATACGACAGCTTTGTAAGAATGGGCATTTTTCATGAATACGCGGTCGATGAATTCGACCGTCAGCATGTCGGCAGCCTCGTTTACGACCACGCCGTTGTTGGCACGAAAGCGGGATATCACCACCTTGTGCTCGGCGCCTTCGGTTCCCTTAATCAGGAATAGAAGCCCGAGCCCCGAGCGACGTGTCGTTACTGTCGCCAGTTCCCCGGCAAGCATACGGCCCAGATCGACCCCTGGCGCTGACGCGTAGGCAATCAACATGTCTCGACGCGCGTTCGCTTGAGCGCCGTCGTTGCCCTTGTTGAAGGCGATACCAATGTTGCATTCGGTATCAGCTTTTTCGTACACGTTCCTCATTAGCGCGAACATGTCGCCTTCATGCGGCACTTGGCTTCCGACGATGGCTGATGGCTCGGCTACCCCCTTATTGGGATACACAAGGTATGTATGGATGCTCTCGATAGGCAAGCTATTCCCCCTCGCCGCCAAATACTTTGATTTTACAACAGCTACATAGAATACCTGTCCAGCACAAGCAGACGCGAATCTTTGTACCGCATCACAACCTAACTGAGAATCTGCAAAATCGCGGATGATCACTTCGGCTGGCGATCCTGAAGGTGGACGCATACTTTGCCGACGTTCGTCGCGTTAGATGTCTTCTGCAAGTCTCAAAGTTCCCACAAGAACGAACGTCATGAATTCGGGAGGTGACAACTGATTGCTTCATTATCTTGACGGGACGCGACTAAAGAAAGTTCGAACTCAAAAGTAGGGGATTGAGGATTTAGCCAATACACGACATGGTAGCAATGCCTTTGGAGGAGGCCCCCATGGATCCAAATAGCCCGTTAAAGAAAGTCCCCTTTCTGTACCATTTTACCGACCGGAGAAATCTAGATCTCATTCGTCAGCACGGAGGGCTGTTCCCGATCGCGCAGCTCGTCGCAGGAGGGATCGCTGTTCCTGCCCCAGGTGGGAACGAATGGAGCCGAGACGCCGATGCACTGAAGGGAATGGGCAACTACGTGCATCTATGTTTCCGGAACAGCCATCCCATGGAATTCGTTGCACGGAGAGACGGTCGTATCACAGACTCGATTTTCCTCCGCATCCATCCGGCTGTGCTCGACTTCGCCGGCGTACGATTTACGAATGACGTTTCAAACAAAAGTGGTGTAGAATCGGTTCCGATTGAGCAGGCAGCCGCTCTTGTTGATTTTGAGGTTCTGTACACGCGGACGGATTGGAAAGATCCGGCGATCCAGCAGCGGCTCTTGCATGCAGAGAAATACGAGGTCCTGGTTCCAAGCCAGATACCTCTCGAATTAATCGGAAACATTTAATGGCCGAACGTCCCATTTTCATACCGTCGGTCGATTCCCCTGGTTTCGTCAAAGTCGTGAGCTTCGACATCCCGTTTGCGACGGGTTTCGCGCCCGTTCAAAAGCAGAAAAACGTCCGCTCGCTGCACGCTGCCGCCGCGCATGACGGATATAGCCCACTCCTTGAAATTTCTTCAAAATCCCAGGAAAAGGCAGGCCGCCACCTGAGCGCATTTCATCTCAAAGTGGACACTGCCTCGGGATTGATACCTCTTGAAAACGCCTTTCAGGGCAGCAAGGTATTTGAACACGGTGGACCATATATCGATCTTTACCAGACCGATCCGCGCAGCGCGAAGCGAGATCCCAGATTGAAGGACTCTGGCCGCTTGGTAGCTTTCGAGCTCGACGGAAACGAATTTCCGCTCCAGCCGTCTACGGTTTTCTATGACTGGCTTTATCTCAACGCCATCTACCCGCACCGGGAATGGCTGAGGGAAAGGATCGACGGTAGCATGCGTTACGCGGGATATACCGATATCGAATTCAACCCAAATAAGTCGATCAATTGCCAAGCAAAATCCTGCGCTCTGTTTGTGTCTTTAACGCGCGCCGGCCTTCTTGATAAAGCCATGAACTCAGCAGAGGGGTTCATCGCGTTCATGTCAGAGCAAATTCAATTAAGGCGCTCACAGCCTGAACGAGCCAATCAGTTGCATTTTTAATGCACCAAATTTGAGCCAAGGAAGACATCGCCGTTCGCAGCGTATGCGGAGCAGTCGTCACGCCAACGACGCGCGACAGTATCCGCCAGTGCCCGCGCCTGCACCAGCCAAACACGCTTTATCGGTGCGAACCTGTTGGCCCTTGGAAATGACGGAATGGTCCACGTCTTCCTTGAAATGAGGTCCGGATGACGAGGCTCAGCCCCAGGGTTCCACGGCGGTCGAAAACGCTAGCGGTTCGTGGCGATGATCAATTGGTCTAGAGAATACTCCACGCGCGAAACCTCCCCCTTCCCGTCATCTCCCGCAGACCCAGCTCCAAAACAATCCGCCGCGCCGCCTGCGGCGTGACGTCCAGCGTCTTCGCCACCATCCCGGCCGACAACAGCGGCCTTGCCATCACCAGCTCGACCAGCTCCGGCAATTTCGAGGAGGTTCGCCGTCCTTCAAGTTTTCGGTCCATCATCGTCTTCGCCAGCGTCAGCCGGTCATGCTCCTTGAGGCCGATCTCGGCGGCCGCCAGAAGCCCATGGGCGATGGCGATGTGGCTTTTAGTTTGCAATTTCAATCGGCCAAATGTCATGCGCTTGTTAAGCTTAGGCGGCAAAAATAGGGCAGGTTTTCGCTAACGATTTCGATGGGGCTGAGCATGCCAAAGCCATTTCAAGATCGTGGACCAGGCCATGACTCTTCTGATGTCCAATGGCTTACTGCACGCCGGACCGCTCGCGAGCTGGACCGTATTTTGGAAGCGGGCGGATCGCGAAAGGACGCTATAGCTCGAGCGGCAGCCGAACTCCGGCTGACATCGCGACAAGTCTATAACCTCCTGGCCCGTTATCGCGCAGAGCGGAAAGTAACTGCACTGCTGCCTCGCACTGGCTCCGATCGGCGCAAACGACTGCCGGAAGCGGTCGAAGAAGTCATCAGCGCGACGCTGCGCGAGCAGTGGCTTACGCTCGAGGCGCCGCCTCTCGCACCTGTCGTCGCCGAGATCCGCGCTCGATGTGAGGAAGCCGGCCATCCATTGCCGTCCTATGTATCAGTCGCACGGCGTATCCCGTCGTTGTTCTCGGTTGAAGAGATTGCGAAGAAGCGCTCGGCCAACCCGAAGCACGTGCTGCGGCTCAAGCCGCGACCGGGCTATATCCATGCACCAAACCCGCTCGACGTCTGCCAGATCGACCATACGCCGACCGACATAAATTTCGTGGAGGTTGTCGACGGGGCCGGAGTTTTCGTCGGCCGCCCGTACCTCACAATCGTCACCGATGTAGCGACACGTGCCATTCTTGGTTTCTGTCTCACCCTGGAAAAGCCGTCAGTCCTGTCCGTCGCGCTTTGTCTCGCGCAGGCGATATGCCGGAAAGATACGTGGCTCGCCACGCGCAATCTCAACTATGCCTGGCCAATGTTCGGTCGGCCGAAGCTGCTCGTTACCGACTCGGCCAAGGAGTTCAAGGGACACGCCTTCCAACGCGGCTGCGACGATTACGGCATCCGTATCCGCTATCGCGATCGTGGCCGGGTCCATCAAGGGGGCGTTGTCGAGCGACTGCTGGGCAAACTCAACGGAGTTCTTGGCACATATCCCGGCTCCTCAGGCCGCTCGGTGGCCGATCGCGACGAATACCCGTCAGAACGACGCGCTTGCCTGAGTTTCGCCGATCTGGAGCGCTGCGTAGCGCTGGCAATCATCGATCACAACCTCCAGGAAAATCCCAAGACGCTGAAGGTGCCGATTATCGAATGGCAGCGCGACAATATGGCCCTGCCTGATTGCAACGATGAGCCGCAGCAGGTGCTGTTGTCGTTTTTGCCCGGGACCGAACGGCAATTGTCGGCCCAAGGGATCAGCATGTTCGCCTTGCACTATTATTCGCCATGGCTCGGTTCCCTCGTTCCAGAGCGAGATCGGCTTGGAAAGTTGGAGGTGCGATACGATCCCCGTGACATCAGCCATGTCTACGTCCGTGACCCGGAAACCCGATTGTTTCGCCCGGTCGAGCGACGTGACGGCCACTTCGTGCCGCTGACCCTGTGGGAACATGATGCGGAGCGCGGGCGCCGACGCGCGATCAACCTGCGCTCGAGCGTCGACAAGGTGGCGTTTCGTCGTGAGATCGCAGCCATCGCCGCTGCTGCAAAGCCTTCTAAACGCGAGCTGCGCGATGCGGTGCGCAGAGCACATGCTGCCGCAGCACAGAAACCTTACGCTGCCACCGAGGCGCAAGCACCGGATCACAAAGCACATCCAATGCGACAGAAGAACCGGCTACCCGTGGAAGACTGGTGACCGGCATGTCGGATCATCTATTTGACCATGTCCGACCTCTTCTCGATCGTAGCAATGAGGAACGGGTCGCCTATGTTCGTGCGCCGCGGTGGATTGGGCACCAGGTTGCAAAGGACAGCCATCAGCGCCTGGCCGAGCTGCTGTCACGACCTGCGTCATTGCGAACCCAGGGACTGATGCTGGTCGGCCCCTATGCAAATGGCAAGACGATGATCGCAGAGCGGTTTGCCGTCGAACACCTTCGGACATCGCCTGAGCAAAGGATATGGATAGTCCAGACACGCGAAGGGGCCGGACTCGGCCACTTCTATGCCAGCATTCTCCAAGGCCTCCGCGCGCCTGGCGGCGAGATGTGGGACGTCGGCCGGAAGGCCGAGCAGTTGGATCATTTGCTGGCGAACCTCAAACCGAGGGTGCTGATTTTCGACGAATTTCACAATGCGCTGCGGGGCCGCCCCCGCGATGTAGAGGCGGTCTTTGCTTTCTTGCGGCGGATCGGCCGGCAATACGACATCTCACCAGTTTTGATCGGTGAGGTGGCCATCTACGATTTCGTCAACGCCACCAGCGAGATGGCGAGCCGGTTCGACCTGATGGCGGTCCCTCGGTGGCAATACGACGAAAGCTATCTCATGCTTCTCGACAGTCTCGAAGCGGCCTTGCCCATAGCCAAAGCCTCCGACCTGTCGAACGAACCGTTGGCGCGCCGGATATTCAGTCTGTCAGAAGGGTTGATCGGCGAGGTCGTCACCATCGTCACAAAGGCAGCCGTCCTGGCAATCAGATCCGGCGTGGAACGCATCACCAAGGCTGGTATAGAAGAACTGCGTCACATGCCGATCTCGCATCGGCGCAATGCCGCGCTACGCGAAAGCCTTGTATGACGGCGATCGACGGCCAGGCGCCGGTCATCAGCATTCGCGAGCGATATCGAGATATCGTTTCGGAGCGATGGCCGATAATCACCACACCACAGCCGGACGAGTTGCTGTCGAGCTGGCTTCACAGGCTTGCCTATTCCAATGGCGTGCCCGCGCGCGCTTTCGCCCGGGTGCTGGGGCTCAATTCGGGAATGTGGTCAGCCGCATTGGATCTCAGGCTCCCGATCGATGTGGCGAACCAGCTTCAAACATACGCCGGTGTTTCGCTCCATCAGCTGACTACAATGACACTGTCACACACTCTGCCGAATCAACTCTTGCTACCGCTTCGCAACAGCCGGCGGCGGGATCGTTCGACCTGGCTTCAGTTCTGCTCGCAATGCCTCGCCGACGACGCACATCCGTATTTTCGGCGGCGATGGCGGTTGGCAACCCGTGTTGCATGCGACACGCATGGCAGCAGATTGCGTGACCGATGCCCTTCCTGCCGCAGCCACGTTGCCGCCTTTGACCAGAGCGAGCTCGTGCCGCAACATTATTGTGCCCTGTGTGGTTACGACTTGCGCCGCGCATCGGCCATCGACCTATGCCCGGTGGCGAGAAGACTAGACCGGTGCATTGATGAACTCTGCAGCTATGGATCGACCAGCAGTTCGTCCGCAGGCGGCGTGCTCATTCGGCGTCTTCTGAACATACCTCGGCCTGCCGGAATTTATCCACGGACGATCCTGACTGGCCTATCCGCATCAGCGCGCACACGCTGCTTCGAACGCCTTGTCGGTCACCCAGGCGACGAGGGTATCGAAGAGCAGGATGCCCTGGCCGGTGCTGAGGCCCGATTCGTGCTTCCGCCGGATGGTGGCCCTGGTGTGCTGATCGGACAGTTTGCGGAAGCGCTCGCCTGTAAGTTAGGTCGGCCTCCCGCGGCGGACATTGACCGACCAATGATCGATCTTTCGGGTGTGCTCAGCGCCTATGAACAGATGCGTAATATCTCAACTATGGCCGACCAGCGCGCAAGACGCTCAGTTCCAGCCGGTCGCTGCCAGTGCTAAAAGCTCACTCGTCTTCCGACGCCTCATTCTCAAGATCAGTTGCCGCGGCTTGCTGCAATACCTGCCGGCTGAGCAGCCCCGCATCCTCCAGCGCCTCGATGTTCGGGAGGTCGCGCAATGTCTCCATGCCGAAGGCCGATAGAAAATGTCGGGTCGTGACGTAGGTATAGGGTGCGCCGGGCGTCGGACTGCGTGGTCCAGAGGCGAGGAAGCCAGCACTACGGAGCGCGGCGATCGTATCGCGACTGACTTCCTTGCCGAAGATCTTTGAAAGCTCGCCACGGGTGACTGGCTGATAATATCCCACCGCCATCAGCACCATCGCCTCGAACTCCGACAGCGCCGCCGCCCCGCTCCTTGTCGGCGCCGACGAAGATCGTATCGCGTCCGCGTAACGCGAACGCGTTCGATGCTGCCAGCCGCCGGCGACCGATACGAGCTCATAGGGCCGGGAACTGAGTTCCTCGCTCAGATCGTCGATCAGCAGGTCAATACTGCAATCCTTGCCGATCACCCGCGCCAGCGTCTCGCGGCTGACCGGCTCGGCGGAAGCAAAGATCACCGCCTCGACGCGCAGCATCCATTCCCGCCAGCGCAGTTCGGCCGGCAGGTCTTCGAGTTCGCGGTCGAACAAGACCTCCTGCTGTCGATCTTTCGCCTGACGCCGGCCGCTGGTTTTCGCTGCGCTCGTTGCACCCATCATCACAACCCAAAAATCCGGAACGATGACCGGCCGGACTGTTCGCGCACCGCGTCGAAACTCTCGAGCCGCTCGAACAGCCGCGTGGCCGCCCAGCGCGACAGGTTGCTGCCGGGCGCCGAGGCTGGCACTGCATCCTCGTTCAACAGCCTGCGGATCACCGATCCGGCACCCTTGGTGCGCAGCTTCGGCGCGACAGCCAGCAGCCGGCTGGCCCGCCGATCGATATCGGCAGCAGAGCGAAGCGCCGCCTCGACACCCTCGACCAACGCCAGGCAGACCGCGCGCGGATAAGCCGGATCGCCTGGTCGCACACGCCCGCGTCCGCCGTTCGTACGGAAGGCGGCGCCGTAGCGCTCGGACAGCAGCAGCGGCACGGGTCTTGGCCATTTCAGCTTTTGGGAGAGCACGACATCGGCCAGGCCCAGGGCAAGCACCTCGGCATCCGGGCGAACGGCAAAGATCGCCGTTATCAGGTCCGCCACTGCGAAAGGTGCTGCTCGCCCGGACTGGATCGCAGAATCGACCGTATCCAGGATCGAGGCAAGACCATCGTCCCAACGCAGGTCCATTAAATCGGCGAGCTCCTTGACGAAGGGCGACCCCGGCGTGCCGGATCGGCGGGTCAGCGATCGTGTGGCCAGAAACAGCTTTCCGGCCGGCCCCGGATCGTCCCCGGGTGCCGTCAGCAAAAGCGCGTCACGGAGCGCGCCTTCTTCTTCGTTGCGGCCAAGCATTCTGGCAGCGATCGCGGCGGACTTCAGGGCGAGGCGATCACGCCAGCAGCCGAGCCACTGAGGGTCGGCGCGGATCAGATCGTCAAGGGATTTCAGAGCGATACCGGCGGCAAAGGCCGCGTCGGCCTCGTTCGTTTCGTGGCCGCGCGGCAGTGCCCAGGTTGGCCGGGCCTGCGACCAGATCGGGGCAGGTGGTGGGGCTGATGCGGGCGAATCCATGCACGAGAGCATAAATCAAGTGCGCAGTTTTGGCCAGCAACATTGTATCAAACCGCACGTGCCGTCGATCATATAAAACGAACGATAAACTTCCATTATCGTTCATTTCTGTCATTATAAGGAAATGAGCCAAATCATCGAGCAAAACAGCGAAAATCATGGCGAGGCGAGCTCTGCTCCGTCTCTCGGCACGCCGGTTCCGGACGATATTTCCGCGTCGCAGCCGTCGGCCGGCATCCCGATGCACAACGCCACCCTCCCCTCCCCTCTTCCGGAAGCAAGCACTGCCTTGCCCGCCCACCTGGAGCAGCTTGCCGATCGAGCGCGCGGTTATGTCGAGGCCTCCAGTTCCGCCAACACCCGCAAGGCCTATGCCTCGGACTGGAAGCATTTTTCCGGATGGTGCCGCCGGCAAGGGCTGGAGATCCTGCCACCCAACCCGCACACCGTCGGCCTCTACATCACCGCCTGCGCCGGTGGCAGTGACGCGGTCACCGCCTCGGGTGCGGCAATCGCCGGCCGCAAGCCGAATTCGGTGACGACGATCGAACGGCGGCTGTCTGCCATCACCTGGAACTATGCCCAACGTGGCACGCCGCTCGACCGCAGGGACCGCCATATCGCGACGGTTCTTGCCGGCATTCGCAACACCCATGCTGCCCCTCCCCGGCAGAAGGAAGCGGTGCTGCCCGAACACCTGATCGCCATGCTGGAGACGCTTCCCCGCGGTACCTTGCGAGGCCTTCGCGACCGCGCCATGCTGCTGATCGGCTTTGCCGGTGGGCTGCGGCGCTCCGAGATTGTCGGGCTCGACGTCGGCCGTGACCAGACGAAGGACAGCCGCGGCTGGGTCGAGATCCTCGACAAGGGCATGGTGGTCACGGTCCGGGGAAAACGAGGTTGGCGCGAAGTGGAAATCGGCCGTGGTTCGTCGGACGCGACCTGCCCTGTCGTTGCGCTGCGGACCTGGCTGAACCTTGCAAGGATCGCGCACGGCCCGCTCTTCCGGCGGGTCACCGGTCAAGGCAAGGATGTCGGATCGGACCGGTTGCTCGATCAGGAAGTGGCACGGCTCGTCAAGAAGGTGGCATTGGCTGCGGGCGTGCGCCCCGACCTCACCGAGGCAGAGCGCGCGGAAAAGTTTTCTGGCCACTCACTGCGCGCCGGCTTGGCCTCTTCGGCCGAGGTCGATGAGCGCTACGTGCAGAACCAGCTCGGGCACGCGTCCGCCGAGATGACCCGAAAATATCAGCGGCGGCGGGACCGGTTTCGGGTGAACCTCACCAAGGCGTCCGGGCTTTGACTCCCTCCCCTGCCCCGATGATGAAATCGTTAGGTCAAAATCGTGGGCTGGATTTTTAGCTTAGCGCTTCAATTGAAATCGGGAAGTAAAAGCCACAGCTGGCGTCGAAAGCCGGTCGCATCAGGGCTGTCATGCTGATTTTCGCGAGATCATAAGTCATTGAAATTATGGTAAATGATTTGCTAAAAGAACTCTATTACAATATTGCGGTTCCTCACATGGTATGATTGCTGGTTGGCGTTCTAACCATCGATAAGTACTGGTTATCGATGGTAGATTGATTTGGCGCCGCAAATCAGCAAGGATCGCAGCAAAGCAGGGCCGACACGGCCGCCGAAACCTGCCATTTGGAGGGTCCGTGGCCAAACCCAAGACATCACTGACCGCCGTCGAGCGGCGCGCCGAAGAGCTCGACACCATCGCCGCCGTACTGCCGATCGAGCGCCGCGACGAACTCGCCGAACTGCTGACCGACCAGGATGTCGAGACGCTGCGCCATCTCGTCAACCAGGGCATGGGCGACAACACACTGCGGGCGCTGACCTCCGATCTGACCTATCTCGAAGCCTGGGGATTGGCGGCGACCGGACGATCCCTCCCCTGGCCGGCGCCGGAAGCCCTGCTACTCAAATTCGTCGCCCATCATCTCTGGGACCCGCAACACCGCGAGACCGATCAGGATCATGGCATGCCGGCCGAGGTCGACGAAAACCTCCGGAGCCAGGGTTTTCTCAAATCTCTCGGTCCGCACGCGCCCGCCACGGTGCGCCGCCGACTGGCGAACTGGTCGACGTTGACGAAGTGGCGCGGTTTTGACGGCGCCTTCGCCTCCCCTGCCCTCAAGTCAGCCATTCGGCTGGCGATCCGAGCCGCGCCAAGACAACGTCTTCGCAAGAGCGCCAAGGCCGTCACCGGGGACGTGCTGGCAAAACTGCTGGCGACCTGCGCGAGCGACAGTCTGCGCGATCTGCGTGACCGGGCGATCCTGATGGTCGCGTTTGCCTCCGGTGGCCGGAGGCGCAGCGAGATCGCCGGGCTGCGCCGCGAGCAGTTAACCGTCGAGCCGCCAATAACACTTGAGAATGGCCCTCCCCTCCCCTCTCTCGCCATCCATCTTGGTCGGACGAAAACCACGACCGGCGAACAGGACGACATCGTCTATCTGACCGGCCGACCCGTCGAGGCGCTGAATACCTGGATGACAGCGGCGAAGATCGACAAAGGGAGCGTGTTTCGGGGGATCGGGCGCTGGGGGACGGTGTCTCGGCGGGCGCTCGATCCGCAGTCCGTCAATGCCATCCTCAAGCAGCGGGCGCAGATGGCCGGGTTGGATAGTGGGGAGTTTTCGGCGCATGGGCTGCGATCTGGCTACCTGACGGAGGCCGCAAACCGCGGCATTCCCCTCCCCGAAGCGATGGAGCAATCGCGGCATCGCTCGGTTCAGCAAGCCTCGAGTTATTACAACAATGCCACGCGGCGCAGTGGGAAGGCCGCGCGGTTGCTCTCTTGAGCTTATGGCGCCGCTATGAACGGCGCATGAGGGCGCAGCCGCAGCCGTTTGGCGCGCAGGCCCACTTGCGACTTTGGCTCTTGAATGCCTCTACCTCATTCCCCACATCCCCGCCGCACAACCGGTGAGGAGAGTATGCGCGAGTTTTTCGAGAAGACGTTCGGGCCAGCAGAGTTGTCGGTCGTCGATGCTGTTTTCAAAGCGTGGCTTGCGGAAAGTGGCATCACGAAAGAGATGCCGGAGGCCGAGCTTGCCGCGCGGGCTGTGATCAATCTCTTCCGCGAAGGACACGACACTCACGAGTCCCTGACGGCCGCCGCGGCTATGCACAGGGGCTTGGCAGACCTCAAGGACCCATTGCCCATTCCAGCGAGGTAGCACCTCTATTGCGATACAGGCATCGAGAACGTGAAGCACGTTCCCAGGTCGTCCGAACCAAATGTGGTCATTCCCTGGTGCGCTAAGCCCTGGTCAGGTGTCAGTAGACCAATCGCGTGCGTATCGTTCCCGGAATTTCGCGTAACGCCTGAAGGATCTCGTCGGCATTTGCGGAAATCCCTTCGGCCTCGACCACCACGTAGCCCGTATCGCCGTGGGTCTGAAGGAACTCAGCGACGATGTTCAGCCCGCGCGACGAGAAGATCTCGTTGAGTTGGATGAGCATGCCAGGGCGGTTTTCATGCACGTGGATGAAACGCGTGCCGTTCGGGCGCTCGGGCAGCTGAACCTGCGGAAAGTTGACGGCGCCCATGGTCGATCCGATATCGGAATATTCGACCAGCTTTCTAGAGACTTCTCCGCCGATGCGCTCCTGCGCTTCTTCCGTCGAGCCGCCGATATGCGGCGTCAGAATTACATTGCTCAAGCCCTGCAACGGCGTCTCAAAACGCTCGTTGTTCGAAGCCGGCTCTTTGGGGAACACGTCGATGGCGGCGCCCGCCAGATGGCCTTCTTTCAGGACTTTCGCAAGCGCATCGAGATCGACCACTGTGCCGCGGGAATTGTTGATGAAGATGGCTCCCTTCTTCATGCGGCGCAGCTCGGCTTCGGTGATCATGTTATGCGTCGAAGGCGTTTCGGGGACGTGCATCGTCACATAGTCGGAGATTTCGAGAAGCTCGCCGAGCGAAGCCATCGATTCCGAATTGCCCCGGCGCAGTCTGTCGGAAAGATCGAAATAGCGCACCACCATGCCCATGCTTTCGGCAAGCGCGCTGAGCTGCGATCCGATATTGCCGTAGCCGACAATGCCGAGCGTTTTGCCGCGGACTTCGCGGCTGCCGACAGCGGACTTCTCCCAGCCGCCCTCATGGGCGGAAGCCGAACGGGGAAATATCTGCCGAGTCAGCATGATGATTTCGCCGATCACGAGTTCCGCCACTGAGCGCGTATTCGAATAGGGTGCGTTGAAGACCGGAATGCCACGGCGCCGCGCCGCATCCAGATCGACCTGATTCGTACCGACAGAAAAACAGCCGACGGCGATCAGCTTCTTGGCGGATTCGAAAATCTCCTCCGTTAACTGCGTGCGGGAACGAATGCCGATGATATGGGCGTCGGCGATATGGCTTTTGAGATCGCTATCATCGAGCGCTTTCGGTAGATGGACAAGGTTGGTGTAGCCAGATGACAAAAAATAGTCCGCGGCGGTCTGGCTGATGCCTTCCAGCAGAAGCACGGAAATTCGGTCGCGTGGGAGAGAAAGTTGACGGGTCATAGATGTTGCTCCGATTTCCGAAAGGCCGATATGGTTTCAGTCGCTTATGAATCTCTAAGCGGCCGCACGAGAGCTAATACCAATACCTTGGTAGCGCGAATAGATCTCAACGTAGCACGGTTGCGAATGCCTCCTCACCCAAGGATCGGAAACGATGACATCGGCTTCGCCGTCCCTCCCAACCGACTGAAAATCGAGGTTCAAGAGCAATAAGCCATTGATTTAGCGATACTAACGGCCCAAAAAAACGGCTGACAATTGACCTAGCGGTAACGGATCTCAGCTCATTCGTCGATTTCTCATCCCGCGAGCTTTCCCCCTGCCCCATTGGCCTTGAGAAGTGCCATCAGCATCGGGCCAAGCGAAAACTCGCCGCGCTCCGATCGCTTTGTGAGATCTCGTAGATAGCCACCGGCCGAACTAATCATGTTCGACCTTTCCAGGATACACGCCATGGCCGCCGCGGCATTCTCCGGTCCCATAACGCCACAAGCTTCCTCGTATGCGGACGGGCTGACCCCCAGCATCGACCGAACGACGACTGCCGCGCTCATCAGCTCGCGCCAATGGCCTACTCTACCTCCCGGCCCGTAATCGCTAATCTGAGGGCAGGCTCGAAGTACCATGCCAAGCGGGAACGCCTTGATATGTTGGGTGGTGCGTTGGCCGCTTACCTGACCCTCCGCCCTCGTTTCAGCTACAGCCTCCAACTTCTCGCCCTGCTCGTTTCGAGAGCTAGGTTCAAGTTCATAGATGGATTCGGGTTTTGAATTCTGTATGTGGCATCCATTTTGGATAGCATTGCCATCCGTTTTTTCATCTTTTATCTGAATTTCCAGCTGGTTGAGCACTTCCTCACGAAGAAGCTCCATCTCGTCGAGTGTAGCCTCCACCTGCTGACGGGAGGGATATCGCGGAAGCCGGTCGAGGATGCCAACATAGGCGTCTTCAACGGCTTCCCAATTGCCGCTGGCTCCTTCTTCGAAGGCAGCTGTGATAAGCTTGCGAACATCCCGCCGGCAGATGGTCAAAGCTTCCTTGATCCTACGGAAACGAATTCGTTCGGCAACGACGTCCTGCGCGAGCTGAGCCAGTTCGGCCGCGCGAACGACCAATGGAGTCAAGTCGAAGCCGTATGCTTGTTCTATCTCGCCATCGCGATCTCGATGAGCGTAGCGCTTTCCGTTGGGACTGTCGCGTCTCTGGATAAGACCCGCATCGACGAGCGCAGCTAAGTGCCTACGCAGCGTCGTTCCCGCGATACCATGAGCGCGGAGCGACAGCTGGGCGTTCGATGGAAAGACGATCGGGCCGCGCTCTCTATCGAGTTCATTGTCAGGATAAAACGTCAACAGAGCATCGAGCACTGCAAGCGCTCTATCCTGGAGGGCCAAGCGTTCTCGCGCCTCACTGATGTCGCGGAAGACCTTCCACTTATCGACACACTTATCCGTTTTTGATTCTGCGACGGAGAGCTGCCCTTTCACCAGGGCGAGCGTCATCGATCGCCGCCCAAAGGGCGTCGAGACATGTCCCGTTTGCATTTTTCTTTCACCTTTCTTCGGGCAAAGGAAATCCGCTCACCAAATCGGTGCCAAAGACTCTTGACTGTGATTCCGGGAAATGCGATTCTCGATCTTGCTACGGATAACGAGAGAGGCTTCCACGGGGTACCGTTCGGGGGCCTTTTTCTTTTGCGGTTTAATCTCCGTTGTCTTCAGGTTTAGAACGCCTGTATTCGTCGTACAGCTGGTCCATTCGGCTGGAGAGCCAATCACTAAATGGCTTGGCTTCTGTGTTCGAAAGCTCGATAGCCACCTTCTTGGACTTGGCGTTCATCGAAAAACTCAACGAGCTATCGCGCGATACCCACTCTTTCGCAGATGCCGTCGCTTTCGGCTTCTTTGCATCTGATTTGGTCTTGTACCGCTTGAGATAATCGTGGAGGTCGTCAAATCTCTTGTCCTCGGAAAGTTCAAGGAACTCAGCGTTAGCCACGCGATCGGTCGAAGCTCGTAGTAGGGCAGGGGTAAGCACCAGTTGCCTGAGGCTCAGCCATTTATCCCGCCCTATCTTCTTCGCGGCGCCAACCGCCTTGATGACTGGAGCAGGGACGACTTCGACAACGCCGAGCATCTTGGACAGCATCGCTTCATCGATGGCCAGGGATGTTCGAACTACGTCCTTGGTCAGTCCCGTGGCAAGTAGGTTCTGAGCAAAGTAGGCACGCTCGATAAACGACAGATTGGACCGGGCCGAGTTTTCCTGGCCTTGTGCAATAGCCGAGGCGATATCGTCGAGTTTCTTGACGATCGCCTTAACCGGAATTCCGAGCTCGCGTGCGACTTTCAGGCGCCGGTGGCCGAAAACGACCGTATATCGCTGCCCATCCGAACTCGGCCGCACCAGGATGGGAGTCGACTGCCCGGACTCCTGGATTGCCTGCTTCAGTTCCTGATACTCCTCGCCGTCATCGGAGAGACGATCGGAGATAGAGGAGGCGTCGAGCGACTGTGGATCCAACTCCACAATCACTTCACCTTCCATCAGCTTCTTGGTGTTCTCCGCAAGATCCTCAATGGACCGAACAACCGTCTTCGCAGCCCCGGTCATCGCGTAGCCAGGCTTGGTTGGCGCTCTGCTAGCGGAGAGAGAAGCTATGTCCAACTTTGCAAAAGGGTTTTCACGCGACATGGCTCGTCTCCATATACCCTGTCAACTTCGATAAGGTCTTGCTATCCTTTGCGAAAAGCGGGAAAAAAACGGCTGACAAGGTCATTTCCGCCCCCATGCACTGTGCATCAATTCCATGATCTCGCCATTTGCGGAATTCAGGCTTTCGATAGCGCGATCATATGTTGACCGGACGAAGTCGCCTCGCTCAACCTCGTACAAGGTCTGCTTCTTGATCGAGGCGTCCGAGATCGCTGTCGACTTCAACACATGATTTCGAAGCATGTGCTGGGCAAACATCGACTGCATGAAGCCGACCATTTGCGCCTGCGGTATGTCCGTCGGTTCGAAACGCGTTACCAAATAACGAAACCATTCCACCCGGATCTCGGCGCCGGCCTCGGCAACCGGCGTCATGATACCGCCGAGCATCATCAGGAACTGGCTCATCGACATGACGTCCAGCATCTGGGGATGGATGGTGATCAGGATGCCGGTGGAGGCCATCAGCGCGGTTATCGTCAGATAGCCAAGCTGTGGTGGGCAATCGATGACCACCACATCGTATCGGTCATCGACATCCTTAAGCGCATTGACGATCCGCATATGAAATAGACGTCCCTCACCCCCCTTCTTTGAAGAGATGGCGAGCGGCACGTCGTATTCGTACTCCTGCAAAATTAGGTTGGCGGGCACGACATCGAGGCCGGGGATGTTGGTCGATTGGATGACATCAGCGATCGGCTTACGCTCATCATCGAAGCGGAGCGCTTCGTACAGCGACGAGGTTTCGTCAAGCTCTGGCTGGATACCAAACAAGGATGTTAGCGATGCTTGCGGGTCAAGGTCGACGGCAAGGACGCGGTGGCCGGTTAGCGCGAGATACTGGGCAAGATGAGCCGCCGTCGTTGTCTTTCCGCTACCACCCTTGAAGTTCACGACAGACACGACCTGCAGAGGTTCGCCCTGCCGGCGTTTGGGAAGGTAATATCGCTTGTCCGATTTCTTGTTGGTCTCGAGATACTCTCTCAGTTCGAGCATTTGATCGGCCGTATAATATCGGCGACCACCGACCGATTCGATCTCTGGACCTTTGCCTTCGGAATGGATCTGTCGCAGATGACTTTGCGTGACGCCCATGAAATCCGCGACTTCACCAATCTGGAATTTTCGCAAACCCTTTCGAGCATCAGGCGGATACTGCTGGCTGCGCAGCATATGCAACGCGCTAGAGATCTTTGATCCCTGCTCGGCGATCTCAAGATCAAAACGGTTAGGCAGCGGCTGGCTCATTTTGCGAACTATTTCCTTGGTGGCCACACTTTCGAAAACATGGCCACATAGCCATCATTTGCGCAACTATCATGCGATTCCGCCTGCGCGGCAAGGAATTTAAAGTTAACAAAGTCTTAAGTCGATCGTGCGCATTTTCTTCGGTTCGCCAAATAAGCGTGACAATTCCTCACGTTAGGCCCAAATTTGTCGTATCCGGCCTTTCATCTTTCCTGTGACTCAACCGCCTAAATTACAGACAGCATGGCTCTCCGGCTCTCGAATCGAGGCGAAACTGACGGAATCGACCGCGACTCGCGAGGTGCAAAATTGCACATGGACTTCCCGCGGCCACCGAGGTCTGTCTCTCACGCACTCAAACGAGGAGACGATCTTCCCCATGCTTCAGTCGCACTCCCGCCTTGTCCGCAAACTCCAGGACGCCCTCGGCGAGCGCCTTTGCTTTGCCCTTGAAGACCCGACAGTCGTCGAGATTATGCTCAATCCAGACGGCAAGCTTTTCATCGAGCGCTTGGGTCACGGCGTCGCGCCAGCCGGCGAAATGCAGGCGACCGCCGCCGAGACTGTTATCGGATCGGTAGCGCACGCTCTCCAGTCCGAAGCCGACGGAGAACGACCGATCATCTCCGGCGAACTACCGATTGGCGGCCACCGCTTCGAAGGCCTCCTGCCTCCCGTCGTCAACTCGCCAACGTTTACGATCCGCAGGCGCGCTTCACGGCTCATTCCACTCGATGACTATATGACCGCAAAGATCATGACCGAAGCTCAGGCTTCGATCATCCGCAGTGCCATCACCAACCGGCTGAACATCGTCATCGCTGGCGGGACGGGCTCAGGTAAGACAACACTCGCGAACGCGGTCATCGCTGAAATCGTTTCCTCCGCGCCTGAGGACAGGATGGTGATCCTCGAGGACACGTCCGAAATCCAATGCGCAGCGGAAAATGCCGTCTGCCTCCACACGAGCGACGCTGTCGACATGGCCAGGCTTCTCAAGAGCACGATGCGCCTGCGTCCCGACCGCATCATCGTTGGCGAGGTTCGTGACGGGGCGGCACTGACCCTGCTGAAAGCCTGGAACACAGGACACCCAGGAGGCGTCACGACGATCCATTCCAATTCCGCAATGTCGGCGCTTCGGCGCCTCGAGCAACTGACATCGGAAGCCAGTCAACAGCCAATGCAAGCCGTGATTGGCGAAGCGGTCGATCTCGTCATCTCGATCGAACGCGCCGGGCGAGGCCGCCGGGTGAGGGAGGTCCTCCATGTCGAGGGGTTCAACGGCTCGCGTTACCAGACAGAACACTATCCGCAGATCGATGAGGACAGTCATGCAGCATAATCGCTTTCTCCGTTTGGGAATTATCGGCGCATTGCTTTGCGCCTCGCTTGCCGGGCCAGCACTTGCAGGTTCAGGCGGAAGCCTGCCGTGGGAAGGTCCGCTCGAGCAGATCCAGCAGTCCATCACGGGACCGGTCGCCGGCTATATTGCACTGGCCGCCGTCGCGATTGCCGGCGGCATGCTGATCTTCGGCGGCGAGCTCAACGATTTCGCGCGGCGACTGATGTATGTGGTACTCGTCGCGGGGATCCTGCTTGGTGCCACAACAATTGTCGGCCTCTTCGGCTCGACCGGTGCCTCGATCGGTAGCTCGTTTGTCGCCGAGCAACCCCCAACTCCTTCTTCAACTCCGTTAGGGGGAGGGGAGGGGCGTCATGGCTGACGCCGGCGTCGGACTCCATCGCAACCGTATTCACCGTGCTCTCTCGCGACCGAACCTCTTGATGGGAGCGGATCGAGAACTCGTGCTGCTGACCGGGCTCGCCGCGATCATCCTCATCTTCGTCGTCCTGACCATCTACTCGGCACTTTTCGGCATCGCGATCTGGATCGTGGTCGTCGGCGCGCTCCGCATGATGGCGAAGGCGGACCCCATGATGCGCAAAGTCTATGCACGCCATATGCGGTACCGGGCGCACTACCTCCCGACCTCCGCGCCCTGGCGCCGGTACTGAGGAGGCTACAATGGTCGCTTTACGCACATTTCGATCGACCGGTCCGTCATTCGCGGACCTCGTTCCGTATGCTGGCCTTGTCGATAACGGCATTCTCCTGCTGAAGGACGGTAGTCTGATGGCCGGGTGGTATTTTGCCGGTCCGGATTCCGAAAGCGCTACGGATTTCGAGCGAAACGAGCTTTCCCGCCAGATCAACTCGATCCTCTCGCGACTGGGTACGGGCTGGATGATCCAGGTCGAGGCAGTGCGCGTGCCGACGACCGAATACCCGTCTGCTGAACGCAGCCATTTTCCCGATGCCGTCACCCTGCTGATCGACCACGAGCGCCGTAGACATTTTGGACAGGAGCGCGGGCACTTCGAAAGCCGTCATGCGCTCATTCTGACCTATCGGCCGCCCGAGCGGCGGCGATCGGGTCTCACGCGTTATATCTACTCGGACAACGAAAGCCGCTCAGCGAAATATGCCGATACCGCTCTTGATGCGTTTCGCCGCTCGATCCGGGAGATTGAGCAGTATCTCGGCAATGTTCTCTCGGTGCAGCGCATGCAAACCCGAGAGGTTTCCGAGCGGGATGGTGCTCGCGTTGCACGCTACGACGAGCTTTTCCAGTTCATTCGATTTGCCATCACCGGCGAGAACCATCCCGTTCGCCTACCAGAAATCCCCATGTACCTAGACTGGCTCGCAACGGCGGAGCTGGAACATGGCCTGACGCCGCGGGTCGAGGGTCGGTTTCTTGGTGTGATCGCGATCGATGGGCTTCCGGCCGAGAGCTGGCCAGGGATTTTGAACAGCCTGAACCTCATGCCGCTGACTTATCGGTGGTCGTCGCGCTTCATCTTCCTCGATGCGGAGGAAGCAAAGCAGCGCCTTGAGAGGACCCGCAAGAAGTGGCAGCAGAAAGTGCGGCCGTTTTTCGACCAGCTGTTCCAGACGCAATCCCGGTCGGTCGATCAGGATGCCATGGCAATGGTCGCCGAGACTGAGGATGCGATCGCCGAAGCCTCATCGCAATTGGTGGCCTACGGCTATTATACCCCGGTCATCGTTCTCTTCGACGAAAGCCGCTCGGCGCTGCAGGAGAAGGCGGAGGCGGTTCGTCGCCTCATCCAGGCGGAAGGCTTCGGAGCTCGCATCGAGACGCTGAATGCGACAGACGCGTTTCTTGGCAGCCTGCCGGGCAACTGGTATTGCAACATCCGCGAACCGCTCATCAACACGCGCAATCTTGCCGACCTCGTCCCGCTCAACTCCGTCTGGTCGGGTCAGCCGTTCGCCCCGTGTCCGTTCTATCCTCCCGATGCGCCCCCACTCATGCAGGTTGCATCTGGCTCGACCCCCTTCCGACTGAACCTGCATGTCGACGATGTCGGCCATACCTTGATTTTCGGTCCGACTGGTTCCGGCAAATCCACGCTCCTCGCGCTGATTGCCGCCCAATTCTGCCGCTACGAGAAGGCGCAAGTCTTCGCCTTCGACAAAGGCAATTCGATGCTGACGCTGACGCTCGGTGTCGGCGGTGACCACTACGAGATCGGCGGCGAGAGCGGAGAGGGGGCCAGTCTTGCCTTCTGCCCATTGTCGGAGCTTTCGACTGACGCCGATCGAGCATGGGCTTCCGAATGGATCGAGACCCTCGTTTCGCTTCAAGGAGTCACGATTGCGCCGGACCATCGCAATGCAATCTCGAGGCAAATAGGGTTGATGGCGTCGGCGCCCGGCCGTTCGCTGTCGGATTTTGTCAGCGGCGTCCAGATGCGGGAGATCAAAGATGCGCTGCACCATTACACGGTTGATGGCCCGATGGGTCTGCTCCTTGATGCGGAAGAGGATGGCCTGACGCTTGGGCGCTTCCAGTGCTTTGAGATCGAGCAGCTGATGAATATGGGCGAGCGTAATCTCGTCCCTGTTCTGACCTATCTCTTTCGACGGATTGAGAAGCGGCTCGATGGCTCGCCAAGCCTCATCGTTCTGGACGAGGCATGGCTGATGCTCGGCCATCCTGTGTTCCGCGACAAGATCAGGGAATGGCTCAAGGTGCTACGCAAGGCGAACTGCGCCGTCATTCTCGCGACGCAGTCGATCTCCGACGCTGAGCGCTCGGGCATTATCGACGTCCTGAAGGAATCTTGCCCGACCAAGATTTGCCTTCCGAACGGCGCAGCCCGGGAAACCGGCACCCGCGAATTCTACGAGCGGATCGGCTTCAATGCGCGGCAGATCGAGATTGTCGCGAACGCCATCCCGAAACGCGAATATTACGTGACCTCACCCGATGGCCGCAGGCTTTTCGACATGTCTCTCGGACCGGTCACGCTCTCCTTCGTCGGCGCCTCTGGCAAAGCCGATCTAGCCCGCATCAGGGCACTCTCGTCCACCCACGGCCTCGAATGGCCGGGTCAGTGGCTCATCGAAAGGGGGATCAACCGCAATGAGTGAAGCAATCCAGTTCTTGAAGCTCGGCAAATCATTGGTGGTGGGATTGGTCGCCGCCGGCCTTACCGCCACGCCCACTGTTTCCTATGCAGGAGGCGCAGTTACCGGCGCGACCGAAATGACGCAGCTCTTGAACAACGGCGAGCTGATATCTTTGGTCGGGCAATCGAGCGAGCAGATCGCAAATCAGATCACCCAGATTACCCAGCTTGCCGAGCAGATCCAAAACCAGCTCAATATCTATCAAAACATGCTGCAGAATACGGCCCAGCTTCCGAACCATATCTGGGGCCAGGTTGAAGGTGACCTGAACCAGCTGCGCGATATCGTCAATCAGGGTCAGGGCATCGCCTTTTCCATGGGCAACGCTGACGATCTTCTGAAGCAACGCTTCAAAAGCTATGCGGACTTGAAGACAAGCCTGCCAAACGCCGAGAGCTTTTCGTCCACCTATCAGACGTGGTCGAACACGAACCGCGACACGATTTCCAGCACTCTCAAGGCCGCAAGCCTCACCGCCGATCAGTTCGACAGCGAAGAGGATACGATGGGCCAACTGCAATCAATGTCGCAATCAGCGGACGGCCAGATGAAGGCACTTCAGGTCGGCCACCAGATCGCCGCTCAGCAGGTCGCCCAGATACAGAAGCTACGCGGAATTGTCTCCCAGCAGACCACGATGATGGGGACCTGGCTGCAGAGCGAACAGACGGACAAGGATCTGGCGCAGGCTCGTCGAGAGAAATTCTTCAATGCGGACGTCCAATCCATTCCCTCCGGTCAGAAAATGGAGCCCCGCTGGTGACCCGCCCCGTACTGATCGCCTCCGTGTGCGTCGTGATCACAGTGATTGCCGTCACCTCAGTCGTTCTGGTTCGTGGCGAAAGCTCCGCCGCGCCGCAGATGAGTGAAGAGCAACGAGCAAAACGCGAGAAGTTCTTTGGCACGGGCAAGGCGCTGCCGCCGATCGAAAAGGGCCAGGAGATGCGCCCGAGATGGTGAAGCGCAATCGGAGAAGCACCATCCTCGTCGCGGGAATCGCCTTCCTTGCTTTGGCGGCACCAGCCTTCGCCCAACAAGGCCAAGTGCTGACGGAGTTGGAAAACCAGGTCTCGACTGCCGCCAAAGGGTGGGAAACCACCGTCATGGATGCGGCGAAATCGCTGTTCTGGATCCTCGCAGGCATCGAGGTCGGCATTGCTGCGGTGTGGCTCGCGATCCAGGCAGCATCGCTGGACAGTTGGTTTGCCGAGCTCGTCCGTCGCATCATGTTCATCGGCTTTTTTGCCTTCGCTTTGACGCAGGGCCCGACCTTCGCCAGGGCTGCCGTCGACAGTCTTTTCCAAATCGGCGCCGGTGGCGGCTCTGCGTCTCCAGCCGAAGTCTTCGACGCCGGAATTCGCGTAGCGTCCCAGATGTCGGAACAGGCGAAGTTCGGCGTCTTCGAAGACAATGCCCTGGCTATCGCCGCCGTGCTTGCGATGGGCATCGTCGTCATCTGCTTCTCGCTTGTCGCGGCAATCTTCGTATCGGTCATGGTCGAGATGTATGTCGGCCTGCTGGCAGGCATGATCATGCTCGGGCTTGGCGGCTCCTCCTTCACCAAGGACTTTGCGATCCGCTATCTCGTCTATGCTTTCGGCGTTGGGATGAAGCTGATGGCCTTGGTCATGATCGCCAAGATCGGCTCGAACGTCCTGCTTGGACTGGCGCAGGCCCCGACAGCCGAAAGCGACCAGTTCATCACCACACTCGCGATCGCTGGCATTTCGGTCGTCGTCTTCATCATCGCGATGTACGTCCCGAACATCATCCAGGGCGTCGTGCAAGGGGCGTCGGTCTCCGGCGGCATGGAGACAATTCGCCACGGCGGACAGGCGGCCTCGTTCGCAGCGGGCGGCGCATTCCTTGGAGCTGGCGCCGTCGGCGCCGGTTTTGCCGCCGCGCAGGCAGCGCGGGCCGGCGGTTCCTCGGCCGCAGCTTCGGTACTTCGGGGCATGGGCGCAAGTTTCAGCTCCGGTGCCATGGCTGCCGGATCCGCAGCCAAGGAGAAGGCAATCGGGTCACCCGGCGCTTATGCCGGTTCCCTTCTCGGCCTGGCCAACGCAAAGCTCGATCAGGCTAGGGGCAATTCCTCAGCTCCGACGCCCCCTCCGGAAAAACCGGACAAACCATAATTCACGGACAGGATCACACAAATGGCAGGGCATCCCGCACCTGAGAACCCGTATCTTGCTGCAAGGCAGGAATGGTCAGAACGTTACGGCTCCTACGTCAGGGCGGCGTCCGCCTGGAAGGTCGTTGGAATCTTGAGCCTGGGAATGGCCGTGATTGGCTTTGGCTGGCCTGCTGCCGGTTTATCGGACACGAGGTTAAGCTAATCCCACCTTTGTTTCAAAGTCATTGGGGCTGAGATAGCCCAGTGTCGAGTGGCGACGCTTCGGGTTGTAGAAGCGCTCGATGTAATCGAACACATCGGCTCTGGCGTCATTCCTCGTGCGATAAACCTTCCGTGCCGTTCTCTCCGTTTTCAGTGAGGAGAAGAAGCTCTCCATTGCAGCGTTGTCCCAGACATTTCCAGAGCGGCTCATCGAGCAGGTGATGCCGTGATCTCCCATGAGGCGCTGGAACTGCTCGCTGGTATATTGGCTGCCCTGGTCGGAGTGATGCAGCAGAGCATCTGGTTTTCCTCGACGCCATATCGCCATGATCAGCGCATCTGTGACGAGTTGGGCTGTCATGTTGGCATTCATCGACCAGCCGACGACACGGCGTGAGAACAGGTCGATGACGGCTGCGACATACAGCCAGCCTTCCGCGGTCCAGATATAGGTGAAGTCAGCCACCCATTTCTGGTTCGGACGGTCTGCCACGAACTGGCGGTCCAGCACGTTAGGCATGATGACGGCACGGTCACCGGCATCCTTTGGCAAGCCACGCCGCCTCGGTCTTGCCCTGAGCGCATTCAAGCGCATCAGCCGCTCAATACGATGGAGGCCACAGGATAACCCTTCCTCCAGCACATCGTGCCAGACCCGTCGGGCACCATAGGTGCGGTCGCTGGACTGGAAACTCTGCTTGATCCTTTCCAGCAGGACCTCGTCATGGCGTGCATGTTCGCTCGGAGAACGATTGAACCAGGCGTGGAAACCTGAACGAGAAACTCCCAGCGCTTCACAGAGCCATGCCACCGGCCAGATCGAGCGGTGCTTTGCAACGAACGCGAACTTCATATCGCGTCCCTGGCAAAGTAGGCTGCGGCCTTTTTTAGGATATCGCGCTCTGCCTTCAGCTTTGCGACTTCACGACGGAGCCGCTCGATCTCAAGCTGCTCCGGCTTCATTTGCCCTTTTCCAGGAAAGGATTGGCTGGGATCGTCGCCGTATTCCCGAACCCATTTGCGCAACACATTCTCGTGGACATCAAGATCACGGGCAGCCTGCGCAACGGCAACCCCACGCTCCCTGACCAGCTTCACCGCCTCAAGCTTGTACTCGCGGCTGAATATTCGTCTTTGCATTCATGCTCTCCGGTTTCAGGAGGAACACCTTAACCTCGTGTCCATGAAACCGGCAGCAGGCCAGGCTACGCGCTTTACCTCAGTACGCAGGTCAAACTCGTCCCGTATATCGTCGAGGTTGATAAGCTCGGGAACACGGTTTCCGGGGGCCTCCCGCAGCAGATCGAGTATGCGGACACGCGGGTCGTGCGCGCGACGCTCGGGAACTTCGTGACCAGCTTCCGTTCGATCACACCAGATGCGGTGGTCCAGAAGCAATATATCGACCGCACCTATGCCCTCCTGCGGACGAGCGATCCCTCGACGCAAAAGGTCAATGCATGGTTCCGCGGCAACTCGCCGTTCGAAAAGGCGGTCAACGCGACCGTCGCGATCGAGGTGAACAACATCGTCGCGCTTTCGAACCAGACCTACCAGATCGACTGGACCGAGTACGAGCGCGATCGGAAAGGCAAGGAGGTCGCGACCCGACGTTTCCGGGGCATCGCGACCGTGTCGATCACATCACCACAAGACGAAGCAACAATCCGGCTCAATCCGATCGGCGTGTACGTGACCGATTTCGACTGGACCGCGCAACTTTAAGGGCAGGGATCTGCAATGAGTATCAAACACAAACGCGTCGCTCTTCGCTGCATGCTGGCGCTTGCCGTATCGACCGCAGTTTCACCGATGGCCATCGCGCAAAGCCTGACGGGCAATGAGGCCAAAGGGACAAACCTCTCGGGCAAATGGCGAGGGCAGACCGGACTGGTCACACGCGGACCGGACGGCAAGGTGATCTTCCTTTTTGGTGAGACGCAGCCCTCCGTCGTCTGCTCCCCTTTGCAGGTCTGCGATATCGAGCTGCAGGGCGGCGAAATTGTCCGCGACGTCCTTGTCGGTGATACCGTGCGCTGGAAGGTGGAGCCAGCAACGTCGGGCGCCGCCGGTGGACAGGCGATCCATCTGATCGTCAAGCCGTCCGAGCCGGGGCTCGTCACTTCCATGGTGGTGACGACCTCACGCCGCACCTACCATATCCAGCTGAAATCGCATCCGACTCAATACATGGCGCGGGTCGGCTTCGAATATCCCGAAGACGCCGCCACAAAGCTCTCCGATATCAATGCCCGCATCCAGGCTATGACCGGACCAGACGGCGGTGTCGCTCCCGAACAGCTTGCCTTCTCCTATTCCTTGAGTGGAAGCGCACCTTGGCGGCCGAAGCGGGTCTATTCCGATGGGCAGAAGACCTACATCCAGTTTCCGCGTGCGATCTCCGGTCAGGATGCGCCGGTTCTCTTCGTCGTCTCGGGCGGACAAAACCGCATCGTCAATTATCGGATGAAGAAAGACATGATGATCGTCGATTACAATATCGACAAGGCGATCCTGATTTCTGGGGTTGGCTGGAAACAGCAGGAGATCACGATCCGGCGGGGAGGGTGATCCATGCAGCTCTATCGCCTCATTCCGATTGTCCTGACCCTCTGCCTAGTCGGATGCCAGACCGCAACCGACGGACTGTCCACCAGCGCTGCACCCGCTGACGTCACAGGGCCCGCCGCCGGTGCTATTGCCGGCGACATGGCAGGACGGTTCGCCGAGCAAGCCGGATCGACGACCACCCCTATCAAACTGCACAACGACACATCCGAATTCGCCGTCGCGCTCGAAGCTGCTTTGAAAGGTTGGGGCTTTGCTGTCGTCACCGATGACAAGAGCGCAAACGCGAAGGGTGCAGCAAAGCCCGTCGAGCTGTCCTACTCGATCGTTGCGGCCGACGGACAAGTGCTGGCGCGCCTTTCGACTGACACAATGGAGTTCGGCCGAGCCTACTCGATTGGCAATGGCGTGGCGACGCCGGCGAGCCCCCTTTCCCTTATGAAGCGAAACTGACAGGCGGAGACGATCATGGTCCAATCGCTGCAACTGGGAACGTCAAATCAGTCTGCTGACGAGAAAGGGATGAAGCGCCTCAATCGCGTGCCCCTGTTCGTCGGGATCGGTATTCTGGTTCTGTTCCTCGCCGTTCTCGTTTACGGCCTCTCCTCACGTGGGCTGAGGTTTGGTCAGCAGGATCCGAACGAAAACGGGTCTGGTACGCCGGCTTCGACCTTCGCCGATCAGTTGAAGCGGGGTATTAAAGATGGAATTATCGGCGACCGGCAGGAACAACAGCAGCCGGTATTTCAGCCCACCCCGGTCCCGCAGCAGCAGGAAGCTGCACGCCCGCTGGAGGCAGAACCAAAGGTTGAACCACGTGAGCCACGCAGGTCCCGCATGGAGTCGGACGAGGAGTGGAATGCTCGGATGTTTCGCGAACAGCGGGAACAGATCTTTCGCGAACAGCAGCGCCAGCGCATGGCAAGCCTACAGGCAAAAGGGGCGGCCCTAGACTCGCCGCTGAAAGTCGACATCACCGATGTCTCGGCGCAAGCGCCGGGCGCTGCTTCTGCCGGACCGCGTCAATCGAACAGCGCGACGAACGGCTCACAGGATCTCTATGCCGCGGCGTTGAGAGCGGGCGCTGCGGGTCAGGTCGATCAGAACGGACAAACTTCCAAGGAAGATTTCTTCAACGCGGACATCAAGGATCTCGGCTACTTGCCCAATCAGGTCGTACCTCAGCAGTCACGCTACGAACTCAAACGTGGATCGGTGATCCCCGCGACACTGATCACCGGCATCAATTCCGACTTGCCGGGCCGCATCACTGCCCAGATCAGCCAGAATGTTTATGATAGCGCGACCGGCCACTTCACGCTGGTGCCGCAAGGGACGAAGCTCCTTGGTCGCTATGACAGCAAGGTCTCATTCGGCCAGAACCGCGTCCTCGTCGTCTGGACCGATATCATCTTCCCGAATGGCTCGACCCTGCAGATCGGCGGTATGGCCGGGACCGACTCGGAAGGTTATGGCGGTTTCAGCGATAAAGTCGATAACCACTATCTCCGGACCTTCGGTTCGGCCGCGCTCGTCGCGCTTATCGGGACAGGGATCGACATGTCGATGCCTGAGAGCTCAACTCTTGCCACGCAGGACACGGCCTCAGACGCGGCGCGGCGGAATTTTGCAGAAACTTTTGGACGGGTCGCCGAGCAGACCATCTCGAAAAATCTCAATGTCCAGCCAACGATCAAGATAAGGCCAGGTTACAGTTTCAATGTGCTCGTTGATCAGGACATCATTTTTCCGGGCAATTACAGCAACTGAGATATGAGCAGGATGGCGGGCGACGTTCAGGCGACGGACACCGGTTCCGTCAACCAAAAAAGTCGCTGCAAAACTGCAGTGGATGAGTCCCGAGCCAATCGCTAAATTAACTCCCAAGGCCGTACGCGCTACGTTGCTCGATTCTCAGACGAGCAAACAAGGCGTACACCGCAGGCTGAGCCTGAGCGTCGGGAGATCTTATGGGTTACGAGAGAAATGACACTGCCACGGACATCGACCTGCGGCCGATCATCGGATTGCTCTCCAACGAGCCCGAGCAAGTTGTCGAAATCCTGACGGTCGGCGCGATCAAGAAACATCGCAAGCTTGTCGACCGCGCCGAGAGAATGTTCCAGGTCGCTCATGCCGGAGACCGAGGCGGCGAGAAAGAGCCTGGTGACGCTCACCTAGCCTATCTGGAAGCAACGATCGAAATGCATGCGCAGATGTCTGCGCTCACGACACTTCTCAACATTCTGGGCCGAACACCGAAAGTCTGATCAAATCAGGCCACGCCGAATTGCCAGAGCCACGAGCTGCGTGTTGTTGCAGAGGTCATATCGCCGTCGTGCCTCGGCGAGCGCAATACGGACGGTATTATATTTGACCTGCTCGATATCGGCCGTGTCTTCCACCGTTTTGCCGAGTGAAAGCCACCGCGTGTAGGTCCCCTCCTTCGGAGAGAGGTAAAAGGGTTCCTGGATTGAAGGAGCTATCTTTAGCTGCTCAATGCGGGCATGTAGCTGCCCAACCGCGGAGGATGCGGCGATCGGATCGATTTCGTCGTGCGCGGTCACAACGGACTTTGGAGAGACGAAGGTGAGGACTGAGATGGCGCCACTGGAAATAGCAATTGGAATGGTGATGCCTGAACGGATCCCGAACTGCGCTGCAGTTTCATAGAAAGTCTGGTCTTCCTCCAGCGGCGTCCCCGTCTGTGGGGTTCCAGACCAGATAAAGGCGCGCCGTGATTGTTGGGCACGCTTTACAATCGGATTTCGTCGGTCCAGGTCCAACCTTCGGCTTCGCTTCAGCCAATCGGGATGAAGGTTCGATATCACGTAAAAGTCGCCCGGCAGCAGTTTGGCATAATCGTAGCCGGAAAATTCGAACCGTTCTGCCAAATCCGCTAAGGCGGCTTTCAGCGTTGCATCGTCATGCGCGACAGCGCTGATTTCTAAAAGCCCCGCGACAAGTTGGTTCATCCAAATCCCCTTCATTCGGTGCTGCTCCTCCCGTCCCGGAGCGGCTCATGACGACAGCCGCGAAACGTGGACCGGGTCCTGCCCGACCTCCTCTGACAACGCTAGCGAGCGCAACGCGCCAACTCCGCTTTAGGTTGATTCATTCATTCGATCACGTCGCCTACTCGCTATGCGTTCGTCATAAAATTATCCAACCGGAATTCGATAACCGGCGATTGAGTGATTTGGCACGATGTAGTATGAAGTGCAGCGAAACGAAACGAAATCAGAGCTGGTAATCGATTGTTTCAGAACAGAAAATTATTTCTGCCGCCGCCAAATGACGGCAGCGATTGGAAGGAATTGTTCAAGAAACTGGCTGCGGCGGGCGCCGGCAGAACACTCGGTGAAGACGGATTTCCCGCAGGCCCGTGGACGCCCGAACTGCTTGCCGAGGCAATCTCACAGATCGATTCGAACCGCACTGGGGTTGATCTGCGGACGGTTCAGCTTTGGTTTCAGGAAAATGACCGGGGAGTTAGCGCGGCGAACATTCGTTGGCTCGCGAGGGTTTTTGGGTGTGATGATCCGGAGGCCACAGCCGATTGGCAAGTCGAGCTAAGCGCGGCCCAGACGCGACTGCAAGCCAAGAGACGGGAGGCGAAAAAGGCAGACAGCCTTGCGTCAGAACGTCCAGATGTGTCGCCGCGCCCAGCAATTGACGAGGAACAGTCGTCACTAGAGGTTTCACCCGATGGCGAGCCCGAAGTCGATCGAAAGAAGCAGCGCTTCAGTCTAGCGCGAAAATCGGAGGCCCTTTTTAGCGGCGGTTCGCCGCTGAACTTGCCCGCAGCTGTGTTTGCCGGCGCTTCCGCTCTCGGCTTTCTGTCCTATATTGTAGGGATCCACAGCGCGGTCTACCTCCGGGCGGATAACTTTGCGAAAGAGGTTGGATTTCTCTGGGCGCCGAATTGGACCTTCCTTTTCATGGTGCTCTTGCCACTGTTTTTCGCGCTCGTCACAGAGCTACTCGCTTTTTGGACGAAGGAAGGGCGTGTGAGGCTATGGGCGTGGAACGACACGACGACAAGCGAGGATGATTGGGCCCGCAATGTGGAGGCGTCCTCCTCTTCTTATTGGGCGGTATTCCTGATCTGTGTGTTGTTCGCCGGTGTTTTTCAATGGATTGGTGTTTGTCTGATCCCATTGCTGGAAGGCGGTGCAGACTACGCGACTAGTTGGGGCACGCTGGCTATTGTGCGACCGGAGGTTATATCGGTCCCGGTGTCGATCGCGTTCACTGCCCTCGCTTACCTCTATATGTGCCTCTGCTTTTACCTTTTTTTTGCTGGGCTCATTTTGCTACACACCATGATCCATGATCTCAGGAAAATTGACCTTGAAGCAAAGATCCTTCAGCAGGTTGGATCTCAAGACGAAGTCTATGAGCTTTGCTTGAGATTAATGCGTGGGATTTTTCGTTGCACAATTCTGGGCCTCCTGGTCGCGTCGTGCATGAAGGCTCAGAGCTCCTATCTGACATCGAACGCCAAAAACATCCTCGACTGGTTGGCCGGGGATTTGTCTTCAGCGCTGGCTGGACGTGATGGTGCCAGCAATGGGTTCCATTATCGGATGCCTACCCATTACAGCAGCCTGCTCGTTGCACTTTCGACCATCGTTGTCTTTGTCTACGGTTCGATCTGCCTGCGAGCTATGGGCACGCGATTTCATGTGCCTCTCTGGAAGATGGCGGCGGTCGTGACATTGCTGTTTGCTACCTACCTGCTGGTCGATGCATTCGTGGGATTCTCGATCGTTTTGGGCATCGGTGTTCTGGTCGCGGTGTTCAGCCTGGTTGATCCTGGCCTCGGCAGTCGGCGATCGAATGAAATAGGAAGCGAACAAATTGTATCTTAGCTGGCTTGATCGGTGGGACGAACAGCGGGCTCGTCTCGGTGAGGACGGGAAGGAGACGACGAGCTTCATCCTTAATGCAGACCGTGCCTTTCCAGGTGAGGAAATCGGCAGTATCCGCGCATTTTGTGCTCGCGCAGATGAAGCTTCGATTGACCCGACGTTTTTCGATGAGCAGAACGGCGGCGATCAACGATTCGAAGTGCGAGAGCATTGGGTTAAGTTTCCATCGGATATTTCGACCGATGTCGCAGAGAACAATATCGTCTGGGCGAAAATTACCAAAAGTGGATCACTCAACAAAGCACTGGTGGTTTTTCACCATTGGAACGCACGGACTCGAAACGCTCAAATTGCCGGCTTTTTGTCACGGCGCGGCATCACAGTCGTCGAGATCGCGATGCCTTATCACTTCGAGCGTAGCCGTCCCGGTTCATTGCACGCGGATTACATGCTGAGCGCCAACCTTGGAAGAACGATCCAAGCCGTCAGGGAGGCCGTATGTGATGGAAGAAAACTCATCCGCTGGCTGAAAAGTGAGGGCTATCGAGAAATCTCGGTCCTCGGCATGAGCCTCGGTTCCTGGGTCGCAGGATTGATTGCCGCACATGATCCGAACGTTTCTAAGGCTTCGCTGTTTCTGACTGGTGGAAGCCTTGCGGATATGGTTTGGACGGGTCGCGCTACACGATCTATCCGGAGCAGCCTCGAGTCAGAGATCAAGCTGGCTGATCTCAGGAGAGCATGGGGTCCGCTCAATCTCGAAAACTACGCGCATCGTTTGGCGCGGCCGGATCTCGATATCCAGATGGTGCTGGCCAAGAGAGACACGGTTGTGATGCCGGAGCTGTCGGAGAGCTTGTTACGCAGTTTGAAGAACGCCGGCGGCCGGCCGCAGATTCTGAGATTAAACTGTGGCCACTATTCTCTCGGTAAGTTGCCATACATTTTGTACGCCGGCTTGGGGTTGAAACGGTTTCTGTCTTGAGGAGACCGAGTATCGGGCAGACAAAAATGAACGTTTGCAGCGTGTCCGCGTTACAATCTCGTGCTTGGCGCCATGCCCCGTCCAAGTTGCTCTTTTGCGGGAATCCATGTAATAAACTGCAAGAAGTTGGCTCAGGAGGGCCTCGACGATGACAGACATCCAGCTGGAGGCGCTCATCGCGCTCATGGAAAAGCGGGCTGAAGACGCCGCCAAGTCCCCAGATGATGCACGCCGTCATCTGATGGACGCCGGCATTGTGTCTGCTGATGGCAAACTTGCCCCAGAATATGCGCGCGACGACGACGCTGAGGAAGCGGCTGCCGCTTGAGTTCCAATTATCCTGCATACGTTCTCGGCTACCACGGCTGTGACAAGGCCGTGGGTATGGCTGCGCTAACTGGTGCGTCGCCCCTTCTTCCGAGCGAAAAGGCGTATGACTGGCTTGGTTCTGGAATCTACTTTTGGGAAAACGATCCCGGGCGTGCGCTCGAATGGGCGACGCTGAAAGCCGAATCTGGCGCTTATAAAGAGCCCTTCGTGCTCGGCGCAATTATCGATCTCGGCAACTGCTTGGACCTCATTACCCGCAAGTATGTCCCGCTGATCCAGACCAGCTATCTCATGCTGAAAAGCCAGATTGAAGCCACCGGCGGCAAAATGCCGGTGAATTCCGATGCCAAGGGTGACAAGAATTCCGACAAACTCGTTCGGAAGCTGGATTGCGCCGTTATCAATTACCTCCACGAGATAGCGAAGGAAGCCGCCCTTCCGGCATTCGACACGGTTCGAGGGCTGTTTCCCGAAGGTAATGAGATCTACGATGGCGCTCGCTTTCACGAGCGTACCCACACGCAGATCGCCGTTCGCAATGACGCATGTATCAAGGGCTTCTTCCTGCCGCGAGGCGAAACGCCAGCGCTCACTTCTCCGGTTTCGCCCTAACGCTCACCCATCCGCAACGCTTGTTATTTTTGTCCGCCGATCCTCGAAAGATCGATCCTCATTCCTGCCTCCGTAGCCTTATCCGGCTCGGCCGATTGTGAGGCATCTTCACTTTCCATGGGAGGCGCCACGGGATCCGTACCTTCGGCACGCTTTTCTGAGCGTGTACCAAAGAAAGTCGGGCCACCAGGATCTGAGGCACGGAACACGTTGTCGCCCTCGAAGCTGCCCGTCTTCCAAGCGTAGATCGTATCGTCCACCAACTGCGGAAGAAGCTCTTTATTCGTGGGGCGGCCGTACCATTTGGTGACGATGCGGGCGACCTTTGCGAATATGCCTGTCCCTGTGCGCAAATTCGCGCAGGCCTCGAACATATCTGATTGAAGCTGCGATGCGTCGTCGACGCCAACATCCGCCGGAAACTGGGTGATGCCGACCCGCACGATGGCATGACCGACATAGTCTTTGACCACACCCATGGCCTCGTCGGGCGAGCGAGGTTTGGGGATGAGAACCAGCCGACCATCAGCATTCACGGTGACGGCGAGTGGATCGTCGGAACCGACGGCCGAAATGAACTGTTCCACGATAGCGGGGGGAAGGCTTGGATCGGCGCATTTCGCAATGAGGGCAGCGTCCATGGTCTTTGTTCCAGATCAGGTGTTGAAAGACATCACGAGAGGTTTGTTGAACAGCCGCGCCCAAGCCTCGGCGCTGGCGCGCTGTATGCCGATGATTGCGGTCCCTTTGGTCCACCAGTCGTTTCCGACGGCGACGACGAGGTCTGGATCATGAAGCATCGACTGCAGGACGGGCCAGATGATGAGTTGCTCGTAGCAAATGAGTGGGGCCACGCGCTGGCCGCCAACGGACACGACCGGATTAGCAAAGAAGTCCGCTCTGGCTCCGCCGCTCTTTCCGATCGGTGCCAACCAGGGCTGCCACATCGAGCCAGGCACTGGCATGCGTTCCCGATAGAGGATCTCACTGTCGGTGGCCGAGACGCGAACCAGCACATTGTCATATCCTTCCCGATCGACGACAGCCGCGCCGGCGATGACGCTCAGATCGGCCTCGGCCAGTTGCTGCCGCCACACGCGTTCGACCGATGGCGTCCAAAACCCGAGAGCACTTTCAGGCAAGAGCATGAAAGTGGAGCCGGGGCGACGCTCAGAGCGCAGCGTTGCAACAAGATCACTATGCCGAGCAAGACTGTTATCGCGACCGAGTCTATTTCCGAGCTGCAGGTCGACCCCCTGCCAATGCCGCCCTATGTCCGGTGCTGTCCAGAATGCGGCGGACCAGAGCCAGAAGCCTGCAAAGGTTATGGCTACAGCCGGTCGATATTGCGTCGTCATGAGCGCGAGACCGGCTGTCACTGCCGCAAGTCCGGCCCAGCCCCATCCTGGAAAGAGAACGCCTGCCGCCGTGATCGGATGTGCCCAGCCAACAATGCCGAAGGGTGGAAGGGCCATGAGGACCATCGCGATCGTATATCGCAGGGCTTTCCAGCCGCCGGACTGACGCGACCAGAGTGCGACGTGAACGAAAACGAAGCCGCTTGAGGCGACGAGCCACAAGATCAGTCCCGGCCAGATATCGGATTGATAGAAGGCAGCCACGCCTTGCGGCAGACCGCGCGACGCCGCCAGAAAATAGGCGGCCGAAACGACACTTGCGGCCCGACGACTGTGCGCCAGCGACCAAAGCGCCGGAAATGCGATCGCTGCGGGAAGCGCCAGGGCATGTCCGCTCCAGGAGATATATCCAGTCGTGGCAGCAGCCAGAGCGAGGGTAAAAGGTTGAAGCCAATCAGGGCGCATAGGTAAGCACCTGTTCTGCGAGGCCGAGAACACCGGATCCTGGGACCGGCCCGAAATATCGAGAGTCCCAGGATCCGGGAAATGGCGAATGGAGGAACAGGAAGCCGGCCGGAATCGTCCCTCCTGCGTAGGGGCGCAATGGCCGCCCCTGGCCGTCCTGAGACACGAGCCTCGAGTTTGCGATCGGCCGTCCATCGATCGTGACATTGCCGGCGATCGCGATGCGCTGCCCGCCGACTGCAGCCACCGTTTTGATGAGGGGGCCAAAGCCGCCAGGGCACAGGCCCGAGCGAAGGTAGCCTCTCTCAAATCCCTCGGAAACAGCGTCGTTCTCCGGCGGGCAGACGAACACCATGTCGCCTACCAGCACTGGGCGATCGAGGGGTGCGACACGCCAGAGCCCGAGCGGCTCGCTGGGCGTGGTGTTGATCCGCAGGCCGCCGACGGCCCCGCCGACAATCACCGCGAGCGTGACGCCACACGACACTGCGAGGAGGGCGAGAGCCGGGCGCCTTTGGCGCGCAACGGCAGAGGTCGGGGGGACATGAGACATCATTTCAGCGACAACCCTTTCGTCTGGGTCTGCCGTATGGCTTCCGCCTGTTTGAGTGCCACAGCTGTTCGCTCATGCGCAGCCAATTGCTGGACGGTGCGGATCGTGTCCCAGGCAGATCGCAGCTCGTTCTTCTGGGCAGGCTGCATACCTGCGGACGCTACCTCGAACGCCTTCCCGTCTGCAGTTTTTGCCGCAAGCGGAAGGAAGGTTCTTTCCCCGAAGCGCTCCGACACGGCCTTGGCAAAACCTTCGAGCTCGGCCTTCACCATTTTGTCCGCCAGAGCGAACTCGAGACCGGCGGGGATATCGTTTCGATCGATGGCATCGCGCACGCGCTCAAGCACCTGCTTTCCGGATGCGGAGAGAGCAGGAATATCGAGCGAGAGCTGGGCGCGGACCGCGCGTTCCTCGTCCTCATAGCGCCTGGCCGCCGCCGCGCGTTTCGCAATGAAGCCCTGCAGATCGCGGGCAAGTGCGGGTGCGTTGACAAGCGCAGTATCGCGAGCCTGCTTCTCGGCGCTCCCTGCAAAAAGACCGGTCTTCCCCTTCAGCGCACCGAAGCTTTCCGGTTGCTCGGCAATCCGCACAATCGTCGTTGCCGCTACCGTCCCATTCGCCAGCATGGCGTCGACATTGACTGCCTTGAAGGCGGCTTGTGGATCCGCAAAGACGTGATGGAAGCGAGCGGAAACCTCCTGCCAGCTAGCCTTCAGGCCGGGGTCGGCCGAGAGCTTGTCTTCGACCGCCTGACCAATCGATCTGGGGAAGGTCGTCGTGCCAAAGACCATGGGTTTTGCCTCCTTGATTACAGATGTTGTCGATACAGTCGACTTTGCTCCGCCAAGGCCGAGCTTTGCCGCGACGGCGACAAGGCGCGCGCCGAGCTCGGCGAGTTTCGACGATTGGCGGACGGTCCATTGGAGCTGGTCGTGTGCGATGGTGCGGGCGACATTCATCAGATGGAGGCCACGCGCCTCAGCGAACCGCAGCGCAGCGCGATAGTGCGAAGCGTCCTGATAGTCGAGCGTCGTTTCCTTTGATCCGGCACGCGAGAGCCGCTCATGGAGCCGGGCCATCGCCAGTTCCTGGATCGGCACGACTTTCCAGGAATTGCGGTCAACCTCCGTGCCATTAGGGAGCGTGACGCGCTGCGATCCGACGTGTTTGAGACCGATGCGATCACCGATCCTGGAGTCCGACGCATCCATCGCCCGCGCGAGATCGACACCCCAGACGGTTCGTTCCTGGCCATTGGCAAAGCCGAGTGTAACATAGTAGCTGTCCCGGTTGCCCGGCTTATGCTCGTAAGGCGCTTCGCCATGGGCTATCAGCACGCCGCCGCGCCGTTGCGCAAACTCTTCCAGCCCGACATAGAGCTCCGCCGTCTCGCGGTGGCGAGTCATGGCGACGTAAGATAGATGCCGGTCCAGCGTGCTCGACGCCAACACCTTGACGCGATCGACGGTGGCGCCTTGGCTCTTGTGCACCGTGGTGGCGTAGCCGTGATCGACATTGGCGTAGAACCGCTGTTCGACCACGACCCGACGCCGGTCTTCGCCATTGCCGATCTCAGCGACAATCCGCCCGGGCTGGGCGTCGACGACAAGCGCCAACATACCGTTCTTGACGCCGAGCGACCCTTCATTCTTCAGAAAGACGATCTGATCACCGGCCGCAAACTGCCTCGTCCCGTCTTCCGTCTTGAACGCATGGCCGGCCTCGATCAGCCCACGCTCGACGAGTTTGCTGCGCGCCATCTCGTTCAGCAAACGCACATCGACACGGCGATGAGCGAGGATCAGAGTCGACTTGGCCGGATCGTATTCGTGGTCCCATTCGGCGATCAAAGCAGTGATCGCCTCGTCCCTGGTCCAACCGGTCCGCACCAAATCCCGCTGGGCGTAAGCGTCGAGCGCAGCCGACACGTTTCCACGCGCCAAATCGAGGGAGGCATCGCGCATCCACTGTTCGCGCTGACGATAGATTGTCTCGAGTTCCGCATAGCCGATCCGCTCGGCAATGGCGCGGAAGGCAGCGCCGGCTTCGATCGGCTGCAGCTGCTCGGGATCGCCGACCAGGACGAGCTTGGCACCAGACAAGGTTACCGCTTCGACGAAGCGCGCCATCTGCCGGGAAGAGACCATTCCTGCCTCGTCGAGGACGAAGACAGACTTTTCATCAAGCCGGTCTCGCTCCTGATCCCATCTTAGTTCCCAGGCAGACAGCGTGCGGGAGGCAATGCCCGCTTCCTTCTCCAACCCGTCTGCCGCTTTGCCCGCAAGCGCGCCACCGACGACCCTATAACCGGCTGCTTCCCAGGCTTCGCGCGCCGCTTTCATCATCGTTGTTTTGCCGGCGCCGGCGCGGCCGATCACGGCAGCAATCCTTTCCGGACCTGCGACATGTTCGATCGCGGTTTTCTGCTCATCCGATAGACGGTCATGCCGCGAAACGATACCGCTCAGAACCGTTCGATTTACGCGATGAGAAGATCGCTGCGACAGCCAGATCGCCTGATTGGCCATCTGCGCTTCAAGCCGGATCAGCTCCCGCGTCGTGTATTTGGCCGGTGCCCTGACACCGGTGACGAGATCCATCCGCTCCCGGTCGAGCCGCAGCGTTTGCGGGCTCTGCAGGAGCCGCGCCATCAGGTTTTGGAAGAGCGCCGCATCATCGATGTAGCGGTAGAGGACCTTGGCGATATCGCGCTCGTCGAAGACGCTCTTCTCGCGGGTGATGAGGTCTACCACGATCTCCGGATTCCGCTGGATACGCCGGGCGTTTTCGGCGCGGCGTTCTTCCTGCAGCTCCAACCGCTCGAGCGCGACCTTCTCCTCCCCGCTGTCGCCTTTCCGTTCGATCGCTTTCGTCCCAACGCCGAGATGAATCGTCGGCGTCAGCTCGATCCCCTGTTTCTCGAAGGACCGGCCGTCAATGCGGATGTCGAAACCCGCGAGCGCCAGATGCCGGTTCTGGCAGGCGAACCAGCCATCGCGAAACGCGTTGAAGTCGTCGGCGCTACCCGCCCAAAGTTCGTAGACGATCTTGCCGGCATCGTTGCGGACAGGATTGCCGTCCGGCCCCAGCACCGCGACCTTCTTCGCGCCAAAACCGTCCTCGGTCAGTGGCCGCAAGGTTGTCATCAGATGGATGTGCGGATTGCCTGGAGCATCGTGAAACACCCAGTCTGCGACCACGCCCTTGGCGGTAATGTGTCGCTCGACGAAATCGCGGACGAGGGCGATGTTCTGATCGGCGGACAGCTCGATCGGCAGGGCGATGGTCACATCCTTGGCAAGCTGCGCATCACTACGCTTCTCGAATGCCTCGACCTTGTTCCAGAAGGCTTCTGATGCGCCTGAGACCGATCGATCGGCCAACATCGACCGTAGCCAGTCGGGTGCGTCTTCCGGAATGACGAACTCCTCGTGCAGCAGCCCTTGCTTGCGGCTGTAGTCGATCGTCCGGGCTTCCCGCTCGAACTCCATCTTGGCGCAGTGCCGGTAGGCCGCCGATAGCACAGCGCTGCGGCCTGAGCCGCGGGCAACGATGCTGACTGAGAAATGCGGGACGGCCACGACGAGAACGAGCTCCTAAGATCGAACATTTTCAATGTGTTCCTCGGGAGCGGTTGGCCCCGCCAGGGCCTTTGAGCAGGGCGTCGCGTCAGCGACGTATAATTGCGCCCTTGGATCCGCTCCTTCGGAACGGCGGGATCATTCGCCAAATGCTGACGCTTTGGCGAGGTGCAACATTGCACCTTTCCAGCGGGAGAAAATTCGGGGCAAGGTTCGTCTTCATCGGACCATAAGCGACGAGGAAGCGACGCCCATGAAGAAGCCAACCGCCAAAATCCGTGAAGAGATTGCTCGCTTGCAGGAGCAACTCAAGCAGGCAGAAACACGCGATGCCGAGCGCATCGGGCGTATCGCGCTACGTGCGGGGATCGGGGAGATCGGGATAGAGGAGGGTGAACTTCTGTCGGCGTTCGAAGAGGTCGCAGCTCGGTTTCGGGCACAGGCGAAACCCGCTCAGGGACGCAAGCCTGCGACCACGCCGCCGAACAGTGCTGGCGAGGCTGCGGGCCAATCTGCGGAGGCTTGAGCGGATGCAGAAGATGTCGACGGTCGAGGCTCGGAAAAAGGACGCGCGGGAAAAGATCGAGCTTGGTGGCCTGATCGTAAAGGCAGGCCTGCGCTACGAGAAACGCGCGCTGTTGCTCGGGCTACTGATCGATGCCAGCGCGCGGATCAAGGCTGACGAGGCGGAGCGAACACGTCTGAGTGAACTCGGTGCGAAGGCATTCGCCGATGACACCTAAGAGGATCCTTGTCGCTGGTATTCCGGCCGTAGCCATGTTGGCAATCGCATTGACGGTCCCGGGCATCGAACGCTGGCTCTCGGCATTCGGAACGACGGATCAGGCGAAGCTTGTGCTTGGACGGATCGGGCTCGCATTGCCCTATGCACTCGCCGGGGCCTGTGGTGTCATGTTTCTGTTCGGAACCAAGGGATCAATCAACGTCAAGACATCAGGTTGGAGCGTTGCCGCGGGTGGTCTCGTTGTGATCATTGTCGCAGCTCTTCGCGAGGGATCGCGGTTGTTGGCCTTTGCCGGTCGGGTGCCGGCAGACAGGGCGCTTCTATCCTATGCCGACCCGTCGACCATTGCAGGCGCGGCCGTCACGCTCCTCTCGGTGTTCTTCGCTCTGCGCGTTGCCAGAACGGGCAATGCGGCCTTTGCGCGAAGCGAGCCGAGACGCATCCGGGGCAAACGTGCCCTGCACGGAGAAGCTGACTGGATGACGATGCAAGGGTCGGAGAAGCTCTTTCCGGAAACAGGAGGCATCGTCATTGGCGAGCGATATCGTGTCGATCGCGACGATCCCGCCGCCGCGGGGTTTCGAGCCGGTGAGCCGACGACCTGGGGAAGGGGAGGTTCCGCACCGTTGTTGTGCTTCGATGGCTCATTCGGCTCATCGCATGGGATCGTTTTCGCCGGTTCAGGTGGTTACAAGACCACGTCTGTCACGATACCGACTGCGCTGAAATGGGGCGGCTCGCTCGTCGTGCTCGACCCGTCCAACGAAGTGGCGCCGATGGTGATGGAGCACCGGCGCAAAGCGGGCCGGCGCGTAATCGTCCTCGACCCGAAAAACGCCGGCTCCGGCTTCAACGCGCTCGACTGGATCGGTCGCCACGGCGGCACCAAGGAAGAGGACATCGCAGCCGTCGCGTCATGGATCATGAGCGACAGCGGTCGCGCGACCGGCGTCCGCGATGACTTCTTCCGCGCATCCGGTCTGCAGCTACTGACTGCGATGATCGCCGACGTTTGCCTTTCCGGGCATACGGACGCGAAGCACCAGACCTTGCGGCAGGTCCGCGCCAATCTGTCGGAGCCGGAACCAAAGCTTCGCGCACGCTTGCAAGAGATCTACGACAGCTCCGCTTCCGACTTCGTAAAGGAAAATGTCGCCGCGTTCGTCAACATGACGCCGGAAACCTTCTCCGGCGTCTACGCCAATGCGGTCAAGGAGACGCACTGGCTGTCCTATACCAATTATGCCGCACTCGTGTCGGGCTCGACCTTCTCGACCGACGCGCTTGCGGACGGCGAGACCGACGTATTCATCAACATCGACCTGAAGACGCTCGAAACGCATTCCGGTCTGGCGCGCGTGATTATCGGCTCGTTCCTCAACGCGATCTACAATCGCGACGGCGAGGTGAAAGGCAGGGCGCTCTTCCTTCTCGATGAGGTTGCCCGCCTCGGCTACATGCGCATTCTGGAGACCGCGCGCGATGCCGGCCGCAAGTACGGCATCACGCTCACCATGATCTACCAGTCGATCGGCCAGATGCGCGAAAGCTATGGCGGCCGCGACGCGGCAAGCAAGTGGTTCGAGAGTGTCAGCTGGATCTCGTTTGCTGCGATCAACGACCCTGACACCGCCGACTACATCTCGAAGCGCTGCGGGATGACCACGGTCGAGATCGACCAGGTCAGCCGAAGTTTCCAGTCGAAGGGATCGTCGCGAACGCGGTCGAAGCAGCTTGCTGCCAGGCCGCTGATCCAGCCGCATGAAGTGCTGCGCATGCGTGCCGACGAGCAGATCGTGTTCACGGCCGGCAATCCGCCACTTCGGTGCGGCCGAGCGATCTGGTTCCGGCGGGATGATATGAAGGCCTGTGTCGGCACGAACAGGTTTCACAAGATCGGAGGCCCCGCCGGAAGCACATCAGATCGAGCCGACGCGGAGTGCAACGAGCAAGGCTGATCCAGGACAATGAAGAGTATCGGAGAAATCAGCATAGCGGTCGCCCAACGGGCGGGATTTCGGGAATTCTCGTCGTGTAAGGCGTGGGAACAGAGCAGCCGCAGGAGCCTCAACATAGTGGCCCGAAGGGGAGGCGGGATCGACTGCGCCCCGCGCCTCGCACACCGCCTTTTCGGCCCACGGCCGCCTCAGCAGCTGAGGTTGATCATAAACGCAGATGAAACCGAGTCCGACATAAGCTGAGGCGAAACGAAGAGATCGGATATGGCGAAATCGAATGTGGTTCAGTTCAGAAAACCGCCGAAGACCGGAGGTGGTCGCGATGGGCAGCGCCCGCATGGAGGACCGCCAATGTCTGGGCAGTACAGACGGCGTAGACGCTCCGCGGCAATCCTAGCGACCACGATCATTGCTGTCGGCAGCTGGCTTGCCTATGGCGGGGTCGACACGCTCCCCGGCCTCGCCACTCTGGCCAAGATACCAACGACGGATTCATTCGGCCGCATTTTCGATCTGCGGCGATAGCCATCGGGTGAACTGCGTGGTCGATGGCGACACATTCTGGTTCGACAGCCAGAAAATCCGCGTCGCCGATATCGACACGCCTGAACTCAGCCCGCCCCGGTGCGAGGCTGAACGGATAAAGGGGGAGGCCGCGAGAACTCGGCTGCTGGTCCTGCTGAACGCCGGGACGTTCTCGCTGTCAGCCGGGGCTCGCGACGAGGACAAGTATGGTCGCAAGCTTCGAACCGTAACTCGTGCCGGCAATTCGCTGGGGGCTGTTTTGATCCAGGAAGGTCTCGCCCGATCATGGGATGGCGCGCGTCATGGATGGTGCCAGGGCCAGTGAAGACATCATCGCTTTTGTGCACGGGAGAGGGATAGGGGTTGGGGACAGGGAGGAGGGAACCGTCCCCTTTCCCCATGGGTAGAAGTTTGAAGGAGGGGCTCGCCCTTCCTTCCTGGGGTGAGGCTGAGAGGGGAGGCAAAGCCCCCCTTTCGTAGCCGCTCCGGCCGGTCGATCCGGAAGGAAAGGCTCACGCGAAACGCCAAGACCAGAGGCGGCAAGCCACCCCTGGTCTTGAGTTCAATCACCGGGGTCAAAAGGCTCTCTGTCCTCAAGGCCGATGTGCCATCTTTTGTCGGACCACCGGGATGGGAGGTAGATCTCGTCACCGCCGAAGTGAGCAATGATGATCTTGCCAGCCTCGTGGAACAAACCGAAATCAACTTTGCTCTCGATTGCCCAAAGCAGCGCCGCGGACAGAAACTCGCGCGAGATGTCGGCGGGAAGATGCACTTCCGTATCGAAACTTCCGCGCAGAGTTTCAAGCCAATCCGGCTGTTGATGTGCCAGCTTCTGATCTTCAGTGATTTGATGCTTTGTCATCGGGGTCTCCTTTTCGTTTCTGACGAAAGGTGTCCGCACCGTAGTCCGTGAGGGGTCAGGGACCGCGGAACGCGGCCGCCGTGCGGCGAGCGGAGGAACCGATTTTGTTGGTGCCGCTTGCGGTGCCGGGAAAATTGGAGGGGCCGCGATGGCCTTGACGCCGGAACGGCGGGTGCAAAATAGGACGTCAGAGAGAGATAGAACCGCGTCCTGAAAGGACGCGACCGCTTGCCATCTCCGATGGCCATGGGGCCTCCCGGCTGTCTCCGGATAATGAAATTTGGCTCAGCGCCTTGCTGCGAGAGGATCGTAACCCGACTGGGCGGAGACCGCGTGCGGGTTCCGGTCGCAGCGCGATTAGAGCCGTGCGCCATCGGCGCCTCGCCCATGCACCATTCTTCACGAAAATGAATCGGTTGCACTTGTAGGATTCACATATGTCGTTGGACGTACCGATCGCGCGTGGCGATGATACCGGCATGATTTCGCAGCCCTACCAACTCTACATCGAACGGACCGATCCGACGCAGAACATGGCGCGGTACTATGCCATGCAGATCGAGCAGACGATGTTCGGAGAGGCTTGCCTGATCCGGCGTTGGGGACGGATCGGAAGGCGAGGGCAAGAGAAGCAGCAGGTTTTCGAACGGGAGGAGGAAGCGGTTCTGTTGTTCCTCGATCTGTTGAAGCAAAAGCGCGCTCGTGGCTATCGGCCCAAAACGACACGGCGCCATTTGCTGCGCTGATCCCCAGCACCCCCTGGTTTTTCAATCTGCTGAAGAAGGGGCCGCATCGTCCGCCCCTGGCGCTCATTTGCGCCGGTCCCAGTTGGTTTCGAAGGAGCCTCGATCTCCTCGAAAAACGGGACCGCGAGCTCCAGGCCGAACTTCCCTTGCGGAAGAAGTGGCTGATCACTTGCCTTGGCGTCTCGGTCTGGCGGATCCGTCAATGCTGGCGCTACCGACTAAGGCACATCGAGAGCGCTTTTGCCCGAGACTGCGCCGAGGATCCTGATCAGGATCCCCGGATCGAGCGCCGCCGGCACATGCCGCATGTACGGCGATCCCAGTTTCCAGTGTGATACTTGATGATCGGCGCCAGCGAGCCGAGCTCGTCCTCGGTCAACATCGGGCGTGAGCCGGCGGGGAGTGTCGAGGGGTGAAATCCCTGACAGCTTGGTCGGCCGAGCGATCCGACTGACCAAGCTGACGGATGCGGCAAAAGCCCCTTCAGAAGGGAGGCTCCGCCTTGAGCCAACCATTGTTCTCGGCAATGATGACAGCGAGCTCGGAGCGCGCCAGCTCGAGTTCAACCTCGATCTCGCGACGTTCGTCGGGATCGATGCACTCCCTGAGTTCGGCCCACAGTTCCTCGATCTGGATTTCAATGTCGTAGGTCATCGTCTGATCTCCTTGGGTGTGAAAGACGACGACAGCGGCCGGGAGGGGATGGCGGGGTCAGGGATCGCGCAAGCGACCGGCAGGGCCGGGGAGTGGGGGAGCCGATTTTCGGAAGGCGCCACAGGCGGTTGGAGAAAATTGGGGGAACCGCTCATCCTTGAGGCCGGCATGCGCGAGCGGAACACTCCCGGTTTCTGAGCAGCTATCCCTCCCTCCCGTGTGCCACCAATTAAAAGCCGGACCAGGCTCGAAGCCTGATCCGGCTTTAGATACTTGCCGAAGGGAAGACCCCGCCCTTTCGGGCGGGGCCGGAGTTCTTAGTCCCGGTTCGGCCGGGACCAGATCAGCTGGTAGCCGTCTTCGCCTTCGACCTCGGAGAGCGTTGCGTAGATGGGAGCCGGGAAGCTCGGGTCGTCGAGCTTGACCGAGAGATAGTCGCGGTCGGTCTGTTCCGAGCGCTTCTGCCAGGCGGCGCCGAGTTCAACGGCTCCCGCGAAGATGCGGAACTGCGGGCCCTTATCGGAGGGATTTTCGATGCGGGCGATGCGGGCCTTGACGTTGAGGGCGAGGGTGCGGATCGAGCCGGTGAAGCCGTTTTCGGTAGAGGTGAAGGTGCCGATGGTAGCCATTGTCGTATTCCTTTTCGCTGTTTCGGGCCGCTCCATTGCGGCCTCGATGGCAGTCGCAAAGGCCGGGGACGATCGGACCGCACCCGTAGGGCCGAAACATCGTGAAGGGCGGCGTGGAGAGACTTTCTTGTTTCGCGAGGAATGACGGCGACCTGGGGTCCCCACTCGACCTGTCGAGTGGGGTGGGTTCCGGCAGGGGATGAAAGTTTCGGAGCGCCGTTGCGGGAGTACGAGCGAGGCGTAGCCGCTCTCCGGCCAGACATGCCTCATCGAGCCCGCGAATGGAGCCCGTCGTCAAGGGAAAGGGACATGGCAATGGCGGCCCGCACCGGGAAATCCCGGCGAACCGCACCAGCTGGTCAGCAATCAATCCGTATGCGGGCCACCCGGCGCCTTGCTCAAATGCGGCAGGCGTAAAAGGAAACGGTCGGGCTGGCAACGGGAACCGCTGGCGCGGGGCGACCAACTTTAGGCGGGTGCGAAAAACCCCGCCTAACTCTCCTCCACTCTTGCCGAAGCCGGCATCGACAAGAACCTCGGCAGGCATCGATGGAGCTGCGAGCGCGTAGGAAGACCGTCGGCCGCAAATCCCGAACGATTCGGTTTTTGTCCTCGTCACCATAGCGCTCGGCAACGCGCATCGATGTCGCTGGTGGACCTTAGAATTATACAACCTTTAACCGTAAAATCTGCTATTAAATCCTAGGGTAGTTTTCAATTCATTGGTCTGATAATTTTCGTTGGTCCGCCTTACCAATCCAACAAGGCGCAACAGTGGAGATCGTCATGACCGATAATTCCAAGACTCCTCCCGCCAAGAAGACAATCCAAGACCCCCCCGAATACGCAGCTGTCAATAAGTTGAAGGGCCACGAGGACCAAGCCGGCTATCAACACAACGGGCAGTCCGCCGTAACGCCCAGCGAAGCCGCTCCTTCCAACTGGTCTGGCAGGGGAAAGCCTCCCGAGCCAGTACCTCAAGATCTTCGGGGCCAGCTTAAATGGAATGAGCAGCGTCCCGGCGAGACCGATGATTGGTTGGGCGGGCCGCAAAACGGAGCCGAAGCGCCTGGCTCCAAGGAGAGTGGTCCGACAGGCTCGGGGAAAGCGCGGGGCTAACGGGCAAGAAACCCCCAAACCGGCGAACGAATTGCAAGAAACCCCCAAACGGGAGAGTAGCAGCCGATACTGCTGCGACTTCGCGGTGTCCGACGCGGGCGCCGGTGCGAGCGCGGTTACAGGCATCGATTATTCTCACGTCAACTGGGATTGACGGATCGGGGCTGGGTTAGTCCCCGATCCGTAGCACCATTGTTCCCCCGAGAACGTGGTAAGTCGATGCGGCCCGGTCTTTGCGGCATGCCCGCCCGCAAGTTATCAACTTGACGGATCGTCGGGTGAAGGCCCCGGATCAAACTAGCAAGATCATCGGCATATCGGGCAATTGATTATCCAAGGGCACCGATCGGGCTATGGCGCACCGCCCTGGCAGTCACCCAGAACTGATCATATGCATCAATCTTGAGCTGAGCAGATTCTCCGTCCACCCGCACTATCGAGGCGGGAGACCGGTCTGCCAGAGCGTTTAGAGACTGAGTAACCGTGTAGACGGTCTTTTCATCACCGACGATGAGGCGATCATGCAGTGATTTTGGTGCCGCCAACCGCGCATGTGCGGGCCGTTTGGAACCGTACTGTTGTCGGAACCGTGCAAGAGCTGGTTCGAACGTCGGCTTTACGGACTTCTCGTCAGTCAACAGTTCTATCTCGATTCCCTCATTCGCAAGGATAGCGAAGTCAGTCAGCGCCCTTGAATCCATATATGGATCAACGATTCTCACTCGCTGCGTTGCCTGAACGAGAACACGGCCTTGCCGATCTCACGGTGATCGACGTTCGCAGGTGTAAAATAACGACACCTTTCCACAAGACATACGCTCCATCGCCAGCGGGCAACAACCCGACCAACTTCCCTCTACGACGAAGGTTCCTCACGCTTGTTTTCAGCCATCCTGAGGTCCAGTGCCTGTCGCAACTGGCACGCTGACAGGTCTATGTTCGCACTCAAAAGATCAACCGCGGCAGCGTATGCGGCTTGCGCGCAATCCCCATCTGCGTCGATGGCATTCGCGCCGCACCAGTCGGCTATGACCTTCGCGAGCATCTCTATGTGCCGCTCGGAGAGTTCCGGAAGATTTAGGAGGTTTAGAGACATTTTCGTGGCTCCGCCTAAGGCAGGAGCACGTCTGATCTCCCGATCGGCCTCGCCCTGCTAAGATCGCCGAATGAAGTATTTTACGCTCCATACGGGGCGATGGTATGACGGTCCGCAAGGGCCGAGTTCTACGGATAGTGGTTGATATGCCTACCTTGTTCATTATCGTTTTTGTTTTGCCGTACATCGTCGGTTTCCTCGCGCTTGCGTTCTGGCGACAGGGGTGGACGCTTACGGCGGCAACCGTCGCAATGATTGTTGTCTATTTCTTCTCCATAGGATCAGGGGATGGCCCTGGCGCGTTCGCGGCGGATGCCCTTCCAGTTGTCCTCGCGGTTGGAATTGCAGCCGGGCTAGTAACCAGCGTCATTGCCATGACGTCGAACTATCAACCGGCCTACATTGTGGCAGTAATGTTCCCTCTCGGATATATAGCTGGTCATATCGTAATCAGGTACTTCTGAACCTTCAGCGCTATCGCTACTGTCTGGAAAGGCCACGTGGGAGCGGAACATCGCGCCATTCGGGGTTAGCCCGCACGAGCGTTGGCCCTATGCCCGTTACCGCCGTGCAGGGCGTTCGACAATACCTTCCAGTTCTAGTAAGGCCCCATCGCCAATGCTTCGGTCTCGCCGGTGGGCCCTCGGGGTGGGTTCGGACGAACGTACATCATTTATTACTTCGCACCTGCGGTAATTGTCATACGATTCAAAGTGCTAAATAATAACAAAAATCAGTTGCTTACTCAAAGTTTCTCGACTACGTTTTTTTACAAGAAGAGTTCCGAAATATCCGCCCTTGCCGGCGATACTCAGCGGTCGTTTGACCTCGCGTGAGGAGGATGATGACGTTGTTTGTCCGACTTCGTTTCTTCGGGATGCAGCGATTGCGTGATCTCGTCTCGATCCGATACCGACCTGCGACGACAAGCTGACGCGTCGTAAACCCTTTGTTCCACTATTCTAAGATGGTGCCCCCCGTGTGGCGCGCCCGAGGTTTGTTATGCAAAAGCAAGCTGTCGTATTTAACGGGCAGGAAGTCGGGATCGCCGTCCCTGTCGAAAACCGCCTCAAATTCATCGCTGTCCGTTTCAATGTCATCGACCTGGATAACAGGCTCTTCGACACAGTTATCGAAATCCGGAGGGCGATTACAGAGCATCTGGCCTCCAGCGGTCGTGCGATCATCTCGCACTGAATGGCAGGAGATATTCTTCAACGTTACGGCACAACTGGGATTGCAGGCTCACTTATGAAACCCTGCAAAGCTGCCGCGTTTCAACTTGTGGGGAGATGAGAAATGTTAGTCACGAGCGTCCAAGAAACTGAATGGGCCGTGCTCTCGCTGTCCGTTCAATCTTGGTTTAGGCACTACAAGGCCAAACCGGACGACAAGACATCGGAAATAATCTGCAGCGCGGCAATCGACCTTTTCAATCGCGGCCATCGTACCCAGGAGGAACTCACCAGTATATTAATCGCGCGGTTTCCCCTGATCGCGCCTGCGCCCGCTGCCCTCCATTAATCGATCCGCCGCACTGGGAACATCTCGAATCCCACCGCACACGAAATCCGATACGAGGCAGCGAGGAAGCCTAATAGGGACAGGATGTCGCTTCTCCGATTGGGGGGTTACGTCACGCACCTTGTTCGTATTTCGGCGGTCGCCTCAGCTTTTGACCGAGACGACCTGGGGATAATCGCATCGAATGGCATCGGGCATGGAAGAACGTGTTCCCGATCGAATGACAGGAAGTTCGTCTGGTCGCAATGGATGGCGAGTTTCACATTGCCGACCTAAAAAGGAAAACGGTAACGTAGCCGAGCTTCAACACTCGGCGATCACTACCCAGTGCCATTCCGTTGATGCCGTAATCTGCCGCATTCGTCGCGGCAGCTCCGCCAAGGAGTAGCGCGGAAATGGCAATGACTAGATTGGTTTTCATGATATCCCCGATGTGCCCGTTGAGGCGAAATCAGTCGCGTCGGAGGCGCGCCCGAACAGCGAGTCGAACCGCTCGGCACTTGAAGGATTAGGTACTGGAGTACCGGACGCGCCGCAATGTGTTTGTTGCGGGTACCATCAGAACACCGCTCTGATGCCCTTTGTCAATGCTTTGGGCACGAGGAAGCCACCTCCCTCCCGTGTGCCACCAATTAAAAGCCGGACCAGGCTCGAAGCCTGATCCGGCTTTAGATACTTGCCGAAGGGAAGACCCCGCCCTTTCGGGCGGGGCCGGAGTTCTTAGTCCCGGTTCGGCCGGGACCAGATCAGCTGGTAGCCGTCTTCGCCTTCGACCTCGGAGAGCGTTGCGTAGATGGGAGCCGGGAAGCTCGGGTCGTCGAGCTTGACCGAGAGATAGTCGCGGTCGGTCTGTTCCGAGCGCTTCTGCCAGGCGGCGCCGAGTTCAACGGCTCCCGCGAAGATGCGGAACTGCGGGCCCTTATCGGAGGGATTTTCGATGCGGGCGATGCGGGCCTTGACGTTGAGGGCGAGGGTGCGGATCGAGCCGGTGAAGCCGTTTTCGGTAGAGGTGAAGGTGCCGATGGTAGCCATTGTCGTATTCCTTTTCGCTGTTTCGGGCCGCTCCATTGCGGCCTCGATGGCAGTCGCAAAGGCCGGGGACGATCGGACCGCACCCGTAGGGCCGAAACATCGTGAAGGGCGGCGTGGAGAGACTTTCTTGTTTCGCGAGGAATGACGGCGACCTGGGGTCCCCACTCGACCTGTCGAGTGGGGTGGGTTCCGGCAGGGGATGAAAGTTTCGGAGCGCCGTTGCGGGAGTACGAGCGAGGCGTAGCCGCTCTCCGGCCAGACATGCCTCATCGAGCCCGCGAATGGAGCCTGTCGTCAAGGGAAAGGGATATGGCAATGGCGGGCCCGCACCGGGGAATCGAGGTGAACTGCCACAGCTGGTCAGCAATCTGACATAGCTACGACAACGATATGCACATTCTTCGCATGACGTCCGATCAAGGTCCGCTTGCGAGACGAACTTGCCGCGATAGAGTTGCCCCGCGAATCATCGCCTGGAGGATTTATGGCAAAGCAGACGAAACCGTTTATCGTCGAAATCAAGCAGTCCCGGAAGCTGAAGCCTTCCGCTCCTAAGCCGTCGATCTGGGGAAGGTTAGACTTGAGCACTACGGAAGATCTGGCTCCCGCTGACCCGTTGACAGAGCCGGCCAGCACCGAGAGCGGCGACCGACCGTAAGCCTACCTGAAGCGTTCAAGCACTCAAGCAGCGTCCCGAAAGTTGGCCGCCTCCGGCTGTAGCCCGTGAAGGAAGACCGTTGCGCGCTGCGCATGGGCAGCCGCCTGGAAGATCGCCCGCTTGTCGTCGGCCAGCACCTTCAACCAGGACTGAAGGTACGACGCGTGATCAGGCCGCGGCTCGAGTTCAGGGGCTATCCCGAGGTCCGCGCAAAGGAAACAACTGCCAAGCTCGGCAATCAGCTCTTCGCGGGCACGTTCGCTCCTGTCTTTGGCATAACGTGACAGGTCTCGGCCGACGCGGTTCTCGGCGGCAGTCCAGTGCGTCGCCTCGTGGCTGAGCGTAGCATAATAGCTCGCCGCATCCTTAAACGTCTCGAAGGGCGGCATCTGGATGAGATCAGGACCTGGCGCATAGAATGCCTGATTGCCACCATGGAGGATCACCGCGCCGGTATTCCGGAAGAACCGGTCCGCCTGCTCGATACGCTCAACATGGTCCTGGGCTGGCGCCGGCCGGTAATAATAGTGGTCGGGCAGACCATCGATCTGTTCGACGTTGAACACGGAATAGGCCTTCAGGAAGGGAATTTCCCGATCGACCTCACCACCTTTTCCGTCCGCTTCGGATTTGGTGAACCGGCTCGCGAACACGATCGTCGATCCGGTCTCGCCCTTTCGAACGGCGGCCTCGAGTTCCAACGCCTGCTTGAACGTCATCCACATCGACGAAGCAAAGCCACGCGACATCTGCTCTGACCAGAGCAGGAGAACGTTCATGCCCGAATAGGGCTGGCCGTTGTGGCGGAGCGGGCGGGTGATCCGGCCATCCGTATTCGCCGCATTCCAGGGCTTCATCCAGGGGCGGACCCCGCTTGCGAGGTCCTCGAGGATCCGATCGGTAACGCGGGAATAGATGTCGGTGCGCTGGCTTTCGACCTTCTTGCTCATTTCTCATCTCCGCTATTCGGAGCCGCGCCAATCGCGGCCCCGTCGCGCAGGCCAAGGTCAGGAGCCATGAGCCGACGGCTTGCACCGGAACGGCCGAAACGAAGTGGAGGACGGCGAAGCCGTTGCCTGACGTGGGCGGCTCCTGCAGGTCCGACGCACGAGACGGGCCGCAACGGCCCGATCAAATTCCTATTTCCGCTTTCCCTCCATCGAGAGCCGGCATGAAAAAAGGCCGCCCCAAAGAGACGGCCTCTAACGATAAGGGGGGCGGGCCCCGCCGCATGGTGTCAGTCGAAAGCGGACATCTGGGCCGCGGCCGCCTTGCGATCCACAGAATGTCCGGGGTTTTCGACTGGGCGATCGAACGGCTTCCAGCTCTCACCGACGATATGCTTGTAGGCGGCGACGGCACCTTCGGCTGCCATCCGTAACGCGTGAGCCTGGATGCCCATGTCGGCGGCGAATTCCCGCTTGCGGTGGGCGGCGCTATCGTAGCCGACGGGACCGTCGAGGTCTTCGTCGCGGGCATCGTTTGCCGCCTTGGCCGTGGCATCGCGTGCCTGGGTGACGGCATTGCTGTAGAATTGGCCGGCGCCGTGGGCGGAGCCGACATAGGCGCCGACGATGCGCTGCAGGTGGATCTGCATGGCCCGGTCACCGAGGCCTTCGCTGAGAGCATCCGCGGTCTCGGTGATGAGCCGTTCGTGGAGGTCGCGGATCCCCTCGCTGTCGATGACGGCGGTCCCGAAGCTTTCGGCGATCTTGATCGCCTGGGCGCTGTCTGGGCAGGTGAGGCGGACCATTTCGACGGTGGCGCCCTTGCGGAGCTGGACGACCCGGGCGGTCTGGCGAGTGGTTACGGGCTTGGCCATGTCTCTTCCTTTCGAGCCGAAGTGGTTCCGGCCCCGTGCCGGCTTGCCCTTCGGTGCGGTCGACCCGAACCGGCGGAAGACGGGCGCTTCAAGGTCCGGGCGTGCCAGGCCAAGCGGAGCCGATCTGCGAGCCAGCAGGGCAACCGCCCTGCGAGGCCGAGCGGAACTGCTCCGCGCAGGACGGCGGGTTCCGGCCGCCCCGCGGCGCGATAGCGGCCTTGAAGTGGACGGCCGCTGGCTCAGACCGCAGCAAAACCGAAGGACAAACCGTCACGGTGCCATCACCGGACACGACAAGGATATGGCTCCAGCCCGTTCTACTCCTCGCTTTTGCCGATGCCCACATGCGAGACCGCTGCGTTCCCGTCGGACTGGCTCCGCAATACTGCCTTCGGCAACCGGTAGGATTGAAGCCATGTGGGACCATGGGTGTTACGGAGACCGCGCAAGATCCCGCCATCGTCATAAGGCGGTCCACCCCCCATCTAGACATCGCTGAGGATGCTCTTCCAGCGTCGTCCATGCCTGGCGGCATACGCTTGTAGTGCAGCTTCCTGATCGTCGCTCGGGGCTGGCCATTGCTGGCGCCTGTGTTTGGCAGCACGCAATTCGGTCCCGTTGCGCTCTGCGATCATGCGCTTGAGCTCGGCCACGCCCGCGTCAAGGCATGCTTTCCCTTCGAGATGATGAAACCGCAGCCAGAACGCAGTTCGCTCAGCATTGGAAGATCCGATCCCGGCGTTCCGCTCGAGGTCACCTATTGTTGCCATGTCATCAGCCCTCCGGACTCTAGTGTGGGCCGGCAGAAGATAAACGGTCGCGTAGCGCTGCGATCGCAGCGTCCTGTCGAGCCAGCTTTCTTGATAGGGCTTCGGCCTCTGGCTGACGCTCTGCTGTGAGGCCGGCTAGGTTGGCGCGATAGCGCTCGAGCAGGGTGCGGCCATCGGGCGCCTTTCCGCGATGGTAGCCAGTCTGGCGCCTCGCAAGCTTCGGCAGGATTGCCGTCATCCGGCGGGTGATCTGCCTGTCAATGAGTTCCAACTGCCTCTGGGTCTGACGGCGGGCGTCCTCCATGCGAGAGAGCTGGGTTTCGGGTGACATTACCGGTGCCATCATGCCGCCCTCGCGCTCCAACCGACGAAGCTCGACGGACCATCATAGGCGGCATGACGCGCGAGATCGATGACAAAGCCAAAGCGACCGCGCCTACCATATTCTTCATGAGGAACGAGAAAGCGACGCTCCTCTCGCTGGGATTCGCGATTGCCGCCTCTCTTGGCGAACACCTCAGTCATGCCGGAGTGGTGAGAGGAGATGATTGCAGAGATGACGATCCAGTCGTCAGCATGCACGCGATCAAACTCAGCGCGATCCTTCAACCAGGATTCCCCGGCGCTGAGCTGACGGCCGCGAAGCTTCTCCCAATAATCCGGGAAGGTGTTGCGCGCGGCCCCATTGGCGCACTGGCGCTCGTAGCCGGTGAAGAGATCCGGGAACGTCAAGGCGACGATCGCCCATTCGCTATCTTCCTCGTACCAACCGCCCGCGCTGCGAACCGAGGCATCGACCTGAAGATTTCGATCGGGAGAAAGATGAAAGCCGCCATGTCCTGAGGTCGAGTGGCTGACAATTCCCTCGGCATAGATCGTCGCCAGCTGCGAGCCGCCCCATGGCGTGCTTGCCGACATGCGTGTCTGGATGCGGGAGAAGGCTGAAAGTTCCCGCATGTGCTCCGCGGTCTCGATTGCGCGGAGACGGAACGCCGCTTCGTCCTTCACGCGCCCATCGTGGCGATAAAAATGGTGACGCCGCACTTCGGCTAACGGCTTGGTGATGCGCCAAGCACTGGCCAGAAAGAAGTCGCCGCTTCCGTTGGAGATCAGGCCGAGGAGGATTTCGCCGATGCGTGCAACAGGAAATCCGTCGGCGCTTGTCCCGAACTCGACGCCATCGGCGGCTGAGGAGATGGATACTGGGTCTGTGGCGGAGGTAAATGATGCTCCGTTCATGGTCGGGCTCCTTTGTTTGAAGGTCCTGAAAAGCAAACCGCCGCCGGGATGACCGGCGGCGGAGCGGAAGATTTGGAAAGGACTGGTGGGATTACTCGGCCGCGATCCCGTAGGCCGTTTCGTGGTCGTCGAGCGTGCCCGGACCCTCATCCGCTTCGACCATGTCGGAGACATCAACCTCTCCATGCCCGTCATTGGCGACGATACCGCCGTCAGTGCCATCGTCGGTCTCGCCCTCGTCCTGCGGGGTCGCTTCGTGATCAAGATGCTTGAGGAGGGCGAGAACCTCCGTCGGCTCCGGCGCGAACAGAGCAGACGGATGGACGAGGTTCGTATCGCCTTCGAAGTGGGTGACGAGAGCTGAGCGGGTCTCGCGGACACGCGCACGCGGCTCGACACCGGCATCCTTGGCGACGGTTTCAAGGGCCCGACGCGATAGGGATGCGAGGAAATCCGCCATGCCCATGTTCGGCAGGTAGCTGTCCGCACCGATCGCCTGGCCGGCGACACGGGACACGACGCCGCTGTTCGACATGCCGCGACGGCATGAGAGCACGTCGATCAGGGCTGCACGTGCAGCGCCGCGAACTGTATCCATGTCGAAAGACAGCTTGCCATCCTCGGTGAAGAGGCGAGCGGCATGGCGGCCGAAGCGCGCACCGCCGTAAAGGTTGCCGCCCGCGCCGGAGTCGACGCGAACGTTCTGTCCCGCGAAGGCAAGCACGAGCAGCGCCATCAGCATATCGTCTTCGATCAGAGCGCGGCCGAGGGCATCGTGCAGGGCGTCGGTGCGGAAATCGCCAATCATATCCTGACCCTTCTGGGTAACATCCGGGCGTGCCTTCGGTGTTGAGCCGGTATCGTCATTGATGGCGCCCTCGGCACCATTTGCACTGTCGCCCTTCGGCTTCGCCGCCTCGGGCATGCGGTAGTAGACGGTCTGAACCTTGCCGTCGCGATTGAGATAAAGGCCTGTGTTGTCGGATTTCGAGGGCTTGCCGTAGACCTGGCTTGCCTTCTTCGGCAGTTCCGGCTGACCCCAGCTGTTGACCTCGACGATCGCGCCGCGCTTCGGCAGATTGGACGTCATCCATTCGTGCTGGGCGCCGAGAAAACCTTCGACGTTGGTGGTGTAGCGGCTGTCCTGGTCGGCCGGCGCGAACAGATCTTCGACCCATTCGATGCCATAGGCCTCGCGCAGATCATCGCCGAAGCTGGCATCCTTGGCATACATGCGCTTCTTGGTCAGGGCATTGGCGATCGACCACCAGGCAGCGGTGTCGCCCTTCTTCGGCTTGTGCGCCTTCCAGACTTCCTTCTGTTCGACCTCACCGGCGGCAGCAATGATCCGCAACTGCTGCTCGGAGGGCATATCGCCCAGCGCCATCTGCTCGAGCATCGCCGGCAGAACGTTTGCAAGCAGGCGTAGCTTGCGGATCTGGCGAACGGGGAGCGCCAGCGCGACGGCGATCGCTTCCTCGGTCCAGCCGAGTGCGACGAGCCGCTCGATACCCCGCCATTGGTCGACCGGGTTTAGCGCTTCGCGTACGCTGTTTTCGACCATCGAGCGCATGGCGCCGTTGTCGTTCGCAGCATCCACCACGAGGATCTCGATTTCCCCGAGGCCCGCAGCGATCGCGAGGCGCACTCGGCGATGGCCGGCATCGATGATGTAGCCATTGCCACCATCCGCTTCGGGCGCAACGATGGGCGGCTGGACGATACCGACGGCTTTGATCGTCGCCAGCATCAGCGCATCGGCCTGTGGCGACGATTTCGTCTGACGCATGCGGTCGGGGTTTTCCTTCAGAGCGCGGGGATCGATCGTCTTGATCTGCATGGGACTGTCCTTTCGGGAGGGTTACGAGCCGGCGCCTTGCCAGCCCTTCCTGTCTTCATTTTTCTCGAAGACACCTCCGGGACCGCGGGGTCGGCCGAACTGCCGCAACTGCGGCCGAGCATCCCTGCTGGGCAGGACGAGCGGGGCATCTGCCCTGCGAAGGACAACCGGCCGGGATCGCACAGGCGGCGGTTGAGCGGAAGCGGCGGCAGGAGGACCGATCTGCGACCGGTTCCATTTTCTTTCCCTATACTTCGCCCCTTTTCTAATTTACATCGCAGCGATTACCCCGCCAAATGGCGCGGAGGTTCATCATGCAGCGCCAGATCTGCGTATAGACGCGGCCCGTCTGAAAGACTTAGGGGCGCCGTTTCAGAAGCGAGAACGCATCAGCCACTATCCTCTTCAGCGTCGCCTTTCGATCGGCCTCGACCGCGGACGTTGGGGCAGGGTGAGTGGCCGGAACCGGCCCGCCATCCTCAGGATCCGCAACCGGATCTGCGAGTGAGATAGCCGGTTTCGCAGCAACGACGATGTGCGAGACGGTCGTTTCGTCGGACTTCACAGTGACGGCGACTTTGTTGCCGGATCGGATCTGGTCGACCGCAATTCGAGCAGCGGCCTCCTCGTCGTCGGCTTCAATGAGAGAGGTCTGGATTACAAGATAAAAAGGCATGGGTTCCCGCAGTGTTATTCTTCAGGTCTCATCGCGCGCGCATCGGTCAAGGCGCCAAAAGCGAAAACGAAATCCGTATCTTGTATCCACATCGACTTAGCGGCCGAAGCGAAAAGGGCGCTCGACCCGTGCGGGGAGCGCCCTTTTCTCTGATCCCGGACGATATCGAAAGCCGCGGCGGTTGCCCGGCGGCAGGACATCATCGAAACGGGAAGTGATGCTCAGATATTGTTGATAGCCACAGATTTCAAGTCGCGGCGTGAGCGACCCCCTGATAGATGTCGCCGCCCATCCGATAACTCCCAAGTCGAGGCAAGATGAGCACGGACCCCAACACCCGGAAATCCATCGCGCAGCGGGCCATCGACAGGGCGAAAGGCCATGGCGTGCCCATCGATGAAGATCCGGCCTTCATCGCGCTTCTCGACGAATGGGTTCGCGGCGAGATCGATATGAAGCAGATGCGGGAGCGCTACCTCGGCAGACTCGCCCTGCAGGAGGCCGAGCAACGCGGCCGCCTCGCGCGCAGGCGAGCACGACCGGAACCAGGCGAGACCTGAAGACCTCCGGTTCCGGCCGCAGTTTCAAGCGGCCTCCTGGGCACCGTCATCCACGGCGGCGGCCGCCAGTTCGTCTTCGATCCCACGGAGAAGACGGCGCTTCTCGGAGAGCTCATCGGCGAACTGGAAGGTTCCGCCCGTGCGGGTTCGATAGGACGTCAGGCGTCGCTCGGCGTCATCCAGGCGCTGGCGATAGCGCCGTTGTTCCTCCTCGAACCCGTCGAGCCCATGCTCAAGCCGGGAGATCGCTCCAAGTGGGGTGACAGTGATAGCAAGCTCGATCTCGTAGTCGGCGCCGCTGCGCTGGATGAGCGTCTTGTAGCGATAGCCATCGCCCCTGCCGAACCGCTCGCCCTCATAGACGAGATCGAACCCGCCGATCGTCGCCAGATGAACCTCGCCCTCGTGCTGGAGCTGCAGAAGCGTGAGGATCTCTTTCATCAGTGAGCGGCCGGCCTCCTTGCGCTCGGTATGGCTCTCTCCCAGCACCGTCATCGTAAAGGCGTCGCCTGACGTGGGCTGGAGCCGCTCGAGGTCCTGGCCGACCTCACCGATGCGGCGGGTCGAGATCTCGATCTCGCGTTCGGCATCGCGCATCTGCCGGCGGACGGCATACTGATCGTCTTCGTGGGCGGCGCGGAGCCGTTCGAGCCGGGCAATGTCGGCTTCCAGGCCGGCTTTCTGCATCAATCGCTCGTCGCCGGACGCGATGGCCTTGGCCATGGCGAACTGGTTGGCGGCGCCTTCGCCTACATCTTCGAGCCTGCGGATCGACGTGTCGCCTGAAAGGGCAGCGGCGATAAACCGCGCCTTGCGTTCGTTGTTCTGCCACATGGAAGCGTCGAGACTTCCCTCGGTGGCATAGGCGAAGATGTCGACCTCGTCATGCTGGTTTCCCTGTCGAACGATGCGTCCTTCGCGCTGTTCGATCTGCGACGGCAGCCACGGGACATCGAGATGGTGGAGCGCTTTCAGCCGGAGCTGGGCATTGACGCCGGTGCCCATGGTCTCGGAGGATCCAATCAGGAAACGCACCTTGCCGGCGCGGACATCGCCGAACAGCCGTTGCTTGGCCTCGGTCTTCTTGTAGTCCTGCATGAAGGCGATCTCCGCCGCGGGTACGCCGAGCCGGATCAGCTCGTCGCGGATGAACCGGTAGGCCGAAAACCCCCGGGTCTTCTCGACATTCATAGTGCCGAGATCGGAGAAGATCATCTGCGCGGCCCCCGGCAGTTCGAAATCCTTGCCATCGGGGCGCCGGTAGACCGCATCACCGGTCTCCTTCCAGATCCGGTGCGCATTGCGGACCAGGAGATTCAGCTTGTTATCGTCCTCGTTCCCAGCCGCCGGCATGACGAACCGCAGATCGATAGCGGCGTGGCGGCCGTCAGTGATGACGGATAGAAGAATGTCGTCACCGGGTTTGGCCGGACCCTCGCGCTGTTCGATCATCTTGATCCTGCTGCCGAGCGTCTGCTGATAGGTCTTGAACAGCGCCGTCGGCTTCGCGGTCAGGATCTGCCGCCGGCCGGTCGAGATGTCGGGCACCCTCACATACTGCCGAAGGTCATCCGGCATGACCACATCGGCAAACGAGCGGAACATCGCGATCAGCTCGGGGACGTTGACGAACGACGCAAAGCGACTGACCGGCTTGTATTTGCCGGATGGTTGGATTTCCAGTTCGGTCGTCGTATCGCCGAAGCAGGACGCCCAGGCATCGAATTCATGCAGACCGCGCTCGAAAAGAGCCGCGTGGCCAAGCAGTCTCTGGATCGAGAACATTTCGCCTAGCGTGTTGGTGATCGGCGTGCCGGAGGCCAGCACCAGCGCCCGGCCGGGATTTTTCGTCTCGATGTAGCGGGACTTCACATAGAGATCCCAGGCGCGCTGCGAGCCGTTCGGATCGATGCCCTTCAGCGTCGACATATTGGTGGCGAAGGAGAGCTTGCGGAATTCCTGCGCCTCGTCGACGACGATCTGATCCACACCGATCTCCGAGATCGTAAGAAGATCGTCCTTGCGGGTAGCGAGACCTTCGAGCCGCTCCTTCATTCCTTCTTTCAACCGCTCAAGCCGCTTACGCGAGACGCGGTCCTCGCTGTCGACCTTGGTCAGCAGATCCTCGTATAGCTGCAGCTCGTCCTGGATCATCTCCTGCTCGAAGGCCGACGGCACGGCGATGAAGCGAAACGCCGAATGGGTGATGATGATCGCGTCCCAAGTGGCGGTCGCTGCCCGCGACAGGAAGCGAGCGCGCTTGTCCTTGGTGAAATTGGTCTCGTCGGCCACGAGAATGCGCGCGTTGGGGTAAAGAGCCAGGAATTCGCGCGCCGCCTGCGCCAGGCAATGGCCGGGGACAACCAGCATCGCCTTGGCGATCAGCCCCAGCCGGCGTTGCTCCATGATCGCGGCCGCCATCGTCATCGTCTTGCCGGCGCCGACGGCGTGGGCGAGATAGGTCGAGCCATCGGCGATGATCCGCCAGATGCCGCGTTTCTGGTGCCCATAAAGAACGAAGGCGCCAGAGGCGCCGGGAAGTTTCAGATGGGAGCCGTCGAATTTGCGCGGCGCAATGTTGCTGAAGCGGTCGTTGTAATCGCGGGCCAACCGGTCGGTGCGGTCCGGATCGGTCCAAACCCAGTCTTGAAACGCCTGCTTGATCTTCTGCAACTTGTCGCGCGCCGCCTCGGTATCGACGACGTTCAGCACCCGGCGCTCGCCATCGACATCCTTGAACACATCGAAGATCTGCGGGACGCGGCTGTTTAACGCATCGGCGAGCAGCTCGCCGGCATGCCGGCGGCCCGTGCCCCATTCGGATGTGCCGGCTGCAGAATAGCCGAGCTGGCGCGCTTCCACCGTCCAGGAGCCAAGCTCCGGCATGTGGTGGATGCGGATATCGCTTTCCATCCTTTCCTTGACGAAGGCGACGACATCCGCGGCCGGGATCCAAGGCGCGCCGAGGCGTGCCGTGATGTCCGACGGACGCAGGTCGGCCGGTTGGACCGCCTGAAGGGCACGAACATTGCGCTCGTAGACCGGATCAAGTTCCTCTGCTGCCTGCGCGGCCGCCAGCTTGGTGCGGACCGATCCGGAGAGATAGGCATCGGCAGTCTTCCAGGAACCATCAGCCGGATCTTGAAACACCGTGTCACGGAGGTCATCGATGACTGCGGAGATTTCGCGATGGAGGAGCTCGGCGATATGATCGAGATCGACATGGCCGCGCTCGTTGAGTACGACCGCCAGCGCATCAGCCGCATTAGTGATGACAGGCGACATCGGCGGAGCGATCACACGGGTGGCGAAGATCGGACCCGGCTTCGCCGTGTCGGTCTCCAGATCATAGTCCTCGATCGATGCAACCAGCCAGCAATCGGGATCATCGCGGAAGGGCAACAAGTTCGGCTGACGATGGGTCTCCTTCACCTCGCCGGTCTCTGGATCCTCCTGGATCGAGACGGTTGTGTGGTTGATCGGACCGAAGTCGCGGACGAATGCCGACCAGGCGAGGCGGAGCCGCACCTGCAGGTCGCGCCACGGCCGGTCCGTCTCCTGGGCCTTCAGTATCTCACGGACGGCATCGCGGATCGGGACCAGTTTCGAGATGATCCGAACATGCTTTTCAGAGATCCCGTCACCGGGGCGGCCCTTCCGGACGGTCACCGCTACCGCCGTGCCGTCGAGCATCTGCATCAGCCCCTTCGCCCGGTCAACGAAGAAGCTGCCTTCGCGGACCGGGCTATCCTTCGGCCTGAGGTCGACGATCTCGGCGAGCTCATCTTCCAGATCGATATCAATCGGGGTCGGCTCGCCGTCATAGACGTCGGCCGGAAGAAGTTCGATGGCGGCGTCGAGGATGGTGTCGAGATCGGCTCCGTCGCGGGCGACGCAGGTGTACGTCTCGCCAAACGGCCCAGAGGTGAGGGCATGGGTGCCGAGCACGAAGTCGGGATGGCGTGCAAACCAGCGGTTCACGCGGATCGCACCCTCATCGTCGACAGCAGGCCGCACCTCATCAACATCAAGCCAGATCTGATCGCCTTCCGGTTCTCCTGCCTTGCGCTTGCGGAAGAAGAGGATGTCAACGACGACATCGGTGCCGGCGTCGCGCCGAAAGCTGCCTTCTGGCAGGCGGATCGCCGCGATCAGGTCGGCGGTTTTGGCGATATGCTCGCGTGCGGTCGTAGCGGCCTTGTCCAACGTGCCATGCGAGGTGACGAAGGCGGCCAGTGCGCCCGGCTTCAACAAGTCGATCGAGCGCGCAATGAAATAATCGTGGAGCCGCAAGCCAAGCGACCGGTAGGCCCGGTCGGAGCGGACGGTGCGATCGGAAAAGGGCGGATTGCCGATGGCGAGATCGTAGATCGGCGCCAGATCCGTGCGGGCGAAGTCGCCTTCAATGATGCGAGACCGCGGCTGAAGAAGGCGCACGATGCGCGCCGTGACCGGATCGAGCTCGATCCCGGTGACATAGGCGGTGTCGCGGTACTCTGGTGGGATGAGGGCAGGGAAGAGCCCTGTCCCGATACCGGGCTCAAGCACCCGGCCCCCGCGCCAGCCGAGACGCTGGATCCCAGCCCAGATCGCCCGGACGATCAGTTCCGGCGTGAAATGGGCATATTGGGTGCAGCGGGCAAGCGAGGCATAATCAGCCTCCGACACGGCGGTTTCGAGCGAAGAACCGAGCGCGTCCCAGCCATCACGAAAATCGACCTCGCCCGGCCGGCGGAACATGCCATTGGCAAGCTCGCCAGCACCGAAGCCAGTGAAGCGGACCATCTGTGCCTGCTCCTTGGCGGTCGCCGGCCGCTCCTGCTTCACTATGCCCTCCGTGACCAGGATTGCCGCCACGTTGACGCGAGCACGATCCTTCCATGAGGCACCGAGACCGCGGTCGCCGTCCAGATAGAAATTCTGGCGCTGACTGTTCGGGCACGCCGCCGAAGTCACAACTGGCAAAGCCGGGGCGGGCGCCGGCGGAGTGGGATCGGGATCGTCGTCATTGGCCGCCACTGTGTCGAAGCCGCCAAATGCGGTGACACCTAGCGCAAGGCCTGAAGAGAGCGCAGAGCTACCGAACATGTCGAGAGTGAAAGGATCGTTGCTCATCGGGAGTTTTCCTTTTCGGATGCGCGCCATCGCTCGCCCGCCGCAATAGCGGGCTGGAAGCGCCTGATGGATTGAAGGGATTGATGACGCCTAGGCCGCGATGTCAGGCAGATGCCGCATATGAACGGGCAGTTTGGCGGCGATCTCATCATCGGTAAGGTCGTCCAGCAGCTTCAGAAGCGTGCCATTGGTGCCGCTCCACAGCATGACCATGCGCTGCCCCTGCATCACCGGTGGAAACCGATCGCCGGCATAGCCGCGATAGGCATTCGCAGTGCTGCTCCAGATATGTTCTAGTAGCTCTTCACGGGACATGGCGCGAACCGGCTGGGTTTCGCGCTCGAAGATCGTCGCCCGCATCGTCTCGACCGAAGTGGGATCGGACAGGTCGCAATAGCCGTGGAAGTACCGAGGCTTTCCGTCGATCCGCAGCGCAAGGAAGATGCTGGTGGTCGAGCCCGTTAGGAATTCGCGCAACGCGAAGATCGGCCCGCACATCCACAATGGCGGCAGGATATTGAGCATGTAATCGTAGAGTGCCTCATCAATTTCGAACCTTTCTCCGCTGTAAAGCGGAGCAGCATCGCTCTGCCACCGGTCGGGGCGCTGACTATGGCGATCGAAAAGCCGGAACATTTGCGGGCGCGTTGCGACGCCCTCGAAAATCTTGCGGATGGGGCAGGGGTGTTCATCTCTGGCTCCTTCAGGTTTCGGGACCTGGCGATGGCCACTCCATCACCTCTGTTTTAGTCCCTCATGACACCTTCCGGGCCGCCGGCATCCCGATCGGCCGCGTCAAGGGCCGGCTTTAGCCGGGCGAAGCCTCCCTTGATGCGGTCGGCGGCGATGCGGCACGCCTCTCTCTTCCTTCGCTCTTCAATTTCTCTCTCCTTCTCTCCTGCAGGACTTCATTCCAATCCTCCGCCGGCGGCCGGAGACGGACCGAAGGGCGATCGACCTGTGCGGCCAGTGCCTGAAGACGACGTGCGAACGCATCGCCTTGGCTATTGGCATCGGTGGCACAGACGAGGTGAGTGCCAGGGCAAGCGAGAAGGTCGACCAGCGCCGCTTCGGTTCTGGGCGACCATCCGCCACCGGTACTGAGGTATAGACTTCCGTCCTGCAGATCTTCGATCGTGGCGAGGCTCATCGCGTCGATGGCAGCCTCCGTCACGCAGAGACGGAGAGCGTCAGGCGCACCCAGGCGAAACAGAACTTTGCTGCCACCCGTCGAAAAGCCGCGCCAGTCAGGTCCGCGCTCTTCCCATCCAACCACCAATCCGGCGCCATCGCTATGGGCGGCCCACATGCTGCCGAATGGACCTTCTCGAACGATCCCTTGATTGATGGCCGAGCGCAGGATGGAGATCGGGATCGCACGCGACCAGCAGAGATACCTCCAGACGCCGGCTCCAGTAGCTGGAAGACCGCGACCTTGCCATCGTGTCAGAATATCCGCAGGCTCGACCTTGGACGGCGGCTTCTTCCAGATGACGGGTGCAGCTGTGAAGCCGATGAGATCGCCAACACGGTCGACAGCCTCTGAAAATCCTAAATGCTGAAGCAAGCAAGTAAGAGCGAAAACGTCGCCTTTGTCGTCGCTCAAGGGATCAAACCAGCCGCGACCTTCGTGGGTGACGATGATGATTTCCGCTCCGCGACGAAACTTCACCGCCCGGCGCGTGCTTTCCTTCACATCGACCGCGAACCCAGCCTGTTCGAGGACGGCAGCACAACTCACCGCCTCGCGTAGTTTCTCGATTTCTTCTCTTTTCATGATTTTTCCGATCGCCTGCGATCGTTCCTCAATTTAACTCCCCGCATGATCGGCGGGACATCTTCCAGCCGCCGCGAAGAGCAGAGGGGGCAAGGGCGCGGGAAGCAAGGTGCAAGGTTGCACCGCCCGCGGCGAAGCTTCCCTTGCCGCCGATAGGTCGCCAGCGGCACTCGGAACGGCAATTGCCGGCTCAGTGAGCCGGCCACGGATGAAATTCATGGATGACCGAAAGGTCATCATCGGCGTCGATCTCGTCAGAGGGCAGGACGCCATACTCCCCGTCGACTTCGAAGACGGTGACGGGGACCATCAGGTCGCGGGAGAGCTGGAAGGCGTGGGACTGTGCGAGAGAAAGATCGTGCGACATGTGAGAGGCTCCATTTGGGAGCGGGCCAATTCCCGCTCGATGGCTCCTCAAAAGGCCCTGGGACGGGCGCGATCACCGCGAGGGAGCAGCCCGAGTGGCCGCAGCTTGCTAGCGGACCCCTTGCGGGTTGATCGTGGAAGATCCGGATCTGGGCCAGGACGCCATCGCAAGAGAGCGGGTTTGGCGTGCTTCCGAATGGTGCCGCCCAGCCACAGCCGAATTCGAATGGAGTTGGACACTCAGCCGCGTACAAGCCAGACATTCGGGACATTTGCGGATGTCCTTCACAGACGAAAGGGAGAGGCGTGTATGCACACGCATGTGTTTGCAAACCGCTCGACGATAAGCCATGTCATGGAGGAGGTGAGGGCGAACAATGCTGGCATTCGGAAACATGTTGGACCTGGCGGGAATTGAACGAAGCACGGTCGGCTGCTTCGACATCAGGACAACCGGCATGCCGGGTTCCCGACACCCTATGCTTTATGGCGTGACCATCGCGAACGCTTCGAGGCATACCAGGCGACCCAATCCTTCGCCAGTGAGCCGAAACTGCGCGCGACCTACTGGGCCTCTTTCGTCGGCGTTCCCGAGCGGGAAACGTTGTTCGTTGGGCTATACGCAGCCCGGCTTCTCGGCCCATTGCCGGCCGATCGCCAGCACCCGATCACCGGCGGCATAGAGCCCGCCGGAAGCTGCAACGTTTACGAAGTTGATCGCCTGCCTTCGCTTTCCGAATACGCCGGCCGGCTCTGGATCGACTGGGGCGATAGCTATAGGTCCTGGATCCAGCGCGGTGACGGTAAGGCGAAGCGCCTAATCGAACTGCGGCGAACTCTAGGCGATCCTCCATTCCCCGGCTTTGCGGCCTTTATCGCCAATCTCTCCGATATCGAGAGCCTTCCCGCGACCTGGCAGGCACCTCTGTCTGCGACGAGCGGCATCTATCTTCTGACCTGCCCGAGAACGCGCGAGCAATATGTCGGCATGGCGTCGGGTGTCGACGGCTTCATCGGCAGGTGGCGCGAATACTTTGCAACGGGCCACGGCGGTAATGTCGGGCTTAAGAGTCGCGACCCCAGCGACTACCAGCTATCGATCCTTAAACGGTCGGCTCGACCGCGACGACCGCGGACCTCGGGGAGCTCGAACGACGCTGGAAGGACAAGCTGCAGAGCCGGGAAATGGGCCTTAACAGGAACTGACATGACAAAAGCAGATCAGATACGCTCATTAGCGGCGGATGGCCTGAAGGCGGCGGACATCGCTGCTCGATTGGGGATCCGCTATCAGCATGCCTACAATGTCATCAATGCCGGTCCGCGTCGGACGTTGGAAGCGGCGACCAAGCCGTCCCCCATCGGTCGACCGGAAACGCGCCCACAAAGCAAACCCGCGCTCACGACCGACATCCTGATCAGCGGCGGCTTTACACGGGTCGGACGCTGGATCATCTCGGGGGACAGCCTTGCTGTCGAAACGCCTGCGCCGAAGTCCAAGGGTGTCTATGCCTTCGTAAAAGCCGGCGTCGCGCTCTATGTCGGCGTCGCAACAAAAGGGCTCGCGGGCAGGCTCTATTCATATGGGCGCCCGGGGATCTCGCAGCGAACCAACCAGCGCCTCGAAGCCATCATCATGGCAGAGCTGTCAGGCCCTGAGGCCATTGAGATCTTCATAGCCATGCCTCCAGATCTCGAATGGAATGGCCTGCCGGTCAACGGAAGTGCGGGCCTTGAACTCGGATTGATCGAGAAATACTCGCTTCCGTGGAATATCCGCGGCGCCACTGCGCTCGAAGCCATAGCCGGCCCGAGTCAACCGGCGTTAGGCCGAGATCCGGGACAAAAAATGTAGAACATCGGAGAAATCAGCATAGCGACGGCCGCTCGGCCGGGATTTCGGGAATTCTCGACACGGCACTGCCGGAAGTAGCGCAGCCGCAGGAGGCTTAGCATAGCGCCGGTCAGCGGAAGCCGGGACCGACTGCGCCCGGCGGGGGCGTTCCGCTTCAGGCTGCTGCCTGGTCGTCCGAGACATATTCCCTCAAGCCGTCGAAGACTCCCAGTCTTTTTGGCGGAGCCTCCTTGACGCATCGTTGGGGCGGATCGGGGCCAGTCGATGACCATCGCTTCGATAAGAGGGCCGAGGCCGTCTCCTTCTTAATCGATCTCGTCAAACAAAAAAGCCTACGCGGTTGGGCGTGGCCACGGGCGCATAGACACAAGGTTGTGCGTTCTAGCTCAGATCGAAGCAACGCAGGATTGACCAATGCACTGGCTACAGGCGCTATTGCGCAACTCCTTGAAGCTGGGTTGATTCGCCCCGGAGAGATCCATGGCCGTCGTCGATGCTCGAATTCTTATTCTCTGCAAGACCTACCCGTCGCCGAGCGGAAAGTATGCGGAGACGACGTGTGTTGCTGGGATGGACGAGAGTGGCAAGCTGGTCCGCCTCTTCCCGGTTCCTTTTCGTCTTATTGCCACGGGTCAACAGTTTAAGAAGTGGCAGTGGATCCGTGCGAAGGTTGAAAAAGCGCGCAAAGATCATCGGCAGGAAAGCTTGACCATCAAGGTCGACACGATCGAAGGCGAAGCCGTCGTTCAGCCGGGCAAGGATTGGGCCGAACGAAGACACCTGATCTCGCCCATCCATGTCTACGATCATTTCGATAAGATAGATGCCGAGCAGCGGGCCAGCGGTATGTCGCTCGCCATGTTGAAGCCGGCGCGGATCCTTGGTCTGGATATCGAGCCAGTCTCGAATCCCGAATGGACCGAAGAGGAACTGGCGAAGCTAGTGCAAGAGCAAAAGCAGGGCGGTCTCTTCGATGATGAAGACAAGCCATCGATCAGGACCCTGCAGAAGCTTCCCTTCGACTTTTACTACCGCTACCAGTGCGGCGAAGGTCCAGGCGCGAAAATGTTCAGGCACAAGCTTGTGGACTGGGAGGTGGGTGCTCTCTATTTGAACTGTCATCGCTCCCATGGAGCCGACTGGGAAAAATACTTCCGGGACCAACTCGAAAATAAGATTCCAGCGAAGGACCTGATGTTTCTCATGGGCAACCAGCACCGGTTTCAGGACCAGTGGTTGATCATCAGCCTCATCTATCCGCCACATCTTGCCCAGGGGCTGCTGCTATAGCTAAAGAGCTACGACCGCTTCGGAAGCCGGTCCTGGTTTCGGATGTACCGTGCAGGATCGTCGCCGAAGAGATGCGTCATCTCGTATCCGAAAGCGCCCATGCGTTCGCCGACTATGAATCGGTGGCAGGTTTTCGGATCGCGTTCGAAGCAGAGGAGGCAGACCGCCTGCTCCTCGGAGGCGGTCGCGAGCTCTTCAATTGCCGCGGCTACTTCGGGAAGGTCAACATGCCCGGAATAGATCGAGCGGAACCGATCGTAGTCGCCCGCCTTCGCCGCTTCACGGCCTTCTTTCGGATCGCCAAGCTGCTGCATCGCGAGATACTTGATGCCGGCTTTTTCAAGATGCTCCCGCAAAGCGTTCTTGGAGAATCCCTTCTTGCGTGACAGGGGAACTGCCCGGACATCTGCTACCGCTTCGATTCCGACGGCGGTCAGCGTCTTCACGAAACGCTCGATGTCGGTGCCCTCGTAGCCGATGGTGTAGACTGTCTTCATGCGATGCTCCTTCTTCGCTCGTGATAGCGAGCGTCGCTGGCCTGACGCTTGCCTAGCGCGAACGCGCCTCGATACTGCATCGGGGAGGGGGCCGCCAGAGGGAAACGCCGATTTCCGCGAGGGCGGGTAACCTGGCCGCCGCTATTGACTTGCAATGCCGAAGACCTTCTAGCCCGAGTTTCTGTGGACGGCCCGCATCGCGCGTTTGCAGGAATCTTGGCCAGCCTTGTACCTTCCCGGTCGCTAAACGTTACAGGAGAGATGGAGATGGCACTGAAGTGGACCGCGCTTGGTGTCCTGCCGAACATTAACATGATGTCGGACGTCTTTGCAGGCGAGCACATGGCGCTGGTGGGCTTCCAGGATGATCGCTTCCTAGATGCCCTCGCCAACGGTCCAAACCTCCAGACCTTTCTCTCGAAATTCGAAGGCAACCACGGTCAGCGGCTAAGACCGAGCCTGCTGGTGAGATCGGATGCCTATCCGGATCGCCCGAACTCGGAGGCAATTTCGAGCTTCATGGATATAGTTGTCGCCTGTGTCGTGCTTGATGCCAGAGTGAGGGCGGTGACATGGCGCAGGAACGTCGGCCCGTTTCATACCGATGCCTTCGAGATCTACCCGTGGATGATCGACCCGCAGGGCAAGAGACTCGTCGCCGGTAACGCCGCGCTGTGGGCAATCCACGAACTCGACAAGTTCCGCGGCGCGGCGTCGGCGGCCGTTCCGGTCCAGGACGTCGGAAACGAGCCGGCGCATCCCCGGTTCTTCAAGCAGCTCCTCGCGCTATGGAAGTCCCGGTTCATCGACGGGCACAACGATTGGACGTCGCGCGCTATTCTACGGTCTCTGAAAATGGCTGCGTCCGCGATGCGCCTGTCGTCTCCTACCGGTTCCACCGAATCCTTCTACGACTACGGTCGCGTCCTGTCCCTGTGGGTCAGCGCGTTCGAGATCCTCGTGCATTCCGGAGCGACCGGCAAGGCGACCCGTCAGAGGGTGCTCGACCTGCTGAAGTCCATTCCATGGCAGAGCGAGATGGCGAGGGAGGAGACACATTCGGCTGACTTCGGCGGCGGAAAGACCTTCGACCTCCGGCTCGCGAATGCGCTCTATATGAAGATGAATGACCTGAGGAACAACTTCCTTCATGGAAATGCCGTCGAACCAGAGGACTTCCGACTCAAAAACGGGACGTTGATCCTGTCCTTCCCGGCCGCAATATTCCGGATGGCTCTTGCGACAATACTGGGCGATCCGGATGGGGTGACATCGGAGCAGGTCATTGCGGGTGAAAAAACTCGAGAGGAATACGGCAAGCACCTGCAGGCGACGAGGTTCAGGAACGACTGCGAGGAATGCCTTCTGGCGGCAGTCAAACCGCAGACTCCCGACGACGAATAGCAGCTTCCGACATTACGAATCAATTGGTAATGTAATATGTCAAAGCTGATTAGTGCTGCGACGTCGCCGGCCAGTTAGAAACGCGACACTTGCGCTTCTGCTAAGACGGTATCAACGTCCCAGGACCGGACTGTTGTCCTTGAGGATAAAGTTGACGGCATATTTTTTGCCGCCGATATCCAGCCTTGAGCGCGTCGCTGACCAGGCCGAAATTCGTCTGCTTCGGAAAATGGGCTCAGCGGCCTGGATCGGGCGTTCGCCCAGGCGACATTGATCGTATTGACACCCGAGGCGAAGGAATTGCGGACGCTCGCCGGTATGGCAAATGCTGCAGCGGCGCCTCCCGCGATGCTGGCGGTGACGCGCAGAGACCGCGCCGTGTGATATCCAGATGCTTGCCCAAATTGTCATCCCAGACCAAGAGCGTTGGATAAATCGTCAGACCGCGACCTCTCTCTCCATGCGGGATCGCAGGCGGTTGCGGAGAAAGCCGCCGGCTTCCTCGATCGACTGCATGCCCTCGTCGAGCATCGGCGCGAAAAGCTGCCAGGAATGCACCATCCCCTCGAAGATATTGAGTTCGGCGGACACGCCTGCGGCCTTGAGCCTTTCGACGACGGTCACCGAGTCTTCGCGCAGGATCTCCCAGGACCCGATTTGGACGAGCGTCGGCGGCAGGCCGGTAAAATCGCTGTAGAAGGGAGTCACCGTCTCCGACTTGCGGTCGCCGGTGCCGACATAGACCACGTTGAAAAGTTCCATGAGCTGCGGTGTCAGCAGCGGCGCATCGGTGACGGAATGATGAGAGTCGCCTTCACCTGCGAGGTCGAGCGCAGGCGACATCAGCACAAGAGCGTCGGGCTGCGGCAGGCCTTCCTTCTTCGCCCGGACGGCGACCGAGAGCGCGAGATTGCCACCGGCGCTGTCTCCGATCAGTGCAATCGCCGCAGGATCGTAGCCCTGTGCCAATGCCCATTTGTAGACGGCGAACGCGTCGTCATGTGCAGCCGGCGCCGGGTTTTCGGGCGCCAGCCGATAGTCGGCTGCCAGCACAGCAGTGCCCGACGTCCGGGCGAGATGGGTTGCGATCACCCGATGCGATCGGCTCGATCCGAAGAAGAAACCGCCGCCGTGATAGTAGATGACCAGTCTGCTTTCGTCAGTCTCGTCACGCCGGATCAGGTCACCGCCGCAGGGGCCGGCCGGCACCCGCTCGATCATCGAGCCGTCGGCGATCGGCGTTTCTGCGTTGATGCCCTCGAACCACTCCCGCATCATGGCAGGCGAAGCGTTTTTGGGCGGCGGGTTTTGGGCGCTGATATTGAGTATGAAATCGAGTTGGGCTTTTGACATGGTTTCTTACCTGAAATGCCGGATGGGAAGGGCCGGCGCGGCCATCCGCACCGGCTACGGCATGCGCACGATCGGCTTGATGGTCTTGCCGCTCTCGGAATCGTGGATTGCCTGGTTGATCTCGTCGAAGTCGTAGAATTTCACGAGCTTGTCGAACGGGAACCGGCCCTGGGCGTAGAGCTCGGCCAATATCGGAATGAAGGTGTCCGGGTTGGATTCGCCCTCGACGATCCCGATCAGACGGCGACCGCCGCTCATGAAGTGCACTTCGTCGAGATTGATCTCGGTGCCCATGGCCGACGCGCCGAGAATGCCGCAGGCGCCCATCGGCGCCAGCGCCATCACCGCGCTGCGGATAACGCTAGAAATCCCCGTCGTATCGAGCGCGAAATTCAACCCGTAGCTCGTGATCGCTATGATCTCAGCTGTCGCATCCACCTTGCCGGGATTGATCGTGTAAGTGGCGCCGAGTTCGCGCGCCATGGCCAGCCGCTCGTCATTCATGTCCACCGCGACGATGGTTGTCGCGCCGACGACCTTGGCGGCCATCAGGGCGGAGAGGCCGACCGAACCGGAGCCGAATACGGCGAAGGATTTGCCCGCCGAAACCTTGAGCGCGTTCATGACTGCGCCCGCACCGGTCTGGATACCGCAGGCGAGCGGTCCCAGCAATTCGAGCGGCGCCGTATCCGGTACCTTCACGACATTCACCTCATGGCAGATGGCGTGGGTGGCGAAGGATGACTGGCCGAAGAAGTTACCGTGAATACGCTCGCCGCCTGCCGAAAGCGCGCTCGAGCCATCCGTGCGTGCGGCAAAGAAATTGCGCGGGAAAAATTCGTGGCAATAGCTGATGTGGTGATCCAGGCAACTCGGGCAGTGGCCGCAGGAATTGAAGGTCATAACCACTTTGTCCCCGGCCTTCACCTTCGAGACGGCGCGACCGACTTTCTCGACAATGCCGGCCCCCTCATGGCCGAGTACCACCGGCAGCGGCGTCGGCAGCATGCCATCACGCACGACGATATCGGTATGGCAAACACCCGTTGCCACGACCTTCACGAGGATTTCGTTATCCCTCGGCTCCTCGATATCGATGGTTTCGAGGCTGAGGCTGGCGCCTTGCGCGCGGGCAATCGCAGCTTCTATCTGCATGGCAATCTCCGACATGAACTGGCAAGCGCGGGGGATGCGGGCCACGACGCTCGCATCCCGGTCCTGGGAGTGATCAGAAGGGATAGGGGGTCGCTGCGTCCTTGACCGAGATCCACTTCCAGGTGGTGAATTCCTCGATGTCGGCCGGCCCGCCGATGCGAGTCCCGTTGCCGGATTTGCGCGGGCCGCCGAAGGGAGCGAAGGGGCCGCCATTGACCGTCTGGTCGTTGACATGGACCATGCCGACATCGAGTTCGTCGGCGATCCGCACTGCACGGCCGGTATTGGCGGAAATTACCCCGGCGGCGAGGCCGTAGTCGCTGTTATTGGTGAGTTCGATCGCCTCTGCTTCGGTTGCGAAGGTTACAATGCAGGCGACCGGGCCGAAGACTTCCTCATCGAAGGCCCGCATGCCGGGCTTGACCCCAGACAGCACGGTGGCAGCATAGAAGCGACCGTCATGGGTGCCACCAATCAGCAGCTTCGCGCCCTTGGCCACCGCATCTTCTACGATCGCCTGAATGCTCGCCACCTGACTGTCCGAAATGATCGGGCCGAGCGCGACCTGATTGGTGGAGGGATCACCGGCGGGGAGGTGTGACGCCTTCATAACCAGTTTGGCTGTTAAGGCTTCGGCGATCTTTTCATCGGCGAGGATTAGGCCCGTCGCCATGCAAATCTGGCCCTGATGCAGAAAGGCGCCCCAGGCCGAATTGGAAGCAGCGATGTCGAGATCGGCGTCGTCGAGCACGATAAGCGAGTTCTTGCCGCCAAGCTCTAGCTGAATCTTCTTGAAGTGCTTGCCGGCAATCTCGGCGACCTTCGAGCCGGCCCTGGCAGATCCGGTGAAGGAGATCATCGCGATATTGGCATCGGTGCACATCGCCTCGCCGGCGTCAGCTCCACCGGGCACCACCTGCAGCACGCCCTTGGGCAGACCGGCTTCCTCGAAGATGCGGGCGATGATGATGCCGCCCGAAATCGGCGTGCGCGGATCGGGCTTGTGGACCACGGCATTGCCGAATGCCAGCGCTGCGGCAATCGAGCGGATCGAAAGCACGAGCGGGAAATTGAAGGGCGAGATCACGCCGACGATGCCATGTGGCACACGCTTAGCATAGTTGGCCCGGCCGTCCATCGACGGGATCATCATCCCCATCGGTGCTGTGGCCAGCGATGCTGCATGGCGGATGAAGAGTGCGCCATGCTCGATCTCGATGCTGGCCTTCGGATTATCGAGCCGGATTCGCGCATGATCCAGGGGATCAGTTCCGTGCCATTCTGCTCGAGCAGGTCGGCGGCTTTGAACAGGATGCGCGCCCGCTCGGTCGGCAATGTCTTGGCCCAGATTTTTTGCGCGGCGCGTGCCTCGGTGGCAGCACGGGCGATATCGGCGGCGCCACCAACGCCAACCGAGGCGATCACCGCGCCGGTCGCCGGATCGGTCACATCCATGACGCCCGCTGCCGTCGTCTGCCAGTCGGCAAAGAAGGCACGCCCCTGCCAGCGTTCGGTGTCCAGGAAATTCTGGTTCTGATTGTTCATCATCTTCCTCCTCAAAAATATCCGTCGGCCGTTTGCAGGTGCGGGCACAGCTTCGCCGTCGCAAGATCGAGCGCTTTTGTCCAGACTTGCCGCATTGCCGTCACATGGCTGTCTGTCGATGTCCTCCTGCCGCCTCTTCACGCGGTTCGAGGTTAAAGTCGCAAAGGCCGTGCCAGAATTTACGGCGAGCTAGGCAGCCGTCCGAGATAGATCCTAAGGCCTTGAGCGGGTGTCATTTTTAAGGCAAGATCCTCACGCGCAGCGCCTTTAGCGAAGTCGATACCGGCGCTGCGCCCACCCTCACCGAACTCACCGAAGCGCTTCACTTCGCGCTCGGCGACGGCGGCCGGATATGGCTCAACGACCAGCGGATGGTGCTGATCCAGTCCCTCGTGCTCGGAAGGCTCAGGTAGGAGATCATCGACGCATTCGGCACAGAGACCGCCAAGGCCTCTTCATGGGCGTGGGCTATATGCAGGGCGTTCGCGATGCCGAACTGATCCAGGAGAGCCTTGGTGCACGGATCGTTTAGCGGTCGTGGTGTAGGGGATCGGCAACCTCAATAACCGATCTGTGACCTTGATGCCTTTCAAACATAACGCCGCCCGCCGCCATCGCATCGGCAGGATGAAATTCAAGGTGACGAACTGGCCGGAATATGAGGCGGGGTTACGGCGACGTGGCAGCTTGACCCTGTGGCTGACACCGGAGGCGCTTGCCATGTGGCTTGCTCCACGCCGAACGACGCTGGTGGCCAGCCTCGTTATTCCGATCTAGCCATCGAGACCGCCTTGACGCTGGGCCTGGTGTTCGGCTTGCGGCTGCGTCAGGTCGAAGGATTATTAGGATCGGTGCTGCCCTTGATGGGCTTGGCGCTCGCTGTCCCCGATCATACCACCCTGAGCCGTCGGGCGCGAACAGGGCAATCGCCCAACAAGGCGCATGACCTCCAGGGTCGACCGGACGGGCCAGTGCATATTCTTGTCGACAGCACTGGACTGCAGGTCTACGGCGCGGGCCAATGGTTGGAGGAGAAGCATGGCGCCAGATCCCGCCGTGGTTGGCGAAAGCTGCATGTGGCACTGGATGCCGATAGCAGCGAGATCATTGCACATACGATGACCGACCAGGACGCGGGCGACGCATCGCAGGTGGAGCCGTTGCTCAACCAGATCGATGGTCGGATCGGGCAGTTCACAGCCGACGGCGCCTATGACGGGAAGCCCACCTACGACGCGGTCACCGACCACAGTGCAGCTGCCGTCATCGTCATTCCCCCGCGCGCCAACGCGATCGAACCAGCCGGCGATCAATCTCCCGGACAAAGGGATCAGCATATCGCTGCAATCAGCAGAGACGGGCGAATGAAATGGCAGGCCTCCACCGGCTACGGCAAGCGCTCGCTGGTCGAGACTGCCATCGGCCGATACAAGTCCACCATCGGGCGGCGTCTGCGGGCTCGGTCGTTTCACGCTCAGCAGACGGAAGTGGCCATCGGCTGCGCCGCCCTCAATCGTATGCTTGCATGCGCACGCCCTAAATCCATCCGCCGCAATGGACCGACCACATAGATAGCCCCATCGCAGATCCAGATCCGCTCAAGTCCCGATCCATGCACCAACGCCATGCCGCAGTCGACAGGGTGATTTCCCGCCACGTGCTCATGGCGGCGTTTTGCAGTTTTCGATATTCGGCAGTGGTCGTCTTCTTGCGTTGAAGATGGAACAGGTTTGCGATCGGGCCATGCATGGAGATGAAACGCGGGCATGCCCTGCCGACTTGAACCGGGCGTGTCGCAAAGCGGTCGGCCGAACGCGTTGAGCTGAAATACGTTCTGCTCTTCACGCCTGATTAACCATTTGAAGTCCGAAGAGACGCGCGAGCAGATCGTTCTGATCATTGACGGTCTTGCGGAAGAAGCGCTTGGCGGCATCGAGATCGCGCTTTGCAGTCAGAAGGAAGTCGATTGGGTTTCCGTGCTTGTCGATGGCACGGTACAGGTAACGCCACTTGCCGCGGATCTTGACGTAGGTCTCGTCGATCCTGACCGAACCACAATGCGGGCGCCGAAACTGGCGCAGCCGCTTCTCGATCATCGGAGCATATCTCCCGGAGCGAACGGGATAAGTCGCAACCCGAAAGAGCATGGGTGGCTGATCAACGCAAAAAGCCGACACCATCGCTCCTGACGACAAAAACGAGAAGGTCAGGTAGATTCCACCGGACCCTCGTTCATTTTACATCCCCGGAACGAACATCAGGTTGCCGCTTTTGGTTTGGCTGGCTGGAACCTCCTCCTGAAGCACGTCCCAGTGTTCGATGATCTTGCCTTTTTCAACGCGGAACATATCGACCGCGATCATCGGTTTGGGACCAAAACCTGTGTACCGACCGCGCACCATGACAATGTTGCCGTCGGCGACAACGGCACCCATTTCATATTTGAAGCCCGGCGGAGTGTTGGATACAAATCCCTTGATGACGTCCCTGCCGTTGGGAAACATGGGATTGTGTTGGATATATTTCTGGCTCCAGTATTTGTCGACGACCGCCGGATCATGATCAATGAAGACGCCGGCAACAGCCTTGATGACCAGTTCCTTGTTTTGCGCAGGACCCGCTTGTGCAGCGCCTGTAAGGCTTACGACGGCGACAGCCGCAAATACGCCAGCGCGCATGAAGTTCTTCAAAGACATAGGTTCTCCAATTCAGTTGACTATCGAAATGCAGCTCTCCTCAGCTGTGTCGGATCGCCGGGGATGAACCCCCACAAATCCTGAGACCTTAGTTAGAGAATTGGCCATCTCGTTGTAAGAAGGCAGTTTTTAATTCGTTGGTTACATGTAAGGAACCATGCGTGTCGGACGTGCTCTAATACGGCATCTTGCTGAATTCGACTCACGGGCTTCCCAAAACGCGAGGCGTTGGTGCGCGGATATGAAATCGAGGGCATTTCGATCTTTGATGTAGTTGGTTATGCCTGCGTGACTTGACGCCGGATAGACTCCGGGCGTCCACATGCCAGCATGCGGTTGAGAACGATGCAACCGATGGCAACCTCGGTCTGTTGAGCCGGAAAGGAGCGGGCCCGCAGGCGCGATCCGATCAGCCCCTTGTATCGTCCGATGGCGGTTTCGATCAGCGCACGCTTGCCGTAGCCGGCGGCTGCCTGCCATTTCAGCCGACCGTCGCTTGCGATTGCGGCAATGTGCTTGTCCCTTTGACCAGGCGGTCCGGTATCACCGCTTTCCACCGCCGTGGAACGCGGTGGAATGACGATGTTCGCGGTTGCGCTGTGCTGCAGGATAGACCGATAGGTTGGTTTGCCGTCATAGGCTCCGTCGGCCGTGAACTGGTCGATCTCGCCGTCGATCTGATCGAGCAGCGGTGCCACCTGGGAAGGATCATCCGTTTTCTGGTCTGTCAGCCCATGGGCAATGATCGCGCCACTTTTGGCATCCACTGCCAGATGCAGCTTGCGCCAGTTGCGACGTGATCTGGCGCCATGTTTTTTCTCCAGCCACTGCCCGGCGCCGTAGACTTTCAATCCCGTGCTATCGACAAGCACATGCAGCGGGCCGTCCGGCAGCGGCGGGTTTCGTCGGGCTGATGGCTCCCACTTCTGTGCCCGACGGCTCAGCGTCGTATGATCTGGAACTGGGACTTTCAGCCCCATGAGATCCAGCAGCGAGTGGAGCAATCCCTCGGTCTGGCGCAGCCGCATTGCGAAGACGCAACCCAGCGTCAGCGCAGTCTCAATGGCGAGATCGGAATACTGGGCTTGGCCGCCGCGGGTCTTGCGTCGCGGAGCGCGCCATCCTGCCAGTGCCTCCGGCGTTACCCATAAGGTCGGGCTACCACGCCGGCGCAGACCTGCTTCGTAGTCACGCCAATTCGTCACCCTGAATTTCATCTTTCCGACGTGATGACGACGATCGGCGTTGTGTTTGTACGGCATGGCACTCGGATCAAACTGATTTCGATCCTGCCTGCCTATCGCCAAACCGTTGACAAAGGATCCATGCACCAACGCTGCATTGATCAGCATCGTTCTTTGACGAACAAGCAGCTCTCGGGCGCGGTGCAGCATCAGCACTCCTTGCGGTGATGTCAGGTTAACTCGATCAAGTAAGCTTTCGGCATGCTGGTTGGATCAGGCCGCTGTCGCGGTGACCGCCTTCAAATGTGCCATCGCCGTGAGGCGATGCAGATGAACAGCGGTGGCAGAGTGGTTGGAGCGTGCGGGGACGAAGAGATTTCGGATCGCGGAGAACACACTGACGAAACGTTGCAGCGAACCCGGCGAGCGAAATCGCTGCATGATCCGCTCCCGTTTCCGCAGAGGAAGATGCGAGTTTTCGGCGCGGTTGTTCAGCCCCTTGTGTGATCGATGCTCGACGGTGGGCATCACATGCCGCCGTGCTGCGCCATAAGAGCGAAGCTTGTCGGTGACGATCCGCTTCGGCAGACATCCCTGCTTCTTCATCAACCGCGTTAGCAGACGCTTGGCAGCCTTGGTGTTGCGGCGGGTCTGGACGATCTCGTCGAGAACGTAGCCGTCCTGATTGACGGCGCGCCAGAGCCAGTGTTTGCGTCCGCCGATCGTCACGACCACCTCGTCCAGATGCCACACATCATCTGGGCTTGGCGCCTTCCGCCGCAAGCGGCGCGCATAATCCGGGCCGAACTTCCTCGCCCAACACCGGATCGTCTCATAGGAAACCACGATGCCGCGCTCCAGCAGCATTTCTTCGACCCGTCGCAGGCTCAGCGGAAATCGGGTGTAGAGCCAGACCGCATGGGCGATCAAAGAGGGCGGAAAGCGATGCCGTTTGTAGCTGACAGCATTCAGGTTCATGGCGCCGAGCTAATAGCGAACGCCTTCAAGGAAAGTTAATCTGACATCACCACCCACGGCGCTGACGTTATCGAATTCAACGGACGGATGCTCGACTCGCCGCACTTGAAATCAGTCACATACATTCGCGCCATCTCTGATATTGCCCGATCAGCGGCGATGTATACGGATACAGCCGCTTCTAAGCGCGTTTTAAGACAATTGGTTTCATTTTTCTGCTACTCGCTTGACGCAATGTATACATTATGGTCTCTTTCTCAAAAGAGGAGGATGGTTCATGGAGAGGTCGACTTTTCCGCTCAACGCCTGGTACGCCGCTGCCCATGACGTCGAAGTCAGGCGCGTCCTGCTCGCGCGGCGCATCTGCAACAAGCCGATCGTCCTGTATCGCAAGGAGGATGGCACTGCGGCGGCATTAGCGGATGCATGTTGGCACCGTCTGGTGCCGCTGTCGCTCGGCCGGCTCGAGGGCGACAAGGTGATCTGCGGCTATCACGGCCTGGAATTCGACGATACGGGCCGCTGTGTATACATGCCGTCGCAGCACACCATCAATCCGTCGGCCTGCGTGAAATCCTACCCGATCGCGGAGAAGCACCGCTTCATCTGGATCTGGCCGGGCGATCCGGCGCTTGCCGACCCTGCGCTCATTCCCGACCTTCACTGGAACGACGATCCCGATTGGGTAGCCGACGGAAAGCTGATCGAAGTGAATTGCGACTACAGGCTGGTCGTGGACAATCTCATGGATCTGACCCACGAGACCTTCGTGCATGGCACCTCGATCGGTGACAGGGCGGTCGCGGAAGCGCCGTTTGTTGCTACCCACAACGAAAAATTTGCCGTGGTGACGCGATGGATGGAAAGGATCGATCCGCCGCCCTTCTGGAAGAAGCAATATGGAAAACCGGGCAAGGTCGATCGCTGGCAGATCATTCGCTTCGAAGCGCCCTGCACCATAGCCATCGACGTCGGGGTCGCGGCGGCGGGCACAGGGGCGCCGCAAGGTGATCGCTCCCGGGGCGTCAACGGCTATGTGCTCAATACGATAACGCCCGCGACGGACCGGACCTGTCTTTATTTCTGGGCGTTCGCCCGTAACTACGACATTCGTAATCAGGCGCGCACCCATGAATTGCGAGAAGGAGTCGCCGGCGTGTTCAGCGAGGACGAAGCCGTGCTCGAAGCCCAGCAAAGGGCTATCGAGACCAATTCCGACCACGTCTTCTACAATCTCAACATCGATGCGGGCTCGATGTGGGCGCGCAAGCTGATCGACCGGATGATTGACGCGGAGTCTCAGCCCACGCGCGCGGCCGCGGAGTAGATCATGGCCGATGCTATCGATACTGGCCCTCGGCAGCAAACGCTCAAGGCGTTGCAAGGGTTGCGGGACATAGTGCTGAAGGGCGAGGTCGAGGCGGGCGAGCGCCTCTCGGAGGTGGCGCTTTCGACGCGGCTCGACGTTTCGCGCACCCCGCTTCGAACGGCGCTGCAGCGGCTCGAACAGGAAGGGCTTGTCGAGGCGATCGCATCCGGCGGCTTTGCGGTTCGCCGCTTCAGCCGGAACGACGTAATCGACGCAATCGAGTTGCGTGGCGTTCTCGAAGGCACCGCAGCCCGTCTTGCGGCGGAACGTGGCGCGCCATCCGCGGGACTTCGCCAACTCGCGGGTGTCGTGGCGGCACTCGATGCAGTGGTCGCGCCGGGCCCGGAAAACCTGGATTTTGGCCGCTATGAGGAATTGAACGGCGATTTTCATGCGACGCTCGCCGCGCTGAGCGGCAGCGATATCATCAGGCGGGAGATCGCACGTGTCACCGGGCTGCCTTTCGCGAGCCCCAATGCCTTCGTCAACGATCAGGTCGACATTCCCGCCTTTCGCCAGTCATTGCTGCTCGGCCAGGTTCAGCACAAGGCCATCCTGTCGGCGATCGAGGGACGCGAAGGCGCGCGCGCCGAGGCGCTTGCGCGGGAACACGCGCGGCTGGCCCGCCAGAATCTCGATATTGTGCTGTTCGACACATCCCAATTGCGCCACCGGGTCGCGGCACTCGCTCTGATGGCCGGTTGACTGCATCTTCGGGTTCGGCCCGATCAATGGAGGAATACATGCGTTCGAGGCAGGAATGGCGGCAGGCCCGCGTCATCGACATCGCCCATCCGACCGAGGACGTGCGCGCCGTGACCTTCGCGGTGAATGGGCCGCTGTCGGCTTTCGATCCGGGCTCGCACACCAATATCCGCGTCATGATCCACGATGCGCCGGCAATACGGACCTACACGGTCCTGCCCAGCGCGCCGGGCACGCTGAAGATTGCCGTGAAACTGCACCCCAACAGCCGGGGAGGCTCGGCATGGGTGTGGTCGTTGAACCCCGGCGACGTGACGGAGATGACCACGCCGGAGAACCGTTTTGAGTTGTCCTGGCGAGCCTCCCACTATCTGCTGATCGCCGGCGGGATCGGCGTCACGCCGATCTTCGGCATGGCACCCGCGCTCATCAGCGGCGGCCAGAGCGTGCGGATGATCTATGGCGGCAGGAGCCAGGCGCAGCTGGCGTTCCGTGATGAGCTGGAAACATTGCTCGGTGGCGATCTGGAACTGTTTGTCGAGGAAGAAGGGCGCAGTTTCGATCTCGATGCGGAATTTTCCCGCCTGCCCTTGGACGCCGAAAGCTATGTTTGCGGCCCGATCGGCCTGTTGAATGCGTCGAAGGCTGCATGGCAGCGGGCGGGGCGGCCGATGAGCAGGCTCCGCTTCGAGGTATTCGGAGACAGCGGCCACTATGGCGAAAGCGCGTTCTGGGTGGAAATCCCGGCCCTGCGAAAGACCGTCGAGGTGCGCCCAGACCAGAGTATGCTCGAGGCGCTTCTGCAATCCGGCGTCGACATGGTCTATGACTGCCAGCGCGGCGAATGTGGCCTCTGCGCCGTCGGCGTCCTTGATCATGAGGCGACGATTGACCATCGCGACGTGTTCTTCTCTCCAACCGAGCGGGCACAAAATGTCAGAATGTGCGCTTGCGTTTCGAGGGCGCCGGGCGGCACGATCTCGATCGATACTGGATATCAAAGCGCACCACTTTGATTGAGCTTAAATTGGGTTCTGTCGCAGGCTTTTCGGACCGTTTGCGGCCTGATTGATCATGGCATCAATCAACGTTGAAGATCGCAGGCGGTTGATTTCCCCGATCACGATCGATTTCAAGGGTACTCGCCGTCCGAAAGACGTGATTTCATATGCTATGTCTTTCTACGTCAGACGGGCGGTCCCTTCTTGCAGATTTGTTTTTTGCATATCTGCGGGAGGGTGCGGCAAACTTCAATCCGGGCTCAGTTGGCGGAAAACAATGAGGATCCGGAGGCAACCCAAGACGTGCGGACGCAGTCGCGGCCGCTCAATAGCAGGCCCACGTAGTTTTCCGCCAGCACCGTCTCGGCCGCACGAGAATGGGTGAGGTAGTCGAGTTCGGCTTCCTGAATGCGTAGCGGCAAACAAGGTGAGATTCGTATTGCCTCACCCAAGAGTGTTCCCGGAGAATAATGCCGTTGCCTCACTCGGATGTTCTCGAATGCCTCACGGGTTGTTCCGATCGTGTCCCCGCACCTGGTGCAGGTGACGGAGGTAGCGAAGCCGCTCGCGAGCGCGCCCCTCAATAGCGCTGTAGCGAGCGGGCGGCTTCGCGGGCGGTCATCATGTTTTCCGGTGGGGTCGGTTGTCGAAGGCCAACCTGGCGGTAAGAGCGCGGATGCCGATCCTGTATTGTTCGGTAATGATCTCACTGCACGACCTCTATAATTTCCGTCTGCCGCGCGGCATCGGCGAATGGCCCGAACACCAGCGCATTGGCCTGTGTACTGCGCCAGATTTTCATTCGGCGCTGCACGGTCCGAATGAGGCCGTCGGGATACACGCCGGGGTATTTGACCTGCAAGCGTTCAAGCAACTCTCGCGAAGTTCGCCAAGGCTCCGCCTCGAACCATTCCTCGAGTTCGGCAGTGACGGCGAGTAGAGGATCGGGCCTCCGCCGCTCTCGCTTGGCCGCTGGCTTGGAGCGGGCAGTCGGTTTCACTTCACCACCACGCCAAGCAATCCGTAAGCCAGAAAGAAAGTCTTCGAGCGGTAAGGCCTCGCCGTCGGTGGCAGGCGAACCATCAGGCTTGTCAGCAATTTCGACCAATCTCTCTTGTGCCAGGCGTATGTCGCGGAGCAGCCGGACCGGATCGAGCTCAGGTACATCGCCTTGAGCCAAAGGCATGTATCCTCCGGCGTGCGTGGGTCGTCAAGCAGCCGCTGAAAGGGTGTGGCGGGACGATGATAGCGCTTGATCACCTTGGCTCCGTCACGGTGCTTTTCTTTCAGCTTGAATGATCGCTGAAAGAAATTCACGAACAACCGCATTGAGGAATAAAGCTTGGCCAGCTCCCGGGTGGCTCGCAGCCCCTCGAAGCGTCGGTATCCAACGATCTTGCGCACGATCGCGCCATTCTTCTGCTCGACAAATGCCTGATCATTCTTTCGGTAAGGGCGGCAACGGGTAAGTTCGATATTATCGCGCAAGCAATACTCATGAACACTCTCGTTCATGAACACACTGTCGTTGTCGGTGTCGAAGCCCAGCAGCGGGAACGGCAGCAACTTGCGCAGTTCGGCCAACGCAGTGATCAGTACCGTTTGCTCGCGAACCAGCAGCGGCGCGCATTCCGTCCAGCCCGTGGCTATATCGGTCAACACCAGCGTTTGCGAGAAGGCACCCCTCGCGTACGGGCCGGAATGAAAAACGAGATCAGCCTCGACAAAGCCGGGTGCGGGGTCATCCCAATCCGAGAAGGTTCGAACGGGAACACTACGCCGAATCGCTGTTGATCCTTTCCGGCGCCGCGGACCTGTGGCGCTCGCTTTAATCTCCTTGAGGACCCGATCAATCGTCGCTGGGCTCATCGCCAAGAGTCGCCGGCGCGTCTCGCTATTCATATCGCCGTGTCCATGACGTTCCATCGCTTCGATCAGTGTTGGCAACAGGGGGTGTAGTCGCTTGCCGCAAATTCGATCCGACGCCTCCCAAACAACGACGAGCGCTGCCCGCACGTCGTCGCCGTAAACCCGGCGCCCTGGCCGAGGACCACCCTTCGCCGGTTCGCGTTCTCCTCGCAGCAGTCGCATCGCATGCTTGCGATGAAAGCCCGTGAGCGCCACGAACTCGTCTAACATCCTCGCCTTCTCGGCCCGCCCGCCTAACACATAGCGACAACTGATCGCTGCCACCAATTCCGCACGTGTCGCCATGCTTACCTTCCTCATCACAGCTCCCGAGGTTGATTCGTCGGGAGCAATTTAGATGAGGCAATAACCCATTCTCAGGGAGCAGTTCAGGCGAGGCAATGCGCCACATTCAAACAACGTGACAACGCCGTCTGCCCTCTTCGCGCCCGATGACGCGAAGCTGGCCGAGTGGCTGGCCAAGACCATGAGGATGGTGGCAAGGACCACGAATTGCCCGCCGACATGGGGGATCGTTCGTCCCGGCCGAAGGACGAGCCCACGCCGGACCGCGGAGCGGATCGCTGAGGAAATTGTCTCGCTGCGCCTTTCACTAAGAGAAAATTCAATGAGGCACGAAAGGCCTTCCGCGCGGCAGCATATTGACTATTGACCGGCCTGAATAACGCGTCTATATCGTCCTGACAGAATACGGACGTCATACATATAGAAAACCGTCAGGTGGCAATTGTGGGACATTTTGAGAATCTGCGCATGGTCAAGGGGTCCGACCTCCTTGCTCGGCGATTGAGAACGAGGGGGTCGAGGACATCTTCGGCGTCTCCGGCGAGTAAACCCTCAACGTCGTCGCTCCTGCTCCATCTGCATCAAGTGGGCGTCGTCCTGTCACGACGGGGACATCGGCGCTCTCCCAAAAGAAGGATACTGTCGGCCCGCACCCGCAGAAGCCATTTCAGAAGACGAGATCACCAGCGTTTATTGTCCAACAGATGGAACACGCGCCGCGTTGTGAAATCGAAGCAACTCGACTTGATCCTTAACACGCTCATTCCTGGCGCACGAAGCGGGGGGAAACACTGTGGAGAAGAAGAACATGACCTCTAGTTTGAATAGCGGCTCTCCAGCCCCGTTGATCGACGTGCAGGACTGGCTGCGCGGCGATCCGCTTTCCAACTTCCAGCCCGGCAAGATATACATCCTTGAGTTCTTTTCGACTACCTGTGGACCTTGCGGGCCGGCGCTGTCCGACGCGGCGCAGCTGCAGGAGGAATACAGCGACATGGGAGTTGAGGTCATCGGGGTCGCAGCAAATGAGGAAGCTGCTACGGCTGACGAGGCCCGAGCTCAGGTGGACGCATGGGTAACCAAATGGCTCCCGAATACGAACATACGGATCGCGTTCGAACACTCAGGCGAAATGGCTAAGCATTGGCTGGAAGCCAGCCTGATTTTCCATGTTCCACAGGCGTTCATTGTCGACCGAGACGGTAGCATCGCCTTTATCGAAGATTCGAACTCACTCGAGGACGTTCTGCCAAAAGTGATTGACGGCAGTTGGCGCACCAGCGCGAAAGCGAAAAAGGCCGACAAGGAGCGGATTGCTGAAGGCGAGACTTATGCTGCGGAGATAGCGTTCCGTGATCGAATCTCGGCGGCGATAGAGATTAAGTGAGATGATCGGCTTTGCTGCTGAACGAGTAACGGAGGTGGACGCTGGCGCCTCCATGCCCGGCAAGCAAACTTCGCGCGGGACGGAAATAATGCCGAGCTCTTCAGGCTGCTGTCAGTTATGCCGGCTAAACGACTGTTATTGACATCAGAGGAAGGAGGACAGTGGCGACCAAGCCGTATTTGTGCAAACGCCAAAGAAGCGGAAGAGCAACCCCTCATCGGGAGAGACTGCTGCGTCGTTGCGGGCGCATCTCGGTGGCCTGCTGCCGGACTACATGGTGCCGTCGGCCTTCGTGCGGCTTGAAGCACTGCCGCTGACGATGAACGGCAAGCTCGACCGCAAGGCGCTGCCGGTCCCCGACGACGATGCCTATGCGCGTCGGGCCTACGAGGCGCCGCAGGGCGAGATCGAGACGCTGCTGGCCGGGATCTGGGCCGAGCTTCTCGGCGTCGAGCGGGTCGGGCGCCACGACAACTTCTTCGAGCTCGGCGGCCACTCATTGTTGGCGGTTCGCCTGCTCGTCCGGCTGACCGAGGCCTTGGCAGTGGAGCTGCCGCTGGCGATCCTGTTCGCCAAGCTATAGCGCGACGATCAGGATGAGACGCCGCATTGCCTCGCCTGAACTGCTCCCTGAGAATGGGTTATTGCCTCATCTAAATTGCTCCCGACGAATCAACCTCGGGAGCTTTGATGAGGAAGGTAAGCATGGCGACACGTGTGGAATTGGTGGCGGCGATCAGTTGTCGCTATGTGTTAGGCGGGCGGGCCGAGAAGGCGAGGATGTTGGACGAGTTCGTGGCGCTCACGGGCTTTCATCGCAAGCATGCGATGCGACTGCTGCGAGGAGAACGCGAACCGGCGAAGGGTGGTCCTCGGCCAGGGCGCCGGGTTTACGGCGATGACGTGCGGGCGGCGCTCGTCGTTGTTTGGGAGGCGTCGGATCGAATTTGCGGCAAGCGACTACACCCCCTGTTGCCAACACTGATCGAAGCGATGGAACGTCATGGACATGGCGATATGAATAGCGAGACGCGCCGGCAACTCTTGACGATGAGCCCAGCGACGATTGATCGAGTCCTCAAGGAGATTAAAGCGAGCGCCACGGGTCCGCGGCGCCGGAAAGGATCAACGGCGATTCGGCGTAGTGTTCCCGTTCGAACGTTCTCGGATTGGGATGACCCCGCACCCGGCTTTGTCGAGGCTGATCTCGTTTCTCATTCCGGCCCGTACGCGAGAGGTGCCTTCTCGCAAACGCTGGTGTTGACCGATATAGCCACGGGCTGGACGGAATGCGCGCCGCTGCTGGTTCGCGAGCAAACGGTACTGATCACTGCGTTGACCGAACTGCGCAAGTTGCTGCCGTTCCCGCTGCTGGGCTTCGACACCGACAACGACAGTGTGTTCATGAACGAGAGCGTTCATGAGTATTGCTTGCGAGATAATATCGAACTCACCCGTTGCCGCCCCTACCGAAAGAACGACCAGGCATTTGTCGAGCAGAAGAATGGCGCGATCGTGCGCAAGATCGTTGGATACCGACGCTTCGAGGGGCTGCGAGCCACCCGGGAGCTGGCCAAGCTTTATTCCTCAATGCGGTTGTTCGTGAATTTCTTTCAGCCATCATTCAAGCTGAAAGAAAAGCACCGTGACGGAGCCAAGGTGATCAAGCGCTATCATCGTCCCGCCACGCCTTATCAGCGGCTGCTTGACGACGCACGCACGCCGGAGGATACATGCCTTCGGCTCAAGGCGATGTACCTGACGCTCGATCCGGTTCGGCTGCTCCGCGACATACGGCTGGCACAAGAGAGATTGGTCGAAATTGCTGACAAGCCTGATGGTCCGCCTGCCACCGACGGCGAGGCATTACCGCTCGAAGACTTTCTGTCTGGCTTACGGATTGCTTGGCGTGGTGGTGAAGTGAAACCGACTGCCCGCTCCAAGCCAGCGGCCAAGCGAGAGCGGCGGAGGCCCGATCCTCTACTCGCCGTCACTGCCGAACTCGAGGATTGGTTCGAGGCGGAGCCTTGGCGAACTTCGCGAGAGTTGCTTGAACGCTTGCAGGTCAAATACCCCGGCGTGTATCCCGACGGCCTCATTCGGACCGTGCAGCGTCGAATGAAGATCTGGCGCAGTACACAGGCCAATGCGCTGGTGTTCGGGCCATTCGCCGATGCCGCGCGGCAGACGCAAAACGTAGAGGTCGTGCAGTGAGGCTCTTACCGCCAGGTTGGCCTTCGACAACCCGCGGAAAACATGATGAACGCCCGCGAAGCCGCCCGCTCGCTACAGCGCTATTGAGGGCGCGCTCGCGAGCGGCTTCGCTACCTCCGTCACCTTGCACCAGGTGCGGGGACAAGATCGTAACAACCCGTGAGGCATTCGAGAACATCCGAGTGAGGCAACGGCATTATTCTCCGGGAACACTCTTGGGTGAGGCAATACGAGTCTCACCTTGTTTGTCGCCGCGCAGCCAAGCCAACATTGGCCGAGCTAGCCCGTGAATCTTCCATCAGCTTGATTACTCAAGAATTTGATAGCCACCAACTTCGGAAACTGCTTTCTTCCAGGAGTCTGAAATGACGCATTTTGTCATCGACCAATTAGAAGAACTGGATTCAGACGGCTTAGCTAAGCTCTTTTCCCTGGCCAGAGCGCGAAGTCGAGGCAGCAACCTAAAAGCCACACTGATCCCGAAAATCAGCCGTGATGGTGCGCTTCCGCTGTCCTATTCGCAGCAGCGTCTCTGGTTCTTGTCACAGTTGGACGAAGACAGCACGAACTATAACATTCCCCTGGGGTGGCGACTGCAGGGCAGGCTCGACGGTGTCGCCTGGCGGCGCAGCCTTGACCGCCTGTTTGCCCGTCACGAGGCGCTGCGCTGCACGTTCGTTGCCGGAGAGGATGAACCGCAGGTCCAGATTTTGTCCGGGGACAGGGGATTGCCGTTGGTCGAGCACGATCTGCGGGAGAGGCCGGATGCGCAAGCCGCGCTTTTGGATCTGTGCCAAGAAGAGGCGCGCACGCCTTTCGATCTGGCGCGCGAGCCGCTGATCCGCGGCCGGCTGATCCGGCTGGCGGATGAGGAGCACGTCTTTCTGCTGACGCAGCATCACATAGTCTCGGACGGCTGGTCGATGGGAGTGCTGGTGCGCGAGCTCAGCAGCCTTTACCGCGCGTTTGAGGCTGGAGAGGACGATCCTTTGCCGCCGCTGGCGATCCAGTATCCGGATTATGCCGCCTGGCAACGGCAATGGTTGTCCGGCGAGCGGCTGCAGCGTCAGGCGCAGTATTGGCGCGACACCCTGTCTGGCGCCCCGGCCCGTCTGGCGCTGCCGACGGACCGACCGCGGCCGGCACAGCAGTCGTTTGCCGGAGCCAGCGTGCCGGTTGTCATCGATCGGGCTCTGACGCGCGGGCTCAGGCGGCTGAGCCGGCAGCATGGCACGACGTTGTTCATGACGGTGCTGGCGGCCTGGGCTGCGGTGCTGTCGCGCCTGTCCGGGCAGGACGATATCGTGATCGGTGTGCCAACGGCCAATCGTCGTCACCGCGAGCTCGAGGATCTGATCGGTTTCTTCGTCAACACGCTGGCGGTTCGAATCGATCTGTCCGGCGAGCCGAGTGTATCAGATCTCCTGGAACGGGCGCGGCGCGCGGCCTTGACTGCACAGGATCATCAGGACCTGCCGTTCGAGCAGGTGGTGGAGATCGTTCAGCCGCCCCGGGCTCTCGATCGCACGCCGTTGTTCCAGGTGGGACTGGCCTGGCAGAACAACACCGTCGGGTCATTGGACCTGCCGGGGCTGCGGGTAGAGGCTGCGGGCGAGGGGCTTGATCAGGTCAAGTTCGAACTGGAACTGAACCTGGGAGAGCAAGGCGAGGTCATCGATGGGACTCTGGGTTATGCGACGGCGTTGTTCGACCGGGCGACGATCGAGCGGCAATGTGGGTATCTGCTGGCGCTGCTGCGGGCGATGGTTGCCGATGCCGATAGGCCGGTGCGCGAGCTCGACATTCTTCCGGCTGAGGAGCGTAGTTACCTGCTGGAGGAGTTGAACCGGACGGAAGCGGACTATCCGTTGGATCTTTGCGTGCATGAGCTGTTCGAGGCGCAGGTGCGCCGGGCGCCCGACGCGGTCGCACTGGTCTTCGAAGAGCAGTCGATCTCCTATGGCGCGCTCAATGCCGATGCCAACCAGCTGGCCCATCATCTGATCGGGCTCGGGGTGAGGCCGGACCAGCCAGTGGCGATCTGCGTCGAGCGCAGCCCGGCGATGGTGGTGGGACTGCTGGCGATCCTCAAGGCCGGCGGCGCCTATGTGCCGCTCGACCCGGCCTATCCCAGCGAACGGCTGCGGCAGTTGCTCGACGATGCCGGCCCGCGGCTGCTGCTTTGCGACGCAGCCGGCCGCGCGGCGTTGGGCGCCGAGGCAATCGCCAATCTGAGCGTGGTCGATCTCAATGCGGCCACGCCCGCCTGGGCCGACCAGTCCGCTGACGATCCCGACCCGCATGCCCTCGGCCTGACAGCGCGCCACCTCGCCTATGTCATCTACACATCGGGATCCACCGGCACGCCGAAGGGCGTCATGGTCGAGCATCGGAACACAGTGAACCTGCTGCATTGGAGTGGCGGCGTGTTTGCCGAATCAGAGATCAGGCGCACGCTATTCTCGACCTCGGTCTGTTTTGATCTGTCCGTTTACGAGTGTTTCCTTCCGCTTTCGCAGGGAAGCAAGCTGTACCTCGTCGAGGATGCACTGAAGCTGGCCCGAACGTCCGTGGATGCCTCCTTGATCAACACGGTCCCCTCGGCGATTACCGCTCTGGTCAACCAGAAAGCCGTGCCGGCATCGGCAAGCGTCATCAATTTGGCGGGCGAGCGGGTGAAGGCAGACCTAATCGAGAGGATATTCGAGAGCACGCGCGTCCAGAAGATTTGCACTCTGTACGCCCCTTCGGAGACAACGACGTACTCGACTTGGATTTGCATGCCGAGGGGACAGGCTGTTGTCGAAACGATCGGCCGTCCGATTGCGAACACGCGGATCTATCTTCTGGACGGTCATGGCGCACCCGTTCCGTTTGGTGCGGTTGGCGAGCTTTATATCGGCGGGGCGGGGGTGGCTCGCGGCTACCTGAACCGTCCGGATCTGACGGCGGAGCGGTTCCTGGCGGATCCGTTCAGCGGCAAGGCCGGCGCCCGGATGTACCGGAGCGGCGACCTTGCGCGCTACCTGCCGGACGGCAATCTCGAGTTTCTGGGCCGCAACGACGACCAGGTGAAGATCCGCGGCTTCCGCATCGAGCCGGGCGAGATCGCCGCCCGGCTGCTGGAGCATGAGCTTGTCGGCGATGCCGCGGTGGTGGCGCACGCGGATGCGGGGGGCGACAAGCGGCTTGTCGCCTACGTGGTTGTGAAGACGACGGACGGTTCGGCCGAAGCCGATGGCGCCGGGCTTGCTGCGTCGTTGCGGGCGCATCTGGGTGGCCTGCTGCCGGACTACATGGTGCCGTCGGCCTTCGTGCGGCTGGAAGCACTGCCGCTGACGGTGAACGGCAAGCTCGACCGCAAGGCGCTGCCGGTCCCCGACGACGATGCCTATGCGCGTCGGGCCTATGAGGCGCCGCAGGGCGAGATCGAGACGCTGCTGGCCGGGATCTGGGCCGAGCTTCTCGGCGTTGAGCGGGTCGGGCGCCACGACAACTTCTTCGAGCTCGGCGGCCACTCATTGTTGGCGGTTCAAATGATGGAGCGTCTGCGGCGGCTGTCGCTCGGGGTCGAGGTTCGCACCGTATTTGCAAAGCCGATGCTTGCCGATCTGGCGGCCAATCTTGGCAGCCACCGGGAGGTGGCGGTGCCTGCCAACCCGATCACGGAACAGAGTACGGCGATCACGCCGCAGATGCTGCCGCTGATCGATCTTACCCAACCGGAGATCGACCGGATCGTGTCGACGGTGCCCGGCGGCGTCGGCAATATCCAGGATATCTATGGCCTGTCGCCGCTGCAGGACGGCATTCTGTTCCATCATTTGCTGGCAACCCAGGGTGACCCCTATCTCCTGGTGTCGCAGATGGCCTTTGCCGAGCGGGGTGTGCTCGATCGCTACCTTGCTGCGGTTCAACAGGTGGTCGACCGCCACGACATTCTGCGCACGGCCTTTGTCTGGGAGGGTCTGTCGAGCCCGGCGCAGGTTGTCTGGCGCAAGGCGTCCTTGGATGTGCTCGAGGTCGAGCTGGAGGGCTGTGATGGTTCCGGCGCCGATGAGCTCAGGCGGCGGTTCGATCCGCGCCAGTACCGTCTCGACCTTGGCCGGGCGCCGCTGATGCGGTTCGTGATCGCGCGCGAACCGGGCAGTGGGCGCTGGCTGCTTTTGGTGTTGCAGCACCATCTGATCGGCGATCATACGACGGCCGAAGTGATGTATGCCGAGGTCCGGGCCGTGCTGCAGGGGCGCGCGCATGAGCTTGCAACGCCGCAGCCGTTCCGCAACCTGGTGGCGCAGGCGCGGCTTGGCATGGATGCCAAAGCGCATGAAGCGTTCTTCCGGGAGATGCTGGCCGACATCGACGAGCCGACGCTGCCGTTCGGTCTGAGCGAGGTCTACGGCGACGGCCGCGGATCCCGCGAGGCACGGCGGATGCTGCCGGAGGCGCTCAACGATCGGCTGCGCCACCAGGCGCGGCGGCTGGGGGTGAGTCTGGCTAGCCTTTGCCATCTGGCCTGGGCCCAGGTGATGGCGCTGAGCAGCGGGCGCGAGCAGGTGGTGTTCGGCACGGTGCTGTTCGGCCGCATGCATGCGGGTGCCGGCGCCGACCGTACCATGGGCTTGTTCATGAATACCTTGCCGTTGCGGCTGGATCTGGATGAGACCGGGGTCGAGGAAAGTGTGCGTATCGCCCACGCCCGTCTGGCCGAATTGCTCTCACACGAGCATGCCTCGCTGGCATTGGCGCAACGCTGCAGCGATATTGCCGCACCAGCGCCACTGTTCAGTGCGCTGCTGAACTATCGCCACAACACGCCGGCCATGGCCGGCGAGGGAACAAGCGACGTGCTGTCCGGCATGGAATGGCTGGGGGACGAGGAACGGACCAACTACCCGCTGACATTGTCGGTGGATGATTTTGGTCAGGAGCTGGGGCTCACGGCGGATGCGGTCGAACCGATCTCCGCCGATCGGATCTGCGGCTACATGCAGCGGGCGCTCGAGCAACTGGTCGACGCGCTGGAGCAAGCGCCCGATAGGCCGGTGCGCGAGCTCGACATTCTTCCGGCTGAGGAGCGCAGCTACCTGCTGGAGGAGTTGAACCGGACGGAAGCGGACTATCCGTCGGATCTTTGCGTGCATGCGCTGTTCGAGGCGCAGGTGCGCCGGGCGCCCGACGCGGTCGCACTGGTCTTCGAAGAGCAGTCGATCTCCTATGGCGCGCTCAATGCCGATGCCAACCAGCTGGCCCATCATCTGATCGGGCTCGGGGTGAGGCCGGACCAGCCAGTGGCGATCTGCGTCGAGCGCAGCCCGGCGATGGTGGTGGGACTGCTGGCGATCCTCAAGGCCGGCGGCGCCTATGTGCCGCTCGACCCGGCCTATCCCAGCGAACGGCTGCGGCAGTTGCTCGACGATGCCGGCCCGCGGCTGCTGCTTTGCGACGCAGCCGGCCGCGCGGCGTTGGGCGCCGAGGCAATCGCCAATCTGAGCGTGGTCGATCTCAATGCGGCCACGCCCGCCTGGGCCGACCAGTCCGCTGACGATCCCGACCCGCATGCCCTCGGCCTGACAGCGCGCCACCTCGCCTATGTCATCTACACATCGGGATCCACCGGCACGCCGAAGGGCGTCATGGTCGAGCATGCAAGTGTTCTCAATGTTCTACGCGCTCTTTTAGATGTATCGGGCCTCACAGAGCGCGATTCACTCCTCGCGTGCGTATTTCGGAAGAACGGGACAGTCGTTTCACTAAATCGCGGACAGTGGTTTCACTAATTCCGGGACAGCATGGTGTGGTCGATTTTCGCCTGCCTGGTTGAAGTCATGAGCGATTGATTTCGCCGTTTTCAGCGCCGGTCAAGTGGGATGGTGTTTTTTGCCGTCGCATGCTGTCGCCTTCAAGGGCAATGCGGTGCGCATTGTGGATGATCCGATCGAGGATTGCGTCTGCGATGGTCGGTTCTCCGATCATGTCATGCCACTGGGCGACAGGAAGCTGCGCGGTGATGAGCGTTGATTTCCGGCGATAGCGTTCCTCGAAGATTTCCAGCAGGTCGAGGCGTTGTTGATCTGTGAGCGTGTGCGTTCCCCAGTCGTCGAGGATCAGCAACTGGACGCGGGCGAGTTTGTCGACCAGGCGTGGAAAGCGGCCGTCAAGCCTGGCAAGGCCCAGATCTTCGAACAGACGCGGCATACGCAGGTAGAGGATGGAATGATCGAGCCGGGCAGCCTGACGGCCGAAGGCGCAGGCGAGCCAGGTTTTTCCCGTGCCGGTCTGGCCGGTGATGATCATATTCTCATGTGCCTTCAACCACGCCCCTTGCGCAAGCGACAGAGTGTTGCGGCGGTCGAGACCACGATGAGCGGCAAAGTCGATGTTCTCGATGCAGGCGTCGGGAAAGCGGAGCTTTGAAGCTGCAAGCCGGTTGGTCAGGCGCTTGTCGGATCGCAGAGCCGTTTCCCGATCGAGCATCAGGCCGAGCCACTCGTCGCGGCTGAGATCGCTGCTGTTGTTCTGAGCGGCAAGTTCGCGATAGGCCGTTGCCATTCCGGCAAGGCCAAGGGCCTGCATCTGATCGAGGGTTGGATGTGTCAGCATGGGTCTTTCCTTTCCTTCACTGGTAATAGGAGCCGCCGCGGATGTTGGTGTGCGGCGGGGTGGGTTTTGCCGGGTCTGTCTGGGGTTTGGTTCGATCGAGACCGGATTTGAGAATGGCGGCGACAGAGGAATAGGTGATGGAGTTGATGACCAGCGCCCGCTCGCACGCCGCTTCCAGGCGATCCGTCTCGTAACGGCGGGCAAGGGACAGAATGCCGAAGGCCGAGCGATATCCTTGTTCGGGATGAGGACGATCGCGCATCATCCGCTCGACCAGAATGGCGGTGTTCACCCCGATCCTTGCCGCCTGGTTCAAAAGCGATGCCGGCGTCGTGTTGGCATAACGCTGGTGGGATTTGGGCATATGCTCGTTGACCGTCACATGCCCGGATCGCTGAGAACGCCTGATATGGCTGGCAATCCGCTTGTGATCGAGAAATACCTCGACCACCCGGTGGGTCAGACGCACATCAACCTGTCGGCCGATCAAGCGGTGCGGCACAGAGTAGAAGGTCTTGTCGACCTCGACATGGTAATCGGGATGGACCTTCGCCGATTTCCATTCCGCATAGTCGAACGGCGTTGCTGGCAGCGGCGCAAGCGCCTTTCTCTCTACCTCCTCGAACAGGTCTCGGCGCGACTTTCCGATGTGGCGCATCGGGCGGTTGTTCAAGTCGTCAAGCAGAACCGAGATCGCGGCATTCAGATCAGCCAGACTGAAGAAGCGTCGGTTTCTGAGGCGAGCCAATATCCAGCGCTCGACGATCAGCACTGCACCTTCGACCTTGGCTTTGTCACGCGGCTTGCGGCTTCTGGTCGGCAGGATGGTCGTATCGTAATGTTCGGCCATAGCAGCGAAGGTGGCGTTGAGCGTCGGCTCGAACCACAGCGCCTTGGCGACGCCTGCCTTCAGGTTGTCGCACACGATCGCCTTCGTGACGCCGCCGAAGAAGCTCAGCGCGCGTTCCTGGCCCTCGATCCAGTCCGGCAGTTTCTGGCTGAAGCTGGCACAGGCGAATGTCAACGACGAGGCGGGAAGCATCGCCACAAAGATTTGTGCCGAATGGATGACGCCGGTCGAAGGGTCGATGATGGGGATGGTGTGGCCGGCATAATCCGTCTGCATCACCGCGCCCGCCTCATGACGGTTGCGGAACGTCGCGTGAGCGCGGCGTTCGAAGACGGCAAAACGGTCGCAAAACCATGTGTAGCCGTAGCCGTCGGGATGGCTCGCCCTGTATTCCTGCCAGAGCAGCGTCAGCGTTACACCCTTGCGCTTCAGCTCGGCGGAAACGGACCGCCAATCCGGCTCGACCAAGTCCTGTGGCGGCCGGCCAACGCGCCGGAAAAGATGTCGCTCCAGCGCGGCATCATCGTCCAGGCCCGCAGGCAACGGCCAGACCGAAAGTCCGGTCTCCCTCGCTCGCAACAGATACGTCGCCACAGAGGTTTTGCTGATCTTCAGGCGTTCCGAAACGGCGCGAACCGAAAGGCCCTGCTCGTGCGTCAGTCGCAGTATCGATCGAATGTCTTTCACTGTCGTTCGTCTCGCTTGCTTCCGTCTTGGCATGGCCCCTCTCAACCGATGATGAGGAGGCAATCTGCCAGAACGGCGCTTGCGAAAATCGACCTTAAATCCACGTCCGAGACTGTCCCGGAATTAGCGGAATCGCTGTCCCGTATTTACTGAAATCGCTGTCCGCGAATTACCGGAATCGCTGTCCCGAAATTAGTGAAACACGCACCTCGCGATCACGACGATCTCTTTCGACATTGCGGGGCTCGAACTCTGTCTGCCACTGGCCGTGTGGCCTGCTGCCGGTTTCATGGACACGAGGTTAAGGTGTTCCTCCTGAAACCGGAGAGCATGAATGCAAAGACGAATATTCAGCCGCGAGTACAAGCTTGAGGCGGTGAAGCTGGTCAGGGAGCGTGGGGTTGCCGTTGCGCAGGCTGCCCGTGATCTTGATGTCCACGAGAATGTGTTGCGCAAATGGGTTCGGGAATACGGCGACGATCCCAGCCAATCCTTTCCTGGAAAAGGGCAAATGAAGCCGGAGCAGCTTGAGATCGAGCGGCTCCGTCGTGAAGTCGCAAAGCTGAAGGCAGAGCGCGATATCCTAAAAAAGGCCGCAGCCTACTTTGCCAGGGACGCGATATGAAGTTCGCGTTCGTTGCAAAGCACCGCTCGATCTGGCCGGTGGCATGGCTCTGTGAAGCGCTGGGAGTTTCTCGTTCAGGTTTCCACGCCTGGTTCAATCGTTCTCCGAGCGAACATGCACGCCATGACGAGGTCCTGCTGGAAAGGATCAAGCAGAGTTTCCAGTCCAGCGACCGCACCTATGGTGCCCGACGGGTCTGGCACGATGTGCTGGAGGAAGGGTTATCCTGTGGCCTCCATCGTATTGAGCGGCTGATGCGCTTGAATGCGCTCAGGGCAAGACCGAGGCGGCGTGGCTTGCCAAAGGATGCCGGTGACCGTGCCGTCATCATGCCTAACGTGCTGGACCGCCAGTTCGTGGCAGACCGTCCGAACCAGAAATGGGTGGCTGACTTCACCTATATCTGGACCGCGGAAGGCTGGCTGTATGTCGCAGCCGTCATCGACCTGTTCTCACGCCGTGTCGTCGGCTGGTCGATGAATGCCAACATGACAGCCCAACTCGTCACAGATGCGCTGATCATGGCGATATGGCGTCGAGGAAAACCAGATGCTCTGCTGCATCACTCCGACCAGGGCAGCCAATATACCAGCGAGCAGTTCCAGCGCCTCATGGGAGATCACGGCATCACCTGCTCGATGAGCCGCTCTGGAAATGTCTGGGACAACGCTGCAATGGAGAGCTTCTTCTCCTCACTGAAAACGGAGAGAACGGCACGGAAGGTTTATCGCACGAGGAATGACGCCAGAGCCGATGTGTTCGATTACATCGAGCGCTTCTACAACCCGAAGCGTCGCCACTCGACACTGGGCTATCTCAGCCCCAATGACTTTGAAACAAAGGTGGGATTAGCTTAACCTCGTGTCCGATAAACCGGCAGCAGGCCAGTGGGAGCTAACGTCGTTGTTGCTCACGGGACCAGTGCTATTGGATTGCAGCGGTATCTATCCCATCAGAAGATAACTGTGATGCAGGCGACCCCGGCAGCGTGGCGTATGCTCTTCGACGCCGGATGGGAGGGTGCGCCCGATTTACGTGCGTTGTGTGGCGGCGAAGCGTTGCCTTCAGAACTGGCCTCGAACCTCGGCAGAAGGGTAAAATCTCTCAGAAATCTTTATGGTCCGACGGAGACTACAATTTGGGCGACCACCTTTCCTACCGACACGAGAATTGAGGCGCCTCACCGGTATGTGCCGATCGGCCGTCCGATTGCGAACACGCGGATCTATCTTCTGGACGGTCATGGCGCACCCGTTCCGTTTGGTGCGGTTGGCGAGCTTTATATCGGCGGGGCGGGGGTGGCTCGCGGCTACCTGAACCGTCCGGATCTGACGGCGGAGCGGTTCCTGGCGGATCCGTTCAGCGGCAAGGCGGATGCCCGGATGTACCGGAGCGGCGACCTTGCGCGCTACCTGCCGGACGGCAATCTCGAGTTTCTGGGCCGCAACGACGACCAGGTGAAGATCCGCGGCTTCCGCATCGAGCCGGGCGAGATCGCCGCCCGGCTGCTGGAGCATGAGCTTGTCGGCGATGCCGCGGTGGTGGCGCACGCGGATGCGGGGGGCGACAAGCGGCTTGTCGCCTACGTGGTTGTGAAGACGACGGACGGTTCGGCCGAAGCCGATGGCGCCGGGCTTGCTGCGTCGTTGCGGGCGCATCTGGGTGGCCTGCTGCCGGACTACATGGTGCCGTCGGCCTTCGTGCGGCTGGAAGCACTGCCGCTGACGGTGAACGGCAAGCTCGACCGCAAGGCGCTGCCGGTCCCCGACGACGATGCCTATGCGCGTCGGGCCTATGAGGCGCCGCAGGGCGAGATCGAGACGCTGCTGGCCGGGATCTGGGCCGAGCTTCTCGGCGTTGAGCGGGTCGGGCGCCACGACAACTTCTTCGAGCTCGGCGGCCACTCATTGTTGGCGGTTCAAATGATGGAGCGTCTGCGGCGGCTGTCGCTCGGGGTCGAGGTTCGCACCGTATTTGCAAAGCCGATGCTTGCCGATCTGGCGGCCAATCTTGGCAGCCACCGGGAGGTGGCGGTGCCTGCCAACCCGATCACGGAACAGAGTACGGCGATCACGCCGCAGATGCTGCCGCTGATCGATCTTACCCAACCGGAGATCGACCGGATCGTGTCGACGGTGCCCGGCGGCGTCGGCAATATCCAGGATATCTATGGCCTGTCGCCGCTGCAGGACGGCATTCTGTTCCATCATTTGCTGGCAACCCAGGGTGACCCCTATCTCCTGGTGTCGCAGATGGCCTTTGCCGAGCGGGGTGTGCTCGATCGCTACCTTGCTGCGGTTCAACAGGTGGTCGACCGCCACGACATTCTGCGCACGGCCTTTGTCTGGGAGGGTCTGTCGAGCCCGGCGCAGGTTGTCTGGCGCAAGGCGTCCTTGGATGTGCTCGAGGTCGAGCTGGAGGGCTGTGATGGTTCCGGCGCCGATGAGCTCAGGCGGCGGTTCGATCCGCGCCAGTACCGTCTCGACCTTGGCCGGGCGCCGCTGATGCGGTTCGTGATCGCGCGCGAACCGGGCAGTGGGCGCTGGCTGCTTTTGGTGTTGCAGCACCATCTGATCGGCGATCATACGACGGCCGAAGTGATGTATGCCGAGGTCCGGGCCGTGCTGCAGGGGCGCGCGCATGAGCTTGCAACGCCGCAGCCGTTCCGCAACCTGGTGGCGCAGGCGCGGCTTGGCATGGATGCCAAAGCGCATGAAGCGTTCTTCCGGGAGATGCTGGCCGACATCGACGAGCCGACGCTGCCGTTCGGTCTGAGCGAGGTCTACGGCGACGGCCGCGGATCCCGCGAGGCACGGCGGATGCTGCCGGAGGCGCTCAACGATCGGCTGCGCCACCAGGCGCGGCGGCTGGGGGTGAGTCTGGCTAGCCTTTGCCATCTGGCCTGGGCCCAGGTGATGGCGCTGAGCAGCGGGCGCGAGCAGGTGGTGTTCGGCACGGTGCTGTTCGGCCGCATGCATGCGGGTGCCGGCGCCGACCGTACCATGGGCTTGTTCATGAATACCTTGCCGTTGCGGCTGGATCTGGATGAGACCGGGGTCGAGGAAAGTGTGCGTATCGCCCACGCCCGTCTGGCCGAATTGCTCTCACACGAGCATGCCTCGCTGGCATTGGCGCAACGCTGCAGCGATATTGCCGCACCAGCGCCACTGTTCAGTGCGCTGCTGAACTATCGCCACAACACGCCGGCCATGGCCGGCGAGGGAACAAGCGACGTGCTGTCCGGCATGGAATGGCTGGGGGACGAGGAACGGACCAACTACCCGCTGACATTGTCGGTGGATGATTTTGGTCAGGAGCTGGGGCTCACGGCGGATGCGGTCGAACCGATCTCCGCCGATCGGATCTGCGGCTACATGCAGCGGGCGCTCGAGCAACTGGTCGACGCGCTGGAGCAAGCGCCCGATAGGCCGGTGCGCGAGCTCGACATTCTTCCGGCTGAGGAGCGCAGCTACCTGCTGGAGGAGTTGAACCGGACGGAAGCGGACTATCCGTCGGATCTTTGCGTGCATGCGCTGTTCGAGGCGCAGGTGCGCCGGGCGCCCGACGCGGTCGCACTGGTCTTCGAAGAGCAGTCGATCTCCTATGGCGCGCTCAATGCCGATGCCAACCGGCTGGCCCATCATCTGATCGGGCTCGGGGTGAGGCCGGATCAGCCGGTGGCGATCTGCCTGGAACGCAGCCCGGCGATGGTGGTGGGACTGCTGGCGATCCTCAAGGCCGGCGGCGCCTATGTGCCGCTCGACCCGGCCTATCCGTCGGCGCGGCTGCGGCAGATTGTCGAGGATGCCGCACCGCGGCGGCTGCTTTGCGATGCCGCCGGACGCGCCGCACTCGGCGCCGAGGCAATCGCCGATCTGAGCGTGGTCGATCTCAATGCGGCCACGCCCGCCTGGGCCGACCAGTCCGCTGACGATCCCGACCCGCATGCCCTCGGCCTGACAGCGCGCCATCTCGCCTATGTCATCTACACATCGGGATCCACCGGCACCCCTAAGGGCGTCATGGTCGAGCATCGCGGGATGACCAATTATCTAAGCTGGGCTCGTGAGAGCTACGCTCCCACATCCTCCTCCGTCGTCTCCTCTTCGCTCGCCTTCGATGCCACGGTCAACAGCCTGTTTGCGCCTTTGGTCTCTGGCGGCCATGCATTGCTTACGAAAGAGGGGGACGAGGTCGAGGGGATCAGGTCGAGGGTCGGCACACCGTGCGGGCTGGTCAATGTCACCCCGATCCTTCTGGATGTTCTGGGACAGCAGCTGCAGTCGGCTGGAGGTTCCAGTCAGGTGGAGGTGCTCGTCATTGGCGGTGAGGCATTGTCGTCTTCGACGGTCGAGCTATGGCGTCAGATCCAGCCGGCTGCTAGAATGGTCAACGAGTATGGCCCGACGGAAGCGGTTGTCGGTTGTGCTTTCCATGACATCCCTGCAGACCTTTCCGCATCGACGAATGTGCCGATCGGGCGTCCGATCTCGAACACGCGGCTTTATGTGCTTGACGACCATGGTCAGCCGGTTCCGTTTGGTGCGGTTGGCGAGCTTTATATCGGCGGGGCGGGGGTGGCGCGCGGCTACCTGAACCGTCCGGATCTGACGGCGGAGCGGTTCCTGGCGGATCCGTTCAGCGGCAAGGCGGATGCCCGGATGTACCGGAGCGGCGACCTTGCGCGCTACCTGCCGGACGGCAATCTCGAGTTTCTGGGCCGCAACGACGACCAGGTGAAGATCCGCGGCTTCCGCATCGAGCCGGGCGAGATCGCCGCCCGGCTGCTGGAGCATGAGCTTGTCGGCGATGCCGCGGTGGTGGCGCACGCGGATGCGGGGGGCGACAAGCGGCTTGTCGCCTACGTGGTTGTGAAGACGACGGACGGTTCGGCCGAAGCCGATGGCGCCGGGCTTGCTGCGTCGTTGCGGGCGCATCTGGGTGGCCTGCTGCCGGACTACATGGTGCCGTCGGCCTTCGTGCGGCTGGAAGCACTGCCGCTGACGGTGAACGGCAAGCTCGACCGCAAGGCGCTGCCGGTCCCCGACGACGATGCCTATGCGCGTCGGGCCTATGAGGCGCCGCAGGGCGAGATCGAGACGCTGCTGGCCGGGATCTGGGCCGAGCTTCTCGGCGTCGAGCGGGTCGGGCGCCACGACAACTTCTTCGAGCTCGGCGGCCACTCATTGTTGGCGGTGCGCCTGCTCGTCCGGCTGACAGAGGCCTTGGCAGTGGAGCTGCCGCTGGCGATCCTGTTCGCCAAGCCAACATTGGCCGAGCTAGCCCGTGAATCTTCCATCAGCTTGATTATTCAAGAATTTGATAGCCACCAACTTCAGAAACTGCTTTCTTCTGGCGTTGGTGCATGGATCGGGACTTGAGCGGATCTGATCTGTGATGGGGCTATCTATGTGGTCGGCCCATTGCGGCGGATGGATTTAGGGCGTGCGCATGCAAGCATACGATTGAGGGCGGCGCAGCCGATGGCCACTTCCGTCTGCTGAGTGTGAAACGACCGAGCCCGCAGACGCCGCCCGATGATGGACTTGTATCGGCCGATGGCAGTCTCGACCAGCGAGCGCTTGCTGTAGCCGGTGGAGACCTGCCATTTCATTCGCCCGTCTCTGCTGATTGCAGGATATGCTGATCCCTTTGTCCGGGAGATTGATCGCCGGCTGGTTCGATCGCGTTGGCGCGCGGGGGAATGACGATGACGGCAGCCGCACTGTGGTCGGCGACCGCGTCGTAGGTGGGCTTCCCGTCATAGGCGCCGTCGGCTGTGAACTGCCCGATCCGACTATCGATCTGGTTGAGCAATACGGCACCGAGGGGAGTGACGGTGACGGCAAGATCGATTTCGTAATCGGTGCCGGTGGGCTGGAGCACGGTTCGTATAGTGATAGCGGTCGCCACGTCCGAACCGTTCACCCTCGTTAAGATCCCGCTCGCGCGCATCGGTGGGTTCGATCTCGTCCTCCTGCTGCAGTTGGACGAGGTTGAGGATTTCCTTCATCAGGTTACGGCCGGCGGTTTTGTGATCCCTCTCGACGGCATCGAGCACGGCCATCGAAAATGCATCGCCTGCAGTCGGCACGAGACGGGCAATGTCCTCGCCAATGTCGCTGATGCGCCGGGTCGACGTTTCGATATCGCGTTCAGCGTCTGGTATCTGTCGGCGAACCGCGAAGAGGTCGTCGTCGTGCGCGGCCCGCAGCCTTTCGAGGGCAATATCGGCTTCAAGCCCGGCCTTCTGCATCAGCCGCTCGTCACCGCTCGCAATGGCTTTCGCCATCGCGAACTGGTTGGCCGCACCCTCACCGAGATCTTCGAGCCGGCGGATAGACGTGTCGCCGGAGAGCGCCGCTGCAATGAAGCGCGCCTTGCGCTCATTGTTCTGCCACATCGACGCATCCAAGGATCCTTGCGTGGCATAGGCAAAGATATCGACCTCATCATGCTGGTTGCCCTGACGCATGATCCGGCCCTCGCGCTGTTCGATGTGTGATGGCAGCCACGGCACGTCGAGATGATGCATTACCTTAAGGCGAAGCTGCGCATTGACGCCGGTGCCATGGTCTCGGACGAACCAAGCAGGACCCGGACCTTCCCGGCGCGCACGTTGGCGAACAGCCGCTGCTTGGCCTCGGTCTTCTTGTAATCCTGCATGAAGGCAATTTCCGCCGCCGGCACCCCGTGCCCGACCAACTCGTCACGGATCCAGCGATAGGCGGAAAAGCCGCAGGTCGGCGTCGCGGCCAATCTGAAAACCGAAGACTTCGCGCACGGATACGCGCCATTGGCGGAGCTGTGGCGATGAGGAAATTGCAGAGGCTCTTGCTTATTACAAAGGCGATGTGCAATCTGCGCTGGCATCGATGCTGCAATCGCTACCTTCGCTAGCTGCGAGTATTGACGAAGGCGCCACGGGCCGTGGCGTCACGCGCGCGTGGCGGCCGAGATACGAGCGAGATTGATATGCTTGACCATGAGCAACCCAAAACCGTCGCCTTCGAAGTGGCATTTAACGACTGGTGGCGGTCGCAACCATCGTCTTTCCGAGACAGCGTTACCCCGTCGGCTGCACGCGCGTGCTTTCGCGCAGGATATAGCGCCGCAAGAACGCCACCGAACGCCGCTTCGTCTTCAGGGCGGGCCGCATGCGGATCACAGTCTGGGCAATTGGCCCTACGGCAGCGAAGGGGAAGGCCGAAATGGAGGCGGATCTCCGGGCAGCAAAGAAGGGATGGCCCAAGCCGAAAGCGGGCTGGCAACTCCAGGAGGAAAGATGAGCGATACCGACAACCCGGCCCTCCCGCGACTCGACACGTCGTGCGATCGGCGCTTACCCGGCAGGACGACCTTTCCTTGCTGCAAACAGTCTGAAACGATCACTTTTCAGGAGAGTCATCACGTTGTCTCGACGACGACGGGGGATCCCTTTTCGTAGACCCCTGAGGGTACAGGCCCTCAGACCCTTCGGTTGACCTCAGCAGGTCGTATGATCGCCGAATCAGAAAAAGGGACGACGAAATCGCAGCCGCGAAGGGGCGCTTGTCCATAGGTGCACACCACTGTTTGCAGGCGGAGGCACGTGGGAACCCTCAGTCGCCAGCGCCTACGTTTTCGGTTGCCGACGATACAGCGAACGTAGGCTTCTGCTGCGAGAAGTACACCCGCGGATACTCGTCCTGATGGATGGGATCACTCGGTGTGGCGCTTGATCATCGTCCATGATCTAACCGGGACAGCGATATTTGGACAGAGTTGGATCATGTCCGGCAGCCACCAGTGTTTTCCGGTGGGGTCGGGTTGTTGGTCACAATCAACTTACGACATCGTCGTCACCTTTGTCGGTTACGTGACAGTCCCTGACAGGCGTTCTACTCCTCAACCCCGTATTTTTCGCCCACATCGCTGAAATAGCAGCTCGTCAGCTCAATCGGCCTGCTTGGCACCACTCTTGAAGCTAATGAGAGGCGGCGGAAAGGCAGCCGCATCCACACTGCTTCCGCAGTCGTGCGAAAACGAGAGGACATTCCGATGAAGTTTTCTTTGTCGCGCATGAAAAAGATCAGCGATTTGGTTTTGCTGTTCTCCGCTTTCTCTTGCAGCTATGCCAGCGAAACCCTGGCAAACGTTGCAACGCGCCAAGCCCTCACACTTTACGGAAACGCCGCACTGACCGGGTTGTGCAGACATCTGAGCACGAACAGACTATGGGTCTGCGAGCTATCCGACAATCCCGACATACACCTGACTTTCAACGCTGACACGGCATTGCACATTACGGTGAGGACGCCGAGCTGTGAAGGAAACTCGGTCTTGGATGGCGAATGGCCCGACAACCTTAAGCTCGCCCCCGGCCAGCCGAAAAAGGTATGCAACGTCAAAATCGTCGACGAAAAAGAGGGCGATTACCTGGACAGGTTGAATGCCCTGCCCGAAATTATTTCAAAGTGCGAGGTCAGTTTCCAAGAAGCCTTCCTCAAGAACAGACTCAACGCGGAAACCGCCAATTTCTACATCGGGCAGTGCAAGCGCTATCCGGCTCCGCCCAAAACGTCGCAGGATGAGGATCAATCAGAATGAGACTCGGCTTGCGGCGAATACATTCGTACAGTTCCGGGAGACGTCGCCCCATCCTCCCGTTGTAAAGGCGACCACGCGGATACCGGAGGGTCCTGAGGAGTAGCGGAAGACCTCGGCGTCGAAGATGTGTTCAACAGGATCGGGCCGGCGCCATTCGAGCGGCGGCCTGACCTGCGGTGTAAGGCGCGATCATGGTAATAACGCGCGAGGACGATGTCACGTTGTCTGCGGCTTAACGATTGTGGGATAACGGGTTGGGATGAACAGTCCGACCGTAAGCTACAAGAACCACCGCTTTCCACCGCAGATCATCGCCCGTGCGGTCTGGCTGTATTTTCGGTTCCCTTTGAGCCTAAGGATGGTCGAGGAGATGCTGTTGGAGCGCGGTATCGTCGTCTCCCATGAGACGATCCGGAGATGGGGTCGCAAATTCGGAACGGCTTATGCCAAGCAGTTGTGCAGAAAGAGGCCTTCGCGAAAGGATATCTGGCCTCTGGATGAGGTGGTGATTTCCATCGGCGGCCGCAAACATTGGCTCTGGCGTGCCGTTGACCAGGACGGTTACGTTCTCGACGAGATCGTTCAAGCCCGCCGCGATACCCAAGCCGCCAGGCGATTGCTGGTCAGGCTGCTGAAGAAGCAAGGCCTGACGCCGAAGCGGATCGTCACCGACAAATTGCGCTCATATGGTGCTGCAAGACGGGAGGTGATGCCCGCCGTCGAACATCGATCGCACAAGGGCCTGAACAATCGGGCCGAGAATTCTCACGTGCCGCTTCGAAAACGGGAGCGGATGATGCAGGGATTTCGATCGGTCGGCGGCTTGCAACGGTTCATATCGATCTTTTCGGCACTCCGAAATCTCTTCGTCCCCCCGCACCAGAAAAGCGCAGCTCTCGCCATCCACATCCATCGGATCCGCGCATGGCGCAGTGGAAAGCCGTGACCGGCGCAACCGCCTGACGTCTCAGACAAGCGCCCTGTTCCGACCTTGATCAAACAACGTGACATCGCCCGCTGCGCAATGATCTCAGCGGGAAAGCGGTGGCGACGATAAAGCGGATCACGAGCAACTTCTGACATGGCCCATGTACGCACATCTTCATCAGCCGTCGGTTAACTTTAAGGTGCCCTGCGATCACCACAGCCGCAACGCGCATTGCAAAATCGGATACTTCGCCGCCATCTCGATACCTAAAAGCTTCAATCGCTTAAGCGTTGTTCAGGGCCGACTAAAGACAGCGCCTCATCCTTCACCCAGATGGTCAAATCACCACGTTGACGCAGGCTTTCATTATATGCCGGCCAATTCGTCACTTGATATTTCTGCTTGGCAATCTTGTCCCGCCGAGCGGCATTGAACGTGTGCAGAATTCGAAATCCCGATCAGGAGACTGAAAACTTGAGACTGAAAACAACCGCTCAATATCAGTCGACGGGTGATCCACGCAACAACGCCGGTTGCTCTCGTGTCCGTGAAGTCCGAATAATGCTCTATGTTCAGAACACCTTCTTTTTTGGTGTCATGGCCCGATGATGCACGACGGCAGTGGTTCGCGATCTGATGCCGGCCTAACGCTGATCGTAACCGAGTGGCGTGCGGAGTCGACGGCTTCAATCCAGCGCCGGCGCGGAGCCCGTGGTCGTCGCTTCGCGCCCGAAGGCCAGCCTTCCGGCCGCACTCACGGCAGGTCTTCGATAAAGGTCGCGGAGAATTTTACGTCGTCGCGCTGCGTTCGCACAGCCGCCGCGGCAGAATATGCACCCGCAAACGTCCTGCTCCAGAAGTGCCATGTGCTGCCGTCATCTCGTTCGTCACCGACGACGCGACATCGGCGATTACCGTCGAAACCGGAAAACGAGATATTACGGATGGGATAGGATATGCCCAGCCCTCGCCCCTTGAGATAAGCTTCCTTCAGTGTCCAGATCTCACAAAAGCGATCCGGTCGATCCGCTTCCGCCAGCCTCAGCAGCGCCGAACGCTCCTCTGGAGCAAGCGCAGTCGGCACCAGATGCCGGTAGTCGACCCTGCCGATCTGCTCGACATCCAGGCCGCAATCGGCTTTTTGCGTGAGGATGCAGCCCACCAATCCATCGGTATGAGACAGGTTGAAGCGGATCGGAGCAGAGGACGGCGAGACGAGTTCGGGCCGTCCCCCGGGTGCAGAAGCAAAAGTCAGTTCACGCGGATCAGCGACCATATAGCGGGCAAGCAACAGCCTGAGCAGGCCATGGCTGAAGACGTACATGTCGCGGTCGCGGTCGAAGACAAAGCGTCGGGCACGCTGGCGCTCCTCCTCGTTCAGAACGTCACGGGCCGCATTCCACAGCCTGACGCTTGCTTCCCTCGGCTGGCTCAGAAAAATATCGACCCGCAGTTCACTGCTCACCTGCCATGGATCCAGGTCGCCCGCCATGCTCATTGCTGGTGTTCCACGGCTGACCAGTCGACCAAATCGGCAATTGTTGGGCGTTGGTGCATGGATCGGGACTTGAGCGGATCTGGATCTGTGATGGGGCTATCTATGTGGTCGGTCCATTGCGGCGGATGGATTTAGGGCGTGCGCATGCAAGCATACGATTGAGGGCGGCGCAGCCGATGGCCACTTCCGTCTGCTGAGCGTGAAACGACCGAGCCCGCAGACGCCGCCCGATGATGGACTTGTATCGGCCGATGGCAGTCTCGACCAGCGAGCGCTTGCCGTAGCCGGTGGAGGCCTGCCATTTCATTCGCCCGTCTCTGCTGATTGCAGCGATCTGCTGATCCCTTTGTCCGGGAGATTGATCGCCGGCTGGTTCGGTCGCGTTGGCGCGCGGGGGAATGACGATGACGGCAGCCGCACTGTGGTCGGTGACCGCGTCGTAGGTGGGCTTCCCGTCATAGGCGCCGTCGGCTGTGAACTGCCCGATCCGACCATCGATCTGGTTGAGCAACGGCTCCACCTGCGATGCGTCGCCCGCGTCCTGGTCGGTCATCGTATGTGCAATGATCTCGCTGCTATCGGCATCCAGTGCCACATGCAGCTTTCGCCAACCACGGCGGGATCTGGCGCCATGCTTCTCCTCCAACCATTGGCCCGCGCCGTAGACCTGCAGTCCAGTGCTGTCGACAAGAATATGCACTGGCCCGTCCGGTCGACCCTGGAGGTCATGCGCCTTGTTGGGCGATTGCCCTGTTCGCGCCCGACGGCTCAGGGTGGTATGATCGGGGACAGCGAGCGCCAAGCCCATCAAGGGCAGCACCGATCCTAATAATCCTTCGACCTGACGCAGCCGCAAGCCGAACACCAGGCCCAGCGTCAAGGCGGTCTCGATGGCTAGATCGGAATAACGAGGCTGGCCACCACGCGTCGTTCGGCGTGGAGCAAGCCACATGGCAAGCGCCTCCGGTGTCAGCCACAGGGTCAAGCTGCCACGTCGCCGTAACCCCGCCTCATATTCCGGCCAGTTCGTCACCTTGAATTTCATCCTGCCGATGCGATGGCGGCGGGCGGCGTTATGTTTGAAAGGCATCAAGGTCACAGATCGGTTATTGAGGTTGCCGATCGCCTACACCACGACCGCTAAACGATCCGTGCACCAACGCGCTCCAGCGGTGTTGCAGCAAATGCCGGCATGACGAATTCAAGCTTCGACGACAGCCCGAATGCAGCAGCCGCAGCAGCCGACCCCAGGACGGCGCGACGTGACATGGTAAACATGAATATGCCTCCTCTTGTTGATGGCATTTATGGTGGCGAAGACGGCTATTGCTCAGACGTCCTCGCTGACGAACTAGATCGCCGGCAAGGAACGCTTATTCCCGATCTTGAGCGTCATTTCTTCAATTGATTGAAAAACAAGCGTGATTTCTATCGCGCGCGACCAGTATCCCGCTGCATGCAGAAAAATCGGCGCCGGCGTGGAATAAAACCGCGCGCCGATCGGTCTAGACGGCAAGGGACCGCATTGCATGCCTGCCGGTCTCACGCCTAAATTCGGCTGCTGTTGAGGCAGGGAGGATGTGACAAACGATCAGATCGCCTATCCCGTCGGGATCGACCGATTGGATGCTGCTGTTGGCCCGGCACGCGTCAAGGACCCGCATTCGACCATCACCGCTAGCGGTGTTTCTCGGCGGCGTGGGCCGACTATTGCTCCTCATGGTCTCGGAGAAATCGAGCGGCGATCCGATTGCTTCGACGGCGGACGCGACCGTGCAGCACGAGTTAATGCAGCGCTTTCAGCACTTGATCCTTCCACATCTCGACGCGGCCTATAATTTTGCCCGCTTCCTCAGCCGCGATGCGGATGCGCGCAGGACATCGTCCAGGAGGCGTTCTTGCGCGCCTACCGCAATTTCGAAACCTATCGCGGTGGCGATCCGCGCGCCTGGCTCTTTGCCATCGTCAGGAACTGCTGCCATGTCTGGCGCCAGCGGGATCGCCGCAAAGCGCGGTTCGAGCAGCCTATGGGCAATGATGGCTACGCTGACCCTGATGAGGGTGGTGAGTACCAGATCGCCTCGGAAGAGGATTCGCCGGAGACAGAAACGATCCGGCGAAGCGAGCAGCAGCGCGTGCGCGCTGTTATCAGCCGGCTGCCTGAGGCGATGCGGGAAATTCTTGTCTTGCGCGAGCTTGAGGATCTCTCCTACCGGCAGATCGCCGAGATCATCGATGCGCCGATTGGCACTGTCATGTCGCGGCTTGCAAGGGCACGGCGTGACTTTGGCGAAGCCTGGGATGCATGCAACAAAAGCGAGACCGCAGGATGAGTGAAGCCCAACGGAAAGGCTGCCCGGAATGGCGCGTCATGCTGCACGGCTTTGTCGATGGCGAGCTGGATTCCGCCCATGCAGCGCAATTCGAGGATCATCTCGCCACCTGCGCGCATTGCAGGGCGGAGATGGAAAGGGTCCGTGCCGTGAGAGAGATCATCGATCAGGATGGCGTCAAGTGGCGACCGCCGGAGGCCCTGCGTTCGCAGGTCCTGTCGATGTTGTCATTCGAACAGGAAGCGGCGGCGGCCAGCCTGCCCCCGCCACGCCAGGCGCCTGTCTGGCGCCGCGCCTTGGATTTCATTCGGCAATGGAGCTTCGTGCCTTCGCTCGCGGTTCTGGCGGCAGGCGCCATCCTATTTGTCAACGCGCCGTCGCAGACCGTGCTTTTGCAGGACCAGATCATGGCAAGCCATGTTAGGTCGATGATGGCCGATCATCTGACCGACGTGCTGACCTCGGATCAGCATACAGTAAAACCTTGGTTCAACGGCAAGATCGATTTTTCGCCACCGGTCAGCGATCTCGCCAAGGATGGCTTTCCGCTGGTCGGCGGACGTGTCGACTATATCGGTGGTCGCGCCGTTGCGGCGCTCGTCTACCGGCGCCATGGCCATGTCATCAACCTGTTCATCTGGCCGGCGGCATCGGCCGCGCAGACGACGACGGTGCATGACGGCTACAACATGACGCAATGGTCGGATGGCGAGCTCGTGTTCTGGGCGATTTCGGATGTCGCCGCGGGCGACCTGGCCGAGTTCGAGGCCTTCTTCAGGGCGGCGGCGCAAGGCTAGATGTGAAGACAGAGACCGGGTTGCCAAATGGGCCCAGGACGCTGAGAGCCTGATCAATCTGATGCCAGCCTACCAGATGAACCCCGATCAGATGGGGCCGATCGTCCGCAACACCGCCGACGGAAAGAAGCGACTGGTCCATGCGCGCTGGGGATTGCCCTCGCCGCGCTTCGCATTTGAGAAGGCGGCCAAAGCCAAGGCCGAGAAACTGGCGGCCAAGGGCAAACCTTTCGATCTCGAAGAACGGGCCTGTCGCAAATTTTTCCGCTTAACCCTATGTTGACCATCCGCAGAGAATTTGCCGCTCCGAAAGTTGCGGAGCGAACCGATGATTCTGAATGCCATTGCCGAAAAGCTGAAGCGCCAGTCGAAGGATGATTTCAAAGGCAGGCATTTCGAGGCCTGGCTGATTGTACAGGCGGTCGCTTGGTACCTTCGTTATCCGCTCAGCTATCGGGATATCGAGGAGATGTTCGGGGAACGCGGCTTCGTGGTCGATCACAGCACAATTAATCGGTGGGTATTGGCCTACGCGCCGATGATTGAGAAGCGGCTGCGTCAGTTCCGCCGGCCACATTGCGGCTCTGTTCGCGTTGATGAGACCTATGTCAAGATCCGCGGCAAATGGCGATACCTATATCGGGCCATCGACAACACGGCAATCCGATGGACTTCCTGTTGACGGCGAAGCGCGATCTCGACGCCGCCAAACGGTTCTTCCGCAAGATGCTCAAAGACGAGCCCTTGTTGTCGCCGAATAAGATCGGGACGGACGGGGCCAACACCTTCCCGTCAACGATCAAAACGTCGGTTGATGATGGGCTTCTACATCCGGACCCCGTCCACTATGTCACCAAGCACCTCCAGCAAAATCGAAAGTGACCATTTCCGGGTAAAGAAGAACATGCCAAAAATCGGTGGCTTCCAATCTTTCAACACGGCGCGGCGAACCATCGCGGGTTTCGAGGCGATGCTGTGGCTGAGGAAAGGCTTCGGCCTCTCGGGCAGTTGGACCATCAACGATCAGAACGATCTGCTTGCGCGCCTCTTCGGACTGCAGAAAGTTAACAAAGCATGAAACTGAAGATGCTCAAGGGATAATCGCGCGCTCCGAAAATGTTTGCGACAGGCCCCGAAAATCTCTGCCGATGGGCGACATGCGGTTAACCAGAAAATTTGCGACAGGCCGAAATTCTGATTGAGTTCCGCGAAGGAGATTGAGTTCAAGAGCAATCGCTGATCGCCGAACTTGGTTCCTAATGCAAGCCAGACGAGCCGTTTATCTTCCAAGATCCATCTGATGGACAAGCGACACCATTGAACCGAGTCACGCCCTCGAGACTTTGCTTGCTTGTGACGAAGTCGCGGCATCCATTTGGATTGTTTGTACCCGGCCGGACCTGCTCGATCACCCCGGCGCTGCCAGTTGACGGGTTGGCCCACGCTAGCGGATCAGAACCGATCGTCGCCCGTCCCACGGTTTCGGCGATCACCGTTTGGTCAGTGATCGGAACTGCCGCCGCAGCAACCGGAGCAACTGTGGACGTCTGGAGCGGTTCGGTGTTTGAGCAAGCGGTAAGCATCAGCGCAGGGAACACGATGGCAATCTGGATCAGTTTTGAAAGCATTGAGTGATAAACCATCCTTTCGGACGCTGCAGATGACATCATATTGTGACCAGATGCGGGCGCCATTGACTGCTCATTTCGCGGACAACGACGAAAATCTCGAACAATAATGGTTCAAATTCTCAAAGACCCAATAGGCTGGCTCGCAAATTGCCCCATCTTCAGGAAATCGGTGGCGGTGCGCCAATGGCTACCGCCATTACTCCGTGAGGAGTCCTGGCGATCCTTAAACGGGGTCGGTGTGGGGCAGAGTGACTGACGAGTTTTCGCCAGCATTTCGGTTGAAGTAGCGGACCTCTGAATGCTAGCATGCTGTCTCTTAGGACAAGGGCCCACCACTTCGGAAGAACCGGGCGGCAAAGCGCTTGATGCGCAAGCTCCTGAAAACACAAGACCGTCCGCCCCGTGTAATGATCACCGACAAGCTGCGTCCTATGGTGCGGCGAAACGAGAGAGCATACCAGGCCTCGATCATCGTTCTCACAACCGACTGAATAATAGGGCGGAGAATCCTCATCAACCCGTCCGACGACGGGAGAGGATCATGAAGCGCTTCAAAGTATCGCGACAGCTTCAGCGTTTTCGTTTCCATCCACGACCGGATCAGCAGACACGCAGATCTTCACCCAGCCGGAACATAGTAACGTCCCGGGTTTCGAGCACCGCTGACAAAACTGCGTATCCGCATCTTCAGGCTCAAGCTGCACACCATTCGGCAGCGACGCTGTCAAACATAGGCGTGTCGATGTCTGCCGAGCTTTCCGCCGGGGCCTCCATGCGCGAAACCTCCTGGAACATTATCTCGCGCATCCAGATGCTTCCGGGGTCGGAATTGTGAAGCAAGGGCCACTGCACAGCCTCCGTGAACCAGAGGGAAGGCAGCGGATGATCGACGATCTGGAGGCGGATGGTGGGTTCGAAATGTCTGACGAGCCGCAAGGGCAGCGTTGCTATTCGGTTTGTCCCCAATAGCAATGATGGGATTAAGTTGAAGCCGGGCACCACGATATCGATACGCCGCTTAAAACCGTGCTCAAGCAACAGCCATTGTTCAACGGATGGCTTCAGCGTCCGACCGAACTTGGCCGCAACATGTCCGATGGACATGAATTGCTCAAGGGAAAGCTTTCCTCGCAGCTGCTGGTTGGTAGGGCAGCCGACACATACCAGTTTCTCGTCAAACAGCTTAGCCTTGGGATGGGCGGCTAACATGAACAAATCTGGAAGGATCAAGAAATCCACATCGCCACTGCGGAGAAGTTCGTCCGGATCATCATCGAGGGAGAGCAACTCGAAGCTGACGCCGGGTGCTTCGCGCGCCACCCGCTTTATGACCTTTTCGAAGAATACGAGTGCCATGAAATCGGAAAGGATGATCCTGAAACGCCGGTCCGACTCTGCCGGAACTAGTGGGTCCCAAGCAAGGATAGAAGACTTAATATGCAGAAGAGCATCGCGAACTGCAGGGGCAAGCGCTTCGGCTCGCGGCGTGAAGACGAGCTTGCGTTGCTGCATCACAAATAGCTCGTCGTTGAAATAGGCGCGAAGCCTGCCAATGGCTGCGCTCATGGCCGGTTGACTGAGGTTAATGCTGCGCGCTGCTGCCGTGAGCCTTCGCTCTGTCATCAAAGCATTGAGAGCGACGAGAAGATTTAGGTCCAGGCCCTTAAAACGCATTCCACCACACCTTGATGGTCCGATCAATATCGGGGCACGATCTCCCTCCTAACGAGTGTGGAGGCGAATGTGACGCCTTCAATGAGAACTGTCTCCACTGGATAACCGCGGACTTGACCGCCGTTCCACCTTATCTTCTCGTATTATGGTATACCATCAACCGCAAGTCAAACTTGCGCGGGCTCTCTGTCTGACACCTCGATGAAGTCGTGGTACGCGTGGAAACCAACACCGGCCTCAAGGTCGAATGTGCCCTCGACACCCGCACCTACCACAAAGGCGTCAAGGTCTCCGATGCCCAGATGGCAAAACTCAACATCAGCGGTGACGCTTTCCATCCAGAGTGGAACTACACCATCACCCCAAGAAACGTGTAGCGGTTATTCTGCGAACTATCCTAAGTGTCTGTTCAAGAATGGCTTGCGGGCGCGGGGTTGAGTGAAGGGCGGCAATCAGATTCTTTGTATTTTGCGACAAATACGGAGACATCGAATGGCCTGGACACCCTTCACCCGGCGTCATCATGACAGAAGCCGCATGCGCTACGCAAGCGATCTGACTGACCGTGAGTGGAGCTTGATCGACCCCTTCATGCCAAGGCAGCCCCGACTTGGCCGCAGACGCAAGACGTCCCTTCGGGCGGTGATGGACGCGATTTTTTATCTGCTGCAGTCGGGCTGCCAATGGGCATTGCTACCGCATGATTTTCCACCGAAGAGTACGGTCTATCATTATTTCAAGCGGTTCTGCCGGGACGGGACGTGGCGTCGTATTCATGACGCGCTCTATTGCCGAACGCGGCAGCTTGAGGGGCGCGAAGAGCAGCCATCATTTGCCATCATCGATAGCCAGTCGGTGAAGACAGGCCTGGACGCCCGTTCTGATATCGGCTATGACGCGGGCAAAAAGATCAAGGGTCGCAAGCGGCACATTCTGGTCGATACCCTGGGCATGCTTCTGAAAGCAGAGGTCCACTCGGCGGGCATTCAGGATCGCGACGGAGCGGCACTTGTCTTCGACAAGCTGGCCAACCGCTTTCCATTCATCGAAAAAATCTGCGGCGATGGCGGCTATCAGGGCCCAACGGTCGAAGAGACAAGCCCGCGACCGATGGAGATTATCAAACGCAATCAAGCCGGTTTCCAGATGCTGCCGAAGCGATGGATCGTCGAACGAACGCTGGCTTGGCTCGGCATAAACCGCCGAATGGCAAAGGATTTCGAGCGCTTCTCAGCCACAAGCCTCGCCTTCATCCAAACCGCAATGATCAAGCTCATGACCAGAAGGCTCGCTCGATATCCCCTTTCTTGAATAGACTCTAAGAGAGCTTGGCACTGGGTTCAATGATCCTGGTGACGAGATTTTGGTACTGAGGGACTTGACGAACAAAGGCCCATTACAGAAGCGCTACTAGCGCAACTTAACGGGCTACGACTGGCTCGTGCCGCTAAGTTTACGAAGCCTCGATACAGCTTCGGCAGTAACCAATTCCTGTGAATTCCCCCTGCGTCCCGGGACTCTTGCGAAATTATAAGCTAACCTTCCATTAACGTCTGAGGGGAGAAAGGGCATGGACACGATCGGCACCGACCACCTAGAATCCAACCGCTTCTACTGGGCTCGCCGCCTGCCGGCAAAGGGTGCATCGATCCCCGGCCCCAGTGAGATCGAGGTTGTCCAGATCTCGACCGTTTTCGGCGCAGCCTCCGAGTTCTGGACGGTCGCGGTAGTGGGCAGCGACGAACATTTCGATCTCTCCGCCTTCGAATTCTTGCACAAGGTCCTCTCCCCGCCAACCGCCGAGGGTCGACGCCCAAATTTGACCCTTGTTTCCGCCGGACCGCGCCGTTAGGCCGTTGAATTTAGACTGCCAGAGAGCCTGAGGCAGGCTGCTGAAATTCACTCTGGGTTGGCGAGTTGCCTGCTGTGGGTCTGATTTTTTTAGGAATTGGTGCAGGGATCAAATTTCAACATTTTTCATCTATGCGGCCGGATCGAAAATAGGTTGATTGATCCAGCATGCCGCACAAACATAACGCCGCCCGCCGCCATCACATCGGAAAAATGAAGTTCAAAGTGACGAACTGGGCGGAGTATGAGGCGGCGCTTCGCCGCCGTGGCAGTTTGACCGTTTGGATAACGCCGGAAGCTTTGATCGGTTGGGCTGCCCCACGTCGCAGGACGCGTGGTGGCCAGCCTCTCTATTCGGATCTGGCGATCGAAACTACTCTGATGCTGGGCATGGTGTTTGGGCTGCGTTTGCGCCAGAGCGAAGGGCTTTTGAGTTCGGTGCTCGACATGATGGGATTGGATCTGCCTGTGCCCGATCACACCACGTTGAGCCGGAGGGCCAGAACCTGGAAGCCATTGAGCAAAAGCAATGACCGCCAACCTGTGGCGGACGGGCCGGTTCACGTCTTGATCGATAGCACGGGATTGAAGGTCTATGGCGCGGGCCAATGGCTGGAAGAAAAACACGGCGTAAAGTCCCGGCGCAGCTGGCGAAAGCTGCATCTGGCTGTTGATGCCGACAGTGGCGAGATCATTGCACATAGTCTGACAGATCAGGAAACCGGCGATGCCTCGCAGCTGGAGCCGTTGCTGGATCAGATCGACGATGAGATCGACCAGTTCACTGCCGATGGAGCCTATGATGGCTATCCAACCTACGACGCAGTTCTCCGTCACAGCGCAGGCGCAAGGGTCGTCATTCCACCGCGCTCGAACGCGGTTGAACGGCCCAACGTCCAAGCATCCTGCCAGAGAGACGACCACATATCATCCATGCAGGCAGATGGCCGGCTGAAATGGCAGACGTCCACCGGCTATGGCAAACGGGCGCTGATCGAAACGGCGATGGGCAGATACAAGGGCATCATCGGGCCGCGTTTGCACGCTCGTTCATTCCGGTCGCAGCAGACAGAGGCTGCGATCGGGGTCACCATACTGAACCCAATGCTCGCCTGCGGACGCCCGAAATCCGTTCGTTGCGAGGCACCGACGGCAGCAACGAAATAAGTACGCATCAAAGACCGAATGATGACCCGTCGCTGAGCGGTGCACCAACGCCCATCTCATCGTCATCTGGCTTTCTCAGCGGCACCAGTTCCTATAGTCTGCCTTATCGAACCATGGATGCACATGCCGGGCGTTCGTGGAGAAGCTCACATTCGCCCGCAAGGCAGCACTGCATCCGGTCAGGGAAGATCGAATATAAAATGGGAATGTAGGAAATGGTTCAGAAGACGAACGATCTTTCACCCGCTGGCGAGTTCTCGAGGCAGTCGATCATTCGAGAGGCTCGGCTCCTGTTTTCCAGTGGGTATTCGTCCGCCAGTATCGACCGAATACTGCTGAAGCTGAACCTGACCAAGGGATCGTTCTACCACCACTTCGAGGACAAAAAAGCCTTGTTCAAGGCGGTTGTCGCAGAGGTTCAACAGGATGTTGCCACGAATGCAGAGCTCGCCGGCAAAGGAGCAGAATCGGCGGAGAAAGAGCTCACAGCCATCTGTCGCAGCTTCTATTCGCAGCTGCAGAGGGGCGACGTCATGCGGATCATCTGCAGAGATGCTGGCTCAATCCTGACCTCGGAAGAGTGCGGTCAGATCGATGAACAATATATGGGAGCTGTCCTCGGCCGCGCGATTAGGCGCGCGCAACAGGAAAAACTGCTGTCTGAGGAGCTCAGCCCCGATGCGCTGATACGCATAATCACAGGCGCCATCTACCAGACGCTCGAGTGGGGATGGGATGACGAGACCGGCCAACGGGTTGCTGACGGAGAAAAGCTTCTACTTCAGATGTTACACGCGCTAATGCGCCGTTGACAACATACCGACGGCATGGTTGCCTCCATACCATTGGTATGGAGACGCCTATGTTTCATTCCCGTCGTGGTCAAACCCAACGTGCAAATATCTTCGGTCACAATATAGCTATCATCGGCGGTGGACCCACCGCCTTGTACTTTCTCAAGCATGTCGTGGATGCGCCCCTCGAAAACACGGTTCTCACATTCTTTAGTTCGGCAGAGCAGCTCGGGCCTGGAATGCCCTACAGTCCCAGCTGGGTTGCCAAGGAGCATCTTGCCAATATCGCCTGCGAAGAGATTCCCGACCTTGAGCAGTCCCCCCACGAATGGCTGGCAAGTCAGCCAGATGGTTGGCTCGCGGATCACAACATTCGGCGGGCACAAATCGGCCCGAGCTTCATCCCGACCCGTTGGGTGCTTGGCGAATACCTTAACGCCCAATTTACCGCGCTTGCCGCGAGGGCCGCATCCCACGGCATTGCTGTCCAGTATCTGAACACCGTGAAGGTGAAGGATATTGAAGCAATTGGCGATCGACGTTTTGGGGTGATCTTTGAGGGGGTTGGGGGCTTCGATGCTCAGCGTCTCGATTTCGACAAGGTCGTGATTGCCACTGGTCATGAGTGGCCCTCGGACCCTCAGCCGAACACGAAGTTTCTGACATCGCCATGGCCAATTTCACGGCTCACGAGCACACTGGCGAAATCGGTTGGCATCATCGGCAGCTCACTATCCGCCGTCGATGTGTGCCTTACGATCGCCCGGATGAACGGCGAGTTTATCCGAGACTTTGACGGCAGGCTCGAATATGTCCCAGATGTTCTATCACGCGATCTCAAGATCGTATTGCATTCACGGCGCGGCCTCCTCCCGAGCTTGCGCTTCCATTTCGAATATCCGCGGATTCAAGTCCATCAATATATCAGTGAAGACGAAATTCGCGATCACATTGCTGGCAACGGTGGCTTCCTGTCGCTGGATTTCATTTTTGAGCGATCGCTGAAACAGGCCGTGGCACAAAAATCCGTGTCGCTTTACGCACAGATTGCGCACATGGATCTCGAGCAATTCATCGGCTTCATGTACGAGCGGCGACAACACCATGACCAGTTCGGCTTTCTGCGCCAAGAATACACGACATCCTTTGCGTCGCTTAGAAATAGAGAGCCAATATTTTGGAAGGAAATCCTGGACGACGTCGCCTACACGTTAAACTTCTATGCCAAATATTTGAATAAGGTCGACTTCGACCGCACGCGAAATTGGCTGATGCCGCTGGTCTCTCACGTCGTCGCTTTTCTTCCGCAACAGTCCTGCGAGCAGCTTTTAGCATTGAATGACGCCGGACACCTCACTCAAGCAACGATCAGCGGCGACTGGTCGACGACGGAAGATGGCGGCCACCAAATATCGCTGTCGTATATTGATCCGGATACCGAGGCCAAAATTTCCCTCAACTATGACCTCATCGTTGACTGCCGCGGGCAACGGCCGGCGGCCTTTGAGAAGTTTCCGTTTCCGTCCTTGGCGCGTCAGGGTACGGTTTCCCCCGCCAAGATTGGCGCCAGCCGGCTGACCCAAGGTCGGTCAGGTCAGGAAAACGCTCTGGTCGGCGGCGTTGATGTCGACGATCGATTCCATACGATCGGAGAAGGTGGGGAGGTCAACAAGTCTCTCTTCGTCCTCGCAGCACCTCATATCCATGGCCTCTACCCGTATCATTCCGGCCTTCCCTTCTGCAATGAAGCGACCAAAATTGTGGCGCGTGCCCTATTCGACACCAAGGAGGCAATCCAATGACGAGTGAGCTTTTCGGGATCGCATCTTTGGTGGTCACGCTTATCCAATACGCGCCCTACTGCTGGAAAACCTATTCGGGAAAGTTGAGACCTCACGTTTTTTCCTACGTCATTTGGGGGCTCGGGGCGGCAATCGTGGCAGGCGCGCAGTGGTCGGCTGGTGCTGGGCCGGGGGCATGGGCAATGGCCTTGGTGGCACTGCTGTGTTTTGCCGTTGTTGCCCTTTCACTGCGTGGGGGTGCCAAATACGTCACAAAAACGGACGTCTGGACATTTCTCGCGGCCTTAGGCGCGCTTCCCATCTGGTACTTTACGAAAGATCCACTATTCGCCGTCATCGTGATTACGGTGATCGACATCGCCGCGTTCTACATGATTTTCAACAAGGCCCTCGCGCATCCGGAAGAAGATAGTATCCTCTTCTATGCTGTCGCCGCTATCCAATACGTCCTTTCTATTTTTGCCACCGATGTTTTCAACCTCACGACGCTTTTGAATCCGGTGGTACTGATCGCGTGCGCCGTATCCGTGATATTCGCGATGTGGATAAACAGAATCGCGGTGAATACGAAAAGCGCATAGGGCAGACGCGGCTCGTTTGCCAAGCCAAGTCCAGGACTGAAAGGGGCACCGTAAAGTTAACCGACGGCTGATGAAGATGTGCGTACATGGGCCATGTCGGCATTGCCAAGTTGTTTGTCTTTGGTTGGAGGTTGGCGAGGCGGCCGTTTTTCAAGCCACCATTTCTGCAGTATAGTCGGCCCACAGGCAGAAGGCATCTGCCCTTGCGTGGCGGTATGAGAGAGCTGAGAGGTTGCACCGGCGTGGACGAAAGATCGTATTGATTTGATCGTGGGCTGACAGAAAGCGTTGCGCTTGACGAGGCGATTTGAACCGCCCCATGATCTTCTCCCGCTTCCTGGTCTGGCGGTGTGAGTTTTCAATTCTGTTGTTCAGGCCTTTATGGGCCCGATGGTCTGCATCTGGCGCCAGGTCTTGTATCAGTTTGACGTAGCTGCGCAGTTTGTCCGTTACGACGACACGTGGCTCACCAAATTGCTTGACCAGCCTGAAGAAAAAACGCTTGGCAGCCTTGGTGTTACGGCGAGTCTGAACCAGGATGTCGAGAACATCGCCGTCGGCGTCAATTGCCCGCCAGAGCCAGAATTTCTTTCCGCCGATCGTGATGACAGCCTCATCGATGTGCCACTTGTCGTTTGGATTCGGTCGGTCCCTTCGAATGCAGTCGGCAAAATGGCGGCCAAAGCGCTTGATCCAGAGACGAACAGTATCCCGGCTGACGAAAACACCGCGTTCAGCAAGGAGGTCTTCAACATCGGCCGTGCTTAACGCAAATCGGTGATAGACCAAAACCGCATGGGCGATAACCTCACGCGGAAAACGAAACCCCTTCAGACGGGGAAAAGTGCTCGGTAATTTCATCCCCTCTCGATACCCGAAAAGCGGCGGTCAAACAATTTGGCAATACCGGATGAAGCCTTTGAGGCTCTGCCACGCGACGGCGCTCGTGTCCCTGCGACACAGCGGCCTAACAATCCTTGGGATGATATCGGGGCTGCATGAAGCTCCATCTGCGCGGCATCGTCGAGGACACCGACCGGCACGGCAACGTCCGCATATATTTTCGCGTCAAAGGCAAGAAGAAGGTCCGACTTCGGGAAAAACCTGGGACTGCAGCGTTTCTGCGTGAGTATGAGTGCGCCGAAAAGGGCATCCCTTACGGCGAGGCGACTGCGGCGCCCGCGTCGGTTAGTCCGGTCGTGGCTCGCTCGTTCCGATGGTTATGCCAGCAGTATTTCAAGCGAGCAGCGAAGTCCGTGACGCCTGACACGATGAGCCGCCGGCGCCGCATCCTTGAGGGCATCTGCGTCAAGCACGGCGACAAACCTTTCGAGCTTCTCGAGCGCAAGCATGTGACTGCCATCCGCGATAAGCGGATCGACAGCCCTGGTGCGGCAAACAACATCGTCAAGGCGATCAGTGCGCTATTCGCTTGGGCAATCGAAGTCGGCGAAGCGAAGGTCAATCCCTGCAACGGGATAAAGCGGCTCAAGTCGGGCGACGGATGGCACACCTGGACGTTGGAGGAGATCGAGCAGTTCGAAGCAACGCATGTGCCTGGCTCGACGGCGCGCCGCGCGCTGGCCGTGTTTATGTTCACCGGACTCCGCCTTTCCGACGCCGCGATCTTGGGCCGGCAGCACTTGGAAAATGGATGGATTCGCATCCGGCCAGGAAAGACGCGCAGGTCGAGCGGGGTAGAGGTCAACGTTCCGATCCTTCCTGATCTCGCCGTGGAGCTCGATCGAGTTCCAGCGGGCCAGATGACATTTCTCGTCACCGAATATGGGAAGCCGTTTTCTGACAAAGGCCTCGGCAACAAGATGCGCCAGTGGTGCGACGAGGCTGGGCTTTTTCACTGCTCGGCACATGGCCTTCGAAAGGCAGGCGCGTCGATCGCTGCAGAAAACGGTGCAACATCCGACCAGCTCAAGGCCATATTCGGTTGGACCACAAGTCAACAGGCAGATTTGTACACCCGGGCAGCTCGCCGCAAGAAACTGGCCGGAGCTAGCGCAAAACTGCTTCTGCCGGACCGGAACGAGAACAAAAGTGTCCCACTTGGTGGATCAAGCTCCAAAGAGTGGGACCTTGAAGTGAAAGATCGGCAGGAAAAACAAGAGCTTGCGAAATCGAATAGTGGGCCCGCCGCGACCGTGTGCTCGAAGTGCTGGATGCCGTCCGCCTGGGGTCGGCCTATCTCCACCGTCATCCGCGGGAGCTTTCCGGTGGCCAGCGCCAGCGGGTGGCAATCGCTCGCGCCTTCGCGCCGCGGCCGCGGCTTCTGGTGGCGGACGAACCGGTCAGCGCGCTCGACGTTTCGGTGCAGGCCCAGGTTCTCGATCTGCTCGCCGAACTGCAGGCCGCCTCCGGTACGGCGCTTCTCTTCATCTCCCATGATCTCGGCGTCATCAACCACCTCACCGATCGCGTGCTGGTGATGAAGGACGGCCGGATCGTCGAGGCGGGCGGCGTCGAGCACGTCTTTTCCGCGCCGCAGCACCGCTACACCCGCGCTCTGCTGGAGGCGGTTCCGGCGATCGCCTGATCGCGCTTGCAACAACGTCCGGCAAGCGCTTGCCGGAGACATGAAATTTCATCTGCGAGAAACCCGTCATGACCCCTACCCGCAAACGTCGCCTGAAGACCCTGACCGGCGCCAGCAGCGTCATCTCCGCGTCGAATGACACCACGCCTTCGGCCGGTGCAAAGCGTGCCGTCGAGCTCGCCCGCAAAGCCGAAGCCCAGAAGATCACCGGCCTGTTCACCGCCGATCTCCTGCATATCGATCCGGCCGGCCTTGCCGGCACCGCCGGCATCCAGGAGCCGATCATCGCACTTGCGGCGCTCAGCCAGGCGACGTCTGAGATCGGCCTGATCGCCACCGTCTCGACCACCTTTCATCACCCCTACAATCTGGCGCGCCAGATCGGTACGCTGGATCATGCCAGCGGCGGCCGCGCCGGTTGGAATGCGGTGACATCCTCCGTCGGCGAAGAGAATTTCGGAGAGACGCTGCCGAGCCCGGAAGAACGTTATGAGCGCGCCGCCGAATTCATCGAGATCGTCAACGCGCTTTATGATGCCAATGAACGGGACGCGGCTCGGCGCAAGGGTTCCGGAGCCGTCGGCATCGATCCTGCCAAGTTCCATCGCATCGATTATCGCGGCAGGTATTTCAGCGTCGCCGGCCCGTTGAACGTGCCGCCTTTGCCGCAGCGCCGCCCCGTCCAGTTTCAGGCCGGTCAATCCGAAGCCGGGGTGACGGTGGGAGCCCGCTATGCAGAGGTCGTCTACACCTCGCAGCCCAAGCTCAAGGATGCCATCGCCTTCGCGACCGATCTGCGGCGGCGCGCGGCGAGTTTCGGCCGTGGCAACAACCTGCCCTTCATCATGAATTCCTTCCATTCGGTGATCGGCGAGTCCGACGCCGACGTGGCACGGCGGCTCAGGGAAAAACACGAGCGCATCGATTATGAGCAGGGTCGGCTGAAGCTCGCCGACATGTTGGGCGGCGATCTCGATCTCTCCGGCCTGCCGCTGGACAGGCCGCTGCCGGAAACATTGCTGCCTGACGTGACCAGCATCAACGGCAGGCGCGGCAGGGTGGAAATCTTTCGTCGCTACGCCCGCCAGGGGCTGACGCTGCGCGAGCTGATCATTCAGGCCAAGGAAACCGGCCACTGGTCGGTCGCCGGCACGCCGGAACAGCTGGCGGATGCGATCGAAGAGCGCGTCAAGTCAGGCGTTCTCGATGTCTTGTCGCTGCACGGCCTGGGCAATCCCGACCAGGAGGACCTTCTGTTGAAGGGATTGCTTCCGGAACTCCGGCGCCGTCAACTGATCGATACCGATTATGTCGGAGATGATTTCCGTTCCAATCTGGAACTGCCGCCGCTTGCGCCGCCGACGGTCAGCCAGGCATCGCGAACGGCCTGACGGCAGGCCGTTCCCAGCTCGGGAATAAACGGGTCACTTTCACACGTCGTCAAAGACTTTGACGACGTCGTGGACTTTGGCCACCTCACCAATCCAGCTGTTGAGCAATGACGCAGCCGCATGGCTTTGCGACACGATCTGAGGCACCAGATCGATATCCGGGAGGCTGCCCAAGCCGAGCGGCCCCATTGCGAACAGCCCATGCAGCGCGGCCGACTTTGTCCGCCCGCTTTCGTCCACGACGATACCGATCTCGAGTTCGTCCCGCGTTGCAAGACCTGCAACGATCAGCGAGCGGACCAGCGGGCTATCGGTGCCGGACGGCCGGAAGCGGCAGTCGATCGTCAGATCTGCGGGAAGGACCTCGAGCCCGGCCGGGGCCGAAAACAGCACGCCGTTCGTGGCGATACGATCCACTTTTCCCTTCCTCACGGTAATCGCGCCGCTGGCGATCGCATGATGAAGGCGCTGATAGTGCTCAGGCGGCAAGCGGTTGCGATGGCTGTCGTAAATGGCCTTCACGTGGCGTTTGAACCGTGCCCGCTCTTGCGGTGTCAGTCCCGCCCAAGGTCGCGCGCGCGTGAACGAAAGCCGTTCATGATGCCTTGCCATCCCGTACCTTCCAGATCTGCTTTACTCGCAGCCTCACGCAGGAAGCGGAATGCGCCGCGCAGCGTACCCGGCACGGGTTGGTCGGTGAGAACAGCTCCGACGGCGGCGGCAGCATGCGACTGAGGCAGGAAGCCCGATTCCGAAATCAACGTGACATGGGAAATCTTCGCGTCCGCCAGCAGTCCCAGCGCCCTGTCGAATCTCCCGGCCAACCAAGACGCGCCCGCGCAGACCCGGGACTGACACTCAGGTCGCCGCGACGGAGGCTTTCGGCTGCGCGATGACGAAGACGCTGAGCGCAACCTTGCCGATCCCGTAGGAAGACGTCGACGCGGGATGCGGTCGCCCTGCGTGTATATTAGAATTATTTTCTCCAATTGCGGGGTTCATTTAGCATCGATCGGAATGGTCCTCCCCATCGCTCATAGATATAGTCTATTAAGTTGATAGACTATATCTATGCCCTGGCCGAGTGCGCTTCGCAAAAAGGCCGATTTATCGGATGGTTGCAATGGTCAAACAGGTGATCGAATACGCCGGCGTTCCCGTCGGCATCGTCGTTCCGGACAAGGACTTGCTGAAGTTCATCGCCGTGAAGTTTCATGTTCACGATCTCGACGGCCAGCACTTTGCCTCGCCCTCTGACGTGCTGCGGGCAATCCATAAACTCATGTCGGCATCCCGCACCAACGTCCCTCGCGCGGCGTGATTGAAGAGACCTCATGGGCAGACTGCGCCAATTTTTCCGCCTCTCGGCGCTGCGCGATGATCTGGAAACGAGGTTGCTTGCTCAAGAGTATCGCTCCCTGCTCCTCGATGACCATTTCGAAGACGGCACGGACAAGGAACTTCAATCGAAATGCGCGGAGCTCACAATCGAAATCTCGTCGCACCACTACAGGCACCGCCATTGAAAGAGGACGCCGAGGTGGCGTCCGCAAGTCCTCCTGTCCGTTGCACTACACACGGCAACTCGATCAGGCATTCGGCCACAGGCTCTACGAACATCCATGAGTCCAATCTCAGAGCGCCAGCAACCGTCGACGGGATCGACAACAAGAAGTCTCAACGTTCAACAGGACCATAATGCATGCCCGATAGATTTTTGATCCCAAAAGCTCTCGCACTACGAACCGCATTGAGAGCAGCCGTTCTGGCCGCCATCATCCCGTTCGCATTCCAGAATACGGCGCAGGCAGAGCAAAAGGTGCTTCTGTCCTACGAGGCAACGCCTTCCGCAGGTTTCCATCTGCCGCGCCTGGCCCAGGCCAGCTATGACGACCGAGCTGGATTTTCAGCCGAAGTGCTCAAAGAGATCGTGCCGAAAATCATAACGGCCAAGGCGGCGACACGGCCATAGGAGCCGGTAAAGCCCAGAGCCATCAGATCAGCATGAAGTTGCTTCAGCGTTCGGCGCTGCTTGCGCGACCTTCCGGCCTCGGTCTTCAACCAGCCAGAAAGTTTGTCGGCAAAAGGATCAAGCTTGCTCGGTCGTTCCGGTACCGTGAACGTCGGCTCGATCGTACCAGCGCTCAGATACTTTGCGATCGTGTTGCGTGACAGCCCGGTGCGCCGGCTGATCTCGCGCACCGACAGCTTTCCACGCTGCGCCATCCGACGGATGATGTTTAAAAGTCCCATGTGGATCACTCCGTTGCCCCCGTCGCTATCCGCGTTGGGGGAAGGTTCACATGGCTCAATTCTCAATGGAAATTATGCGCCTAACCGGCTCAGTTCTGCGTGGAAACCAATATTTGTCTTCAGATGGTCCAACATGCCACTAACCGCGGACCAGGCACGTTGCAACGGTTCGTCTCCATGCACTCCGCCACCCGCAATTGCTTTTCAGTTCCGTCCCGTCGCCGCGCCGCGCAAACAATTCGCTACCATCGGCTCGAAGCTTTCGATGCATGGAGGATTGCGGCCTGTGTCGCCTGAATATCCACGAGCCGCTGACCTTTCCAGCCAGAGAAACTTAACGTGACAACACCGGCACAGCATCTGGAAGGCGCACACCATCACGACCCGGCCGCGCAGAGCGGCGAGCGTCAGCGGTTCCGACGTGTTGAACCATTCGATGGTGCGCCATTCGGGCGCCATTGGTTGGGTCTCCATCACAGTTCCTCCAGAGCCTGCCGGAGATCGGCGATGATGTCCTCGGCGTCCTCAAGACCGACCGAGAGGCGGATGAGATCGTCGCCGACGCCCTCGACCAGATGGGCATCCTTGCGGATTGGCTGTCGGGCGCGGATGAGGCTTGCCGGATGGCAGATGAGGCTGTCGGCATCGCCGAGGCTGACGGCCCGGGTGATGAGACCCAATCGGTTCATCATGCTGCGCGCTCCCTCGTATCCGGCGTGCAAACCGAAGGCCAGCATTCCCGAGCCGTTCGACATTTGCTTGCGGGCGATGGCATGGCCGGGGTGCGATTCGAGGAACGGGTAGCTCACCCAAGCTACCGCCGGATGGACTTCTAGCGCGCGGGCGACGGTAAGCGCTGAGAGGCTGTGGCGTTCCATGCGGAGGGTAAGCGTCTTAAGGCCGCGCAGGATCAGGAAAGAGGAAAGCGGCGAGATCGCAGCCCCCGTGATGTAGCGCAGGCCTGTCTCGTGCAGAGTGTGCAAAGTCTCCGCATTGCCGAGCAGAGCGCCGCCGAGGGTGTCGCCATGGCCATTGATGTATTTGGTCAGCGAGTGCAGCACGATGTCGGCGCCATGCTCGATCGGCCTCTGCACCGCCGGGGAGGCGAAGGTGCTGTCCACGGCAACCTTCACGCCGCGCGCATGGGCGCGCTCGGCGATCGCGGCAATGTCGAGAATCGCGCTCAGCGGATTGACCGGCGTCTCAAAATAGACCAAGCGCGTGCGTTCGGTGATCGCCGCGTCGAGGTTGGCCGGGTTTGAAAGATCAACCGGAACGACCTTGATGCCGAAGCGCGGCAGCCCCTGCTCCACCATCGTCACCGTATTGACGTAGAGTGTCTTGTGGACGATCAATTCGTCGCCCTGCGAAAGAAGCGACAATGTGAGCGCACCAAAGGCGGCCATGCCGGAGGCAACGACGAGGCCGGCCTCAGCTCCTTCGAGATTGGCGAGCCTCGCCTCCAATATTTCCGTCGTCGGATTGTGCTCACGGCCATAGAGCTTGCCGCCAAGCGCCGCCGCCGCCTCGTTCGCCTCCACGCTCTCAAAGCCGTAAGTGGAGGTTAGAAAGACCGGCGGCTGACCCGCATCCGAAAACTCCCTCCGATCGAAGCCATGGTGAATGGCGCGCGTGGCAAATCCGAGCCCGCCGGGGCCATGCCATTTTTCCTGAGACTTCGTCTCATGCCGTTCGCTTTTACTGGTCATCTCTTCATCCAGTCTTTTTTAAGTTGTGGGGATGCTAAGGGCTGACTGGATCATTGGACACTGCCAGTTAGTGGAAAATTAAATGGTCCAGTCACAACGGCGTCGTGAGCCGCATGGGAAGCTGTTCCGCGTCGCCATGCCACTTCTCCTGGTGTTGGGGAGTTCGCACTGATCGGAGACCCGTCCAATGGGAGTGTGTACACAGGCCTTGGCCAGCATGTCCTCAACCATGCGCAGGCTGAGCGGAAAGCGAAAGTAGAGCCATACCGCGTGCGCAATGATCTCAGCGGGAAAGCGGTGGCGACGATAAAGCGGATCACGAGCAACTTCTGACATGGTCTATGTACGCACATCTTCATCAGCCGTCGGTTAACTTTACGGTGCTCATCGCACACCTCCGATTTGCACCAGAGATTCAGATTCATCGCGTTTTGGGAAGCCCGTGAGTCGAATTCAGCAAGATGCCGTATTAGAGCACGTCCGACACGCATGGTTCCCCACATGTAACCAACGTATTAAAAACTGCCTTCTTACAACGAGATGGCCAAATCTCTAACTAAGGTCTCAGGATTTGTGGGGGTTCATCCCGGCGATCCGACACAGCTGAGGAGAGCTGCATTTCGATAGTCAACTGATTGGAGAACCTATGTCTTTGAAGAACTTCATGCGCGCTGGCGTATGTGCGGCTGTCGCCGTCGTAAGCCTTACAGGCGCTGCACAAGCGGGTCCTGCGCAAAACAAGGAACTGGTCATCAAGGCTGTTGCCGGCGTCTTCATTGATCATGATCCGGCGGTCGTCGACAAATACTGGAGCCAGAAATATATCCAACACAATCCCATGTTTCCCAACGGCAGGGACGTCATCAAGGGATTTGTATCCAACACTCCGCCGGGCTTCAAATATGAAATGGGTGCCGTTGTCGCCGACGGCAACATTGTCATGGTGCGCGGTCGGTACACAGGTTTTGGTCCCAAACCGATGATCGCGGTCGATATGTTCCGCGTTGAAAAAGGCAAGATCATCGAACACTGGGACGTGCTTCAGGAGGAGGTTCCAGCCAGCCAAACCAAAAGCGGCAACCCGATGTTCGTTCCGGGGATGTAAAATGAACGAGGGTCCGGTGGAATCTACCTGACCTTCTCGTTTTTGTCGTCAGGAGCGATGGTGTCGGCTTTTTGCGTTGATCAGCCACCCATGCTCTTTCGGGTTGCGACTTATCCCGTTCGCTCCGGGAGATATGCTCCGATGATCGAGAAGCGGCTGCGCCAGTTTCGGCGCCCGCATTGTGGTTCGGTCAGGATCGACGAGACCTACGTCAAGATCCGCGGCAAGTGGCGTTACCTGTACCGTGCCATCGACAAGCACGGAAACCCAATCGACTTCCTTCTGACTGCAAAGCGCGGTCTCGATGGCGCCAAGCGCTTCTTCCGCAAGATGCTGAAGGACGAGCCTTTGTTGTCACCGGCAAAGATCGGCACGGACGGCGCCAACACCTTTCCGTCGGCGATCAAGACGTCAGTCGACGATGGGCACCTGCATCCGGATCCGGTTCATTATGTCACCAAACATCTCCAACAAGGCATTGAGAGTGACCATTTCCGCGTGAAGAAGAACATGCCGGAGATCGGCGGATTCCAATCCTTCAAAACCGCGCGTCGAACTGTCGCAGGGTTCGAAGCGATGCTGTGGCTGCGAAAAGGGTTTGGTTTCTCCGGAGAGTGGACCGTCAATGATCAGAACGTATTTCAGCTCAACGCGTTCGGCCGACCGCTTTGCGACACGCCCGGTTCAAGTCGGCAGGGCATGCCCGCGCTTCATCTCCATGCATGGCCCGATCGCAAACCTGTTCCATCTTCAACGCAAGAAGACGACCACTGCCGAATATCGAAAACTGCAAAACGCCGCCATGAGCACGTGGCGGGAAATCACCCTGTCGACTGCGGCATAACCCAGGCCCATCGTGGCCAATCCGGCGTTGGTGCGCGGATATGAAATCGAGGGCATTTCGATCTTTGATGTAGTTGGTTATGCCTGCGTGACTTGACGCCGGACAGACTCCGGGCGTCCACATGCCAGCATGCGGTTGAGAACGATGCAACCGATGGCAACCTCGGTCTGTTGAGCCGGAAAGGAGCGGGCCCGCAGGCGCAATCCGATCAGCCCCTTGTATCGTCCGATGGCGGTTTCGATCAGCGCACGCTTGCCGTAGCCGGCGGCTGCCTGCCATTTCAGCCGACCGTCGCTTGCGATTGCGGCAATGTGCTTGTCCCTTTGACCAGGCGGTCCGGTATCACCGCTTTCCACCGCCGTGGAACGCGGTGGAATGACGATGTTCGCGGTTGCGCTGTGCTGCAGGATAGACCGATAGGTTGGTTTGCCGTCATAGGCTCCGTCGGCCGTGAACTGGTCGATCTCGCCGTCGATCTGATCGAGCAGCGGTGCCACCTGGGAAGGATCATCCGTTTTCTGGTCTGTCAGCCCATGGGCAATGATCGCGCCACTTTTGGCATCCACTGCCAGATGCAGCTTGCGCCAGTTGCGACGTGATCTGGCGCCATGTTTTTTCTCCAGCCACTGCCCGGCGCCGTAGACTTTCAATCCCGTGCTATCGACAAGCACATGCAGCGGGCCGTCCGGCAGCGGCGGGTTTCGTCGGGCTGATGGCTCCCACTTCTGTGCCCGACGGCTCAGCGTCGTATGATCTGGAACTGGGACTTTCAGCCCCATGAGATCCAGCAGCGAGTGGAGCAATCCCTCGGTCTGGCGCAGCCGCATTGCGAAGACGCAACCCAGCGTCAGCGCAGTCTCAATGGCGAGATCGGAATACTGGGCTTGGCCGCCGCGGGTCTTGCGTCGCGGAGCGCGCCATCCTGCCAGTGCCTCCGGCGTTACCCATAAGGTCAGGCTACCACGCCGGCGCAGACCTGCTTCGTAGTCACGCCAATTCGTCACCCTGAATTTCATCTTTCCGACGCGATGACGACGATCGGCGTTGTGTTTGTACGGCATGGCACTCGGATCAAACTGATTTCGATCCTGCCTGCCTATCGCCAAACCGTTGACAAAGGATCCATGCACCAACGCTCTCTGGTAGGCCTCATGACGCCGCCCGATCTGCAGCTCCCGGATGATGTAGAGACACTGAAGGCTATGGTCCTTGCCATGGCTGACAAGGCGGCGCGGACTGATGCTCTTGAGAGCGAGGTCGCAGATCTGAAGGCGCGAAACGCCGATGCTGATGAACGCATCGAACGACTGACCCAGATCCTGAAAGCCTTCGATCGTGCTCGCTTTGGCCGACGATCGGAAAAGCTTGGACCTTCAGGCATCGACGATGAACAGCAGGCATTTGTCTTTGAGGAGATTGAGACCGGCATCGCCGCGATCCGGGCCCAGGTCACCAAGGGCGCAGCCCATCCGGATGGCAAACGTCAGCCGCGGCCGCGCAAGGGCTTCGCACCTCATCTGGAGCGGGTCGAAGTGGTGATCGAGCCGGATGAACTGCCTGAGCATGCCGGCAAGCAGAAGGTGCTGATCGGAGAAGACATCTCTGAACGGCTAGATGTCGTGCCGGCGAAGTTCCGGGTCATCGTCACCCGGCGGCCGAAGTATGCCTTCAAAAACGAAGACGGTGTCGTCCAGGCATCGGCGCCCGCGCACATCATCGAGGGTGGCATTCCGACGGAAGCACTTCTGGCCCAGATCGCGGTCTCGAAGTATGCCGATGGCCTTCCGCTCTATCGGCAGGAGGCAATCTATGCCCGCGACAAGGTCGATCTCGATCGCAAACTGATGGCGCAATGGATGGGCAAGCTCGGCTTCGAGCTCGACATTCTGGCCGATTACATCCTCGCCGAGGTCAAGAAGGCCGAGCGTATCTTCGCTGATGAGACGACGTTGCCAACGCTCGCGCCGGGATCCGGATCGGCAAAGACGGCCTGGCTGTGGGCCTATGCCAGGGATGACAGACCCTTTGGCGGCAGTGGCCCGCCGATGGTCGCCTATCGCTTCGAAGATAGCCGCGCTGGCGATCGTGTCGCCCGGCATCTGAATGGCTATCGTGGCATCCTTCAGGTCGACGGGTATGGCGCCTACAACAAGCTTGCCCGATCTGACGGCGGCAATGACGGAGTGATATTGGCCGGCTGCTGGTCCCATAGCAGACGCAAGTTCTACGAGCTCCACGCCTCGGAAAGCTCAAAGATCGCCACCGAAACGGTGGAGCTGATGGCAAAGCTCTGGCAGGTCGAAGAAACTGCCCGCGGGCAAAGCCCTGACGCTCGTGCCGCGGCGCGTCAGCAGACATCTGCTGCCGTCGTCAATGAGCTCTTCGACCTTTGGCAAAGAACCCTGCCGCGGATCTCCGGCAAATCGAAGCTTGCCGAGGCGATCCGCTATGCTACCTCGCGTCGCTCCATCTTCGAACGCTTCCTCACCGACGGTCGCATCGAGCTCGACTCCAACATCGTTGAGCGCGCGATCGGGCCCCAGACAATTACGCGAAAGAACTCCCTCTTCGCCGGCAGCGACGGCGGGGGCAGGACCTGGGCGACAATCGCCACGCTCCTTCAGACCTGCTTATGCCGCGCGCGGCATAACGCCGTTTATGCCGACCGTCGAACTATGCCGATTAATCAACTTTTTGCCAACGTTTCCGGCATCATAGCGGGCAGCTAGTCGGCATAGTTTAGGGTCTCTCCGTCGCAGTTGACGCGAAGGAGAGGACACATGAACGCAACTGACTATTTGAATCGCAGCGCCCTATACCGGAAGCTGGTCTATGGTCCGTATCGGGAGTTTGCGGGCGTTTACGCCGCCAAAATGTCGAACGAAGGTTTGGGTCGGCATTGCACGTGGCGCTCGCTGAGCCTGTTTCGGGATCTGATGGACTGGCATGTTGGCAATGGACATGCTCCGCAGGATTTAAGCGAGGTTCACGTCGACCGCTTTCTTGAGCATCGTTTCAAGCACTGGAAGCCCGACTCGGGCGATCGATCGGCACTCCGCCGCTTGCTTTTGGCGTTACGGGAGAAAGGCTTAATACCAGCCGCACTTCCGATTCTGCGCAGTGAGCACGAGAAGATCGTCGATGTATTCGGGCAATATCTCTCGACTGAGAGAGGGCTCGCCGCCGCGACTATGGGGAGCCACAAGCTTCTGTCGCTTCGATTTCTCCGGGAGGTGTGCCCTTTAGGCGTAGACGGGTTTGCAGCGCTCACCCCGCAGACCGTGATCGGTTATGTCGAGCGACATGCGCTCGATGGTTCCGCCGACAGTGGCAAAGCCATGTGCGGGGTTGTGCGTGCCTTCCTGCGCTATTTGCATCTGAAGGGTTTCATCTCGATGCCGCTCGCTGGCTGTGTGCCGTCCATCCGCCGCTGGCGACTTGCCGGCCTTCCAACATTTCTCCCGCCCGAGAAAGTCCAGAAGGTTCTCGATGCCTGTGATCGGACGACGGCAATGGGTCGTCGGGACTACGCGGTTCTGATGATCCTCGCCAAGCTCGGTTTGCGCGCCAGCGAAGTTTCCAACCTCAATCTTGACGATATCGACTGGCAGTCGGGCACGATCCTCGTACACGGAAAGGGACGACGCCAAGCGACTATGCCGCTGCGTCACGGGTAGTGTGCGGAAGGTTCTGCAAATTCACTGAGAGGGGCGGTCATGGCAGGCTGGTGATGTTCAACGTCACCTGATTCCCTGGAAGGAACGCCACCATGACCAAGACAGAAGATAAGACTGCTGTTGCTACCGTCAAAGACATTCTGCTTTCGAACCCCGATGGGCTGCACGAGGTGCTGCGCGCGGTGATGCAGGAGGTCCTTGAAGCCGAGATGGACGAGGCTTTGGGAGCCGCGAAAGGCGAACGCACGCCCGAGCGGCTCGGCTACCGCTCCGGCCATTACGGCCGCACGCTGATAACGCGGGTGGGCAAGTTGGAACTCAGGGTGCCGCAGGACCGCTCGGGACACTTCTCCACCGAGCTGTTCGAACGCTACCAGCGCTCGGAGCGGGCGCTGGTCGCCACGCTGGCCGAGATGTATGTGCAGGGGGTGTCGACGCGCAAGGTCAAGGCGATCACCGAAGAACTGTGCGGGCATGCGTTCTCGGCCTCATCGATCTCGGCGATCAACAAGCGGCTCGATGAAAGCCTAAAGGCCTTTGCCTGCCGCCCGCTTCAAGAGCCCTTTCCCTATCTCATCCTCGATGCCCGTTATGAGAAGGTCAGAGAGGGCGGCGTCGTCAGGAGCCAGGCGGTGCTGATCGCCGTCGGCATCGACTGGGACGGCCGGCGGCAAATCCTGTCCGTCGAGATGGCCGGCCGCGAGAGCCGCTCGGCCTGGAAGGACTTCCTGTTGGGATTGAAAGCCCGCGGCCTCAAGGGTGTCGAGTTCGTCGTCTCCGACGATCATGCCGGCCTCGTCGCGGCGATCGGCGAAGTCATTCCGGAAGCCGCCTGGCAGCGCTGCTATGTGCACTTCCTGCGCAATGCGCTCGACCATCTGCCACGCAAGCACGGCGACGATTGCCTGCAGGAACTGCGATGGATCTACGACCGGCGCGATCTCGCCGAGGCGAAAACCGATCTTTCCGCCTGGCTTGGCAAATGGTCGGGAAAATATCCACGGCTGACCGGCTGGGTCGAGGAAGCCATCGAGCAGACGCTCACTTTCTTCCGGCTACCGCGCACTCACCACAAGCATCTCAAGAGCACCAACATGCTCGAGCGCCTCAACGAGGAAATCCGTCGTAGAACCTACGTCGTGCGCATCTTTCCCAACACCGAAAGCTGCCTGCGCCTGGTCAGGGCCCTTGCCGTCGAAACCCACGAAAACTGGATGGAGGCCAATCGATACATCAACATGGACGATCTCAGAGAGCATAAGAAACTCGCTCTCCGCAATGCCGCATGACCAGTCTCATGACCGCCCTTTTTGCTGAACTTGACGCACATAACCGCGTCACGACGTCGGAACAGCACTCGTCGCTTATATCCGACATGGGCGTCCAGCCTCGGCATGTCGACGACTTTTCCTACGAACACTCGCCCCGCACGTGGGTTTTACATCTGGCAGCGCCATCACGTGGATCGCTAAGCAAGCACTCGAACAGGCCGACATTGAAGGCTATGCGCATCACGGCGCCCATCTTTTCCGCCACAGCCTTGCGACTGACCTTTTGCGATCGGGCGCCAGCTTTGCTGAGATCGGCCAACTGCTCCGCCATCGAAGCATCGACAGTACAAGAATCTATGCCAAGCTCGATATTGATAAGCTGCGTGAACTGAGCCTACCCTGGCCGGGAGGTGTCCAATGAGCCGGCTTGGCACCGCGTTTGAGCGCTACATCGGCATGCGCCAAGGGCTGGGATACAAATATGACGGTCCGGCAAAACGATTGTCGGAGTTCGTCGCTTTCATGGAATCCCGCGGCGCCGAGACCATCACGAATGATCTGGCAATGGAGTGGGTCACCTCGATGGGCCGGCAGCCAAGCTGGTCCATCCGCCTGTCTGATGTGCGCTGCTTTGCACAGCACCTCAGTTATTTCGATCCTTTGACAGAAGTGCTACCAAGCGACGCTGTAGCACCGGCACGGCGGACAAAGCCCTACATCTATAGCGAGATCGAGATTCAGACACTTTTGGCGGCGGCACTGTCGTTGCCGCCGGCCAACGCTCTGCGGCGCTGGACATATCACTGGTATTGTCACGTTAACCGGGCTGCGGTTGCCTGCCTGACGGGTTGGGCGTAGATTTCGGCGATGCATTCACGAGATATCAGCTTCAAGCGTCACCGTTTTCCGCCACGGATCGTTTCTCACGCGGTCTGGCTTTATTTGCGGTTCAACCTTAGTCTGCGAGAAGTTGAGGAAATGCTGCTCGAGCGTGGAATCGACGTGTCATACGAGACAGTCCGCCGCTGGATCGCCAAGTTCGGACCCCAGATCGCACGCAACTTGCGGCGGCGGCAGGCGCGCCCCGGCGATATTTGGTATCTGGACGAAGTCGTCGTGAAATGCGCTGGAGAGAAATTCTGGCTCTGGCGTGCGGTCGATCAACATGGCACCGTTCTCGAAGAGATATTGCAGAAGCGGCGTGATAAAAGGGCAGCGAAGCGCGTGCTGGTGGCGTTAATGAAGCGCTATGGCTTTGCTCCCAAACGGATCATCACCGATAAGCTCCGCTCCTACGGTGCAGCAAAGGCGGAAGTGGCACCCGGCCTTGACCATTGGTCGCACAAGGGTCTCAATAATCGGGCCGAGAACAGCCATCTGCCGTTTCGAAAACGGGAACGAACCATGCAAGGCCACCGATCACCAGGCACGTTGCAACGGTTCGTCTCCATGCACTCAGCGACCCGCAATTGCTTTTCAGTTCCGTCCCGTCGCCGCGCCGCGCAAACAATTCGCTACCATCGGCTCGAAGCTTTCGATGCATGGAAAATTGCGGCCTGCGTCGCCTGAATATCCACGAGCCGCTGACCTTTCCAGCCAGAGAAACTTAACGTGACAACACCGTCCGAACAGCTTGGCGTCGAATGTGACGCCGTGAACCAGTATGATTTCTTCGGCCGGACTGCTCGCCGGCACTGCGCCGAGATTTTACAGCATCTTGGCTTTCGACGGCTGAAGCGCACCGATCGTGAAGAGCTGACATCGTGGATCGCGGGCGAACTGTGCCCGACCGGGCAATCGGTTGGCGCCATGCTCGAGCAGGTTTTTCTGTGGTGCCGGGACAGATGCATCTATGGTCCGTCGCCGAAAGAACTGGAACGCCTTGTCCTTTCGCGACGGCAGCACTATCTCGATAGCTGCTTGACCGGGACAGGCGATCGTCTTTCGGGAAGCACGGTGGCCTTGATGGAAGCGTCGATTGCTGATGCGGACGGCATGACCGGTTTCAATACGATGAGAGGTGATGCCGGCCAAGCCTCACTCGATAACATCCTCGGCATAACGGAGAAGCTCGCCTTCATTCAGACGCTCGCGCTGCCCGGAGATATCCTGACAACGACGGGGAAGGCATGGGTGGAACAGATCGTTCGCCGTGTCGCCGGCGAAAAGGCCTGGGAGATGCGGCGGCACCCTTCGGCCAAACAAATCGGACTGTACGCAATTTATCTTTCGTCACGGCAAGCGCAGCTCACGGACGCGATGGTCGATCTGCTGATCGAGACGGTCCACAAGATCGGGACGCGTTCGAAACGTAAGGTGGTCGGCGATATCGCCAAGGATATCGAGCGGGTCAATGGCGCCGGAAGACTATCGCGGCCTCACGCCTCTGATCTACAGTCACGTCAATCCTTATGGCCGTTTCGATCTCGACTTGAATAGTCGGATCGATTTTGATCGGCTGGCGGCATAATGTTTGGAGATGCCAATGGTTAAAATTGCTGAATCATGCCTGAATGTTCTCTACCAGCACGGGTTGTCGTCGGCACAGTTCCAGTTTTATTTCGAGAGAGCAAAGAATGATCTCCTGGCCGATGACATGGCCTGCGACGCCATCGTTGCGGAGGTTATGCAGTCCATGGACGATCGTCCGGATGCGGCAACCTTGTTCGGATTGCTGCTGGATGAGGCGCGAATGGGCATCGAGAATGACAGCCCATATGGAAAGGCCTTCCTGGAAAATGCGCAGAAGGCGATCAAGGCTCGCATTGCCGCCGACGCTTTCGAACCGCTTCACCGTTTGAAAATCGCTGGCTTGTATCGGCGTGCCGGTCTGCCCGTGCCAGACATACTGATGCTCGATCCGGAGGGCGAAAGTGCCGCCGACGAGATCCCGATGCCGGATCTTGATGGCGCGCTTGCCGTTTTAGCGGCAGAAGTTGAAGCTGAAGGCGGTGGCGCGTATGAGTTCTTCAGTGGCCTGGATGAGATGACGGCAGGAATGCCGGAGGAGGCCAAAGCTGGGTTTATTCATCATCTTATGGGCCTCGACAATCCCTTTTTGGAACGCTGCGCGCTCTATTGGCTGGTGTCTGGTGCAGCATTGACCCGGGAGGCCGTGGCTGCCGGCCTACGAGAAAGGCTCATGCGCGGGGAGCTGCAGCCTGAAACAGCATCCTATTTGCCGATTATTCGTGGCTGGCTGCCGGCGAGTGCCGCCCGGGCGGTTATCGATGACATCGGCAAGCTGGCTCGCCGACAAGGTTTTGCAGATGCTTCCAATCAAAACAGAGCGGAGCCGATAGTCAGCGACATCATGGCGACCACCGCTGACGGTGTCGGAGCACAAGGCCTGACGATTGTCGGAAAACTGCAAGCCCGGACATTTGTCGCGATGATCCTGTTAAAGACCGGATACGGCATCAAGGATGCCTTTGTCATTCGTTGCCGTTCAAAGCGCGAAGCAACCAACATTATCTCCTATGCCCGCCAGGAAGCAAACAGCGTTCGAATAGATCGAATGACTGCCGAACTGCTGCTGGAGGCGGCTCTGGCGGATGGGATGGAAAACGGCCACCCACCAGCGCCAGGTTTCATTGACGTCATGGAGGCTTGCAGCCTGAGCCAATTGCGGCCCCAGGAAAGGGATCTGCAGGCTTTGCTGGATCACGTCGATCCGCAAAAGGAAATCCAGAATGCGACAGTGGCACAACTGGATCGGATGTTCCGCAATGCGTCCGCACTGGATGCGCTTGTCCCGTTCACCGACAGCTGGTTTGAAGACACAGGAGAAACACGCGGCATCATCCAGGGCTCTCGCTCAGTGCGGACTGTTGAAAAAAGGATCTGGGCCTTTCTCGAGGGCCGGCGAGACATTTGGGCGAGACGATTTCTGCAAACCGCGATCATTCTCAAATCGGCTAAGAAGGAGCGGATGTCAAAAGCATTGGCAGCCGCAGCCTTCGCGCTGATGCACAAGCATCCTCTACAGGACATCCCGCTTATGGAAGACATCGTTATGACCACACTGGACGCAGGCGGCGGATCTCCGTGGTGAGCATTACATCGTCAATGAACGGGTTGCGGCCGTTGAATCCTGTTTATTTTGGGTCGGAAACGAGATATTGAACAACTCGGCATGACAGCACACCCAAATTGAACAGTTAGGGGTTTTGTCGCAAACTTTTTAAAAGGCCGCAGAAGCGGCCATCGCTGGACACAGTTATGCAGCGAGTGCGGCGAATGGTATTGTCACGTTAACTGGGCTGCGGTTGCCTGCCTGACGGGTTGGGCGTAGATTTCGGCGATGCATTCACGAGATATCAGCTTCAAGCGTCACCGTTTTCCGCCACGGATCGTTTCTCACGCGGTCTGGCTTTATTTGCGGTTCAACCTTAGTCTGCGTGAAGTTGAGGAAATGCTGCTCGAGCGTGGAATCGACGTGTCATACGAGACAGTCCGCCGCTGGATCGCCAAGTTCGGACCCCAGATCGCACGCAACTTGCGGCGGCGGCAGGCGCGCCCCGGCGATATTTGGTATCTGGACGAAGTCGTCGTGATAAAAGGGCAGCGACGCGCGTGCTGGTGGCGTTAATGAAGCGCTATGGCTTTGCTCCCAAACGGATCATCACCGATAAGCTCCGCTCCTACGGTGCAGCAAAGGCGGAAGTGGCACCCGGCCTTGACCATTGGTCGCACAAGGGCCTCAATAATCGGGCCGAGAACAGCCTTCTGCCGTTTCGAAAACGGGAACGAACCATGCAAGGCCACCGATCACCAGGCACGTTGCAACGGTTCGTCTCCATGCACTCAGCGACCCGCAATTGCTTTTCAGCTCAGTTCCGTCCCGTCGCCGCGCCGCGCAAACAATTCGCTACCATCGGCTCGAAGCTTTCGATGCATGGAAAATTGCGGCCTGTGTCGCCTGAATATCCACGAGCCGCTGACCTTTCCAGCCAGAGAAACTTAACGTGACAACACCACACACACCCCTGCATGCCACGAAGCTTCCTTTACGCACATGGCTCAAGGCGATGTGGCTATTGCTGCAGTCTGATAAGGGCTTATCCTCGGTACGTCTGGCCGAGGCTCTCGGGGTGAGCCAGCCAACGGCCTGGAGGATCGGTCATGCATTGCGCCTCATGGTAGCGCGTGAACACATGCTCGACGGCACGATTGAGCTTGATCATTTCTATCTCGGTGGCAAGCCTGAGCGGCAGCCCGATGCCCCATCACCCGGAAGAGGCCGCAAGGGGCAGGCAAAGACACAAAAGACACCGGTCATGGCGATTGTGCAGCGTCCGGCGGAAATCACTCCCGGCTCTCCCGCGGGCGATGCCCGTGCCACTGTCGTCCGCGACCTCTCCTTGAGCACCGCCGTGCGCGCCGTTGCTCCGCAGGTAGAGCTTCGGGCACATTTGATGAGTGACGAGGCAAAGGCGTTCGTTGCCATGGGCGAGAGCTTTGCCACACACGAAACAGTCAATCATTCCAGCCGCGAATATGTTCGCGATGCCGTCCACGTCAATTCAGTCGAAGGGTTCAATGACCGTGTTCGCCGAACCATAACAGGCGTCTTTCATCACATTAGCCCGCAGCTCGCCGACCTGTATTTCCATGAAATCGGCTTCCGCTGGTCCCAGCGCCGTTGACAGTCAATTGGCGGACGAATATGTTGCCGCTGCGCCCATGACCGCACAACGCGACAGGATTCTAGCCCGCATTTTGCGGGAACCTCCGCTATAGGAGGTTACACCGGGCAAGTTGGTTGTCTGGCGTTGGTTACTTTGAGGCCGACAAATATGCGATTTAATGATGTTACGCTTACGCTCATTGAAGACTCCATGGCAGGCTACTCGGAGCAAGCTTTTCCTCTTCAAGTCGTGGACATCGACCATGAGGGGGATGAGATAAGTTGCGGCTTGGATGGTATAACCAGCGTTGGCGGTAGACCCCATGTTGTTTTTTGGCATGGCGGCGAGGCTCAGACGTTCGCCACAGTTATGAATGTTGCCATTGTTTCGAGTAATGGAAAGCCGTTGCTCGCAGGTGAATTATGTAAGAACTTTGAAGCGCCACGCGATGTTGACGGTGTGGTTCGGTTTGAGGTTTTGCGTCCGGATTGATCGCCCTCGCGGCACCACATGGAACAGGTAGAAGCTTTTCGTCACTTGTGTTAAACTCTCATAATGACAACAACGACAGACTTTTTCCCCGATGTTATGCCGTCGGCAACCCCGACCGAGGCCGAGCTTGCCGCATGGGAAGCCCTGCCCCGCGACGAGCAGTTAAGCCGCTTGCGGGCCAGTTTTGCGGCTCCGGCTTCTTCACAGGTTGGCACCCGCAGCATGGATGACCTCTTGAAAGAGGCTCGCGCCGCCGCCGATCTTCGGCATGGGTGATTATCGGCGTTGGTGCGCGGATATGAAATCGAACGCATTTCGGCCTTTGATGTTGTCGGTTATGCCTGCCTGACTTGACGCCGGACAGACTCCGGGCGTCCACATGCCAGCATGCGGTTGAGAACGATGCAACCGATGGCGACCTCTGTCTGCTGGGTGGCGAACGAACGAGCCCGCACACGTCGCCCGATCAGCCTCTTGTATCGCCCGATGGCGGTTTCGATCAGTGCACGCTTGCCGTAGCCGGTGGCCGCCTGCCATTGCAGCCGACCGTCTTTTGCGATCGCCGCTATGTGCTTGTCTCTTTGATCAGGTGGCCCTGTATCACCATTGCTTTCCACCGCCGTCGAACGCGGTGGAATGACGACGTTCGCGGTTGCGCTGTGCTGCAGGACCGTCTGATAGGTTGGCTTGCCATCATAGGCTCCGTCGGCTGCGAACTGGTCAATCTCGCCGTCGATCTGGCTGAGCAACGGCTCCACCTGGGAAGGATCATCCGTGCCCTGATCGGTCAGCCTATGGGCAATGATCTCGCCACTATTGGCATCCACTGCCAGATGGAATTTGCGCCAGTTGCGGCGTGATCTGGCGCCATGTTTCTCCTCAAGCCATTGCCCGGCGCCGTACACCTTTAACCCCGTGCTGTCGACCAGCACATGCAGCGGGCCGTCCGGCAGAGGCGGGTTTCGTTGGGCCGGCAGCTTCCACGTTTGTGCCCGACGGCTCAGCGTCGTATGATCGGGGACGGGTATCTCAAGTCCCATAAGATCGAACACCGAATTCATGAGCCCTTCGCTCTGGCGCAGCCGCATTCCGAACACACAGCCCAGGGTCAGGGCCGTTTCGATGGCAAGATCGGAATAGCGGGGTTGACCACCTCGCGTTTTTCGCCGTGGTGCATGCCATCCGGCCAATGCTTCCGGCGTCATCCATAGTGTAAGACTGCCACGCCGACGCAGGCCTGCCTCGTACTCCGGCCAATTCGTCACCCTGAAGTTCATCTTTGCGATGTGATGACGACGATCGGCGTTGTGTTTGTACGGCATGCACTCGGATCAAGCTGATTGCGATCCTGTTTGCCTATCGCCGAACCGTTCAGAAACTATTCATGCACCAAAGCCGCCCGGCATGCAAGGGGGGCCCGAGCGCGCCGCCGATGCGTCATGATCCAAGTTGAAACGTAACGGAATGGGCGAAAGGCCGATAGCTGCGAAGCGTTAGGGTTACTGCAAACACTCTCGTCCTCCAATTTCTATACGTATAGCAAAAGTCGTGTAATACCATTCAAATACAATCATGGCGGGCGCCGAGGAAGAGCTAACCGATGATTTGGCGCGTCCGGCGGGTGGGCAGGGCGCGATCACTAGTTTCCACTTCACCACGACCGGCATTGCGTCCCCCTTCGATGCATGGCGTTCCCTCCTGGATATCCTGTTCGACAGCTCTCCTCCCAAAAAGCCTCCCTCGAGTATCTTTCAAGCGAATCTCATAGTTCATCACTTCGGCACCTTCCTGCTATGCCGGAGCGGCGCGGTAGGCGGCCGGTATCGGCGCACCAAAACGCGCCTCGCTTGGAACGATCTCGATCACATCGTTATCTCATGCCTCCTGCGTGGTGGCATCGCAGTGGCCGGTGCCGCCACGCGGCGATTGCGGCCGGGCGACGTTGCGGTGCTCGATCTATCCGCACCGATGGCTTTTGCAATGACGGCCGCCGAGGGCATGCACCTTATCGTGCCGCGCACGTTGCTGCCAGCCTCGATGGCGCCGGTGCATCCGGTTACCGGTCGCATCCTGGCCCAGGATACCGCCATGGCAATCTTTGTCCGAGGGGTAATCGGGGCCCTCGCCGAAGCGGCGCTGCGCCTGAGCCCGGGCGAGATGATGGCTCTCGGAGCATCGGTGCCCGAGCTGCTCGCCTCCTGCCTGGGACCGGCCGCTGCGGCGACTTCAACGGAGGCCAAGGGCGATCTCGGACGACGCCTGCGTCGCCACATCGAGGAGAACCTGCATCGCAACGACCTGACCCCTTCTCGCCTGACGCATGACCTTCATGTTTCGCGCAGTCAGCTCTACCGGCAATTCGCGACGAGCGGCGGTGTTGAAGCCTATATCCGCCGGCGCCGTCTCCGACGCTGCCTGCTCACCCTCTGCGATTCCCGTTATGCCGACCGGCGGATCGGCGATATCGCCTATGAGATGGGTTTCGCCGACGAGGCCCATTTCAGCCGGCTATTCCGACGCGCCTTCGGACTGTCGCCCCGGGGCGCCCGCTCCGCCGCCCGACAAGATGACCCCGGTCTGGGTGGCCTGTTCCGTCCACCCGCCGACGGTGCTTCCTTTGGGGACTGGCTTGCCATGCTCGGGACCAGTTGAGGTTGCGCATGCGTTTCTTGGAACGGTCGTCCAAGTTTTAGGAACGCTCATCCAGGGACAACTGCAAGGGGCAACGATATCGTCAATACAAATAAAGAGAGAAAAGCGCACTACAGCTCAGCCCACCGAAAGGAAACATGCTGATGTCGACGACGAAGGCAAAGACAAGTTCCGGTCCTGCGACAAGCAGCACGCCATCGGCCGCCGCGGTTCCTTTCGAGCTGACCGCCACCAATGGGTCGAGCGTGCCGGGATTTCAGTATTTCAGCGTCTTTCCGCCTGCATTGAAAAACCCTCCGCCCAAATCGCAGGTCCTCACCGCCTTGGTGTCGGATGCGACAGATCAGGCAGGCACAACGACTTTGACGTGGAACGGTGGAAGCGGCGCGCTGGCCCTGTTTGCGCTCCTTGAAGGCACAAGCCCCAACAATGCCCACAGGACTCCGGTCGCGCTGGGGGATACGGTTGCGGTGGCTTTGGTCGATGGTGCGTTTACTCTTACCGCCACCGCTGGCGGCCCTGCCAACGCGATCGAGGTGACATTCGCTCCCGGTGTCCCACCGGGCGGTCAGATCGGCTTGGTTGTCGGTCCCGCGCCGATCCTTGTTGCGATCCCTGCCGGCCTGTCGTCGTTGACCCTCGAGCCCGACCTGTCACCGACCGTCACGGTGGTCTTCGGCACCGCCTTCCAGTTTCCCGAAGCCAATGAATCGGACGTCAGCCAGTCAGCGACCACCACTTTCAAACAGGATGCCACGACCGAGGCCAGCCCCACGGCCATCGCACATATCGAAGTCGATCTGGACAATAAGATCACCCAAGTCGGCTGATCGCTCAACGAGCTTGCCCGGCATCCGCCTTCCCAGGCCGGGCATTTCCCCCGCCGCTCTAATTCCTCCCACCGGGCGGCGAGGGCGGGCCGGCACCGCTTCAGCCCCGGAGGCGGTGCCGGCTACCACCCTGCAATTCCGGGCTCCAACAAAAGGCAAAGCAAATGACGAATTACTCTCTGACATGCCTCAATAACTCACAGCTGCACGGCAGCTTCGCCGTGTTCCAGAAGGCTCCGCCTATGACGGTCCCCGGGAACGTGTTTTCACTGGCCTGGTTTACCCGCCCGGCCGCTCCGGGTAGCAGTGTGAAATTCACCTGGAGCCTCGACTATAGCTTCGTATGGTCGGAAACAGGACTGCTTCAGCCTGGCATCAACTTCTCAGCGACCCAGGTGATCTCTGCTGATCCGAACGGCCAGAACCTGGTTCAGCTCACGCAGGACAACTGGGGTGCGACGACCTTTGCCAATCCCACCGTCAGCGGCGCCCTGGGCTCGCTGACTATCCAGCAGCTGTCCAACGTCGTGCCAAGTCGGACCTCTGTCGGCATAGGCATGGCCGGCTCGGGCACCTTCGCCGTCCAGGCTGCTCCGAACATGACGGCAGTCTTCACCCCGCATCCCAACTACTGGGTGATGTTCGGCAATTTCGAGACAGGTGACGTCATCGACATCGAGGACGTGACCGGAGCCGTCGAGGTTACCTACGGCGGAGCACTGACCTCGCGGACCGCGGCACTCGGTCTGGATAACCTAATCACGGTTTCCTGACGCCCTTCGACGGCGGCTGCTCCAGCCGCCGTCCCCTTCTCCCCAACACCACAGGAGACGGCAATGCCGGAGTACAGACTCACCTGCATCAACAACTCAAATCTGCATGGCAGTTTCGCGCTTTACCAGGTGCCGCCCCAGACGTCTGCGCCGTCGCGGCTGACCAGCCTGGCATGGCTTGCGCGGCCGGCGGCGCCCGGCACCCAGGTGCGCTTCTCCTGGTCCACGGAAGTCGGTTTCATCTGGGGTGAACGCGGCACCTTTGGGGGCCGAACGGCCTTTACCTCCTACCAGTATATCGCCGCAGACCCCGATCGCGAAAACGTCATCGACTTCACCTCGGACTCGTTCGGAGCGCCGACGTTCCAGAATCTGCGCACCGGCGGTGCTCAAGGGACGATGAGCATCCGCCAGCTCAGCGGGTCGTTCGATTTCCCGATTCACCTCGGCATCGCAGTCGGCAAATCGCCCATCTACACCGTTGATTTCAATGCGAATGTCTTGAGCGCATTCACTCCGCATCGTCATCGCTGCTGGGTTGTCTTCGGCAGTTACTCCGTCGGTGAGACGATCGACCTGGAAGCGCTCACCAACATCCAGATCGTTGATTTCAGTCAGACCTCGCCCTCGCAGCGCGTCGTGCTGACACCGGAGAACATTCTGCAGCAGGCAGCAGCGCCGAACGCCGATCCGCCTTTCGGCTGAACCCCGGAAGCGAGCTGGGCCCGTTTAACCCCCCCCCCAAAAGAATAGGCGGACGGCGCGACTTCGCCCACCGTCATACCAGGTCCGGCGGCATGCGCCTCCGGTCAGCGCTCCCGGCATGCCGCGGGGAACGTTCGCCCCTCCCTATCGTGAAGAGGAAGACGTCATGCTCATTAGCAAACTACGGTCCCGCATCCTGGCGGTGACATTTACCGTCCTGGTTTCGCTCGGCGCGATAAGCCCCGCCCACGCTTATTCCGTCTATCGCCGGGTAACGGCCGATGCCATGACGGGGATTGTCGTATGGACGGCGGCAAACTTCGGCGTCAGCGGTAACCCGCCCACCCTGTCGTTCTTCTACTATCCGGACGATGGTGCGGCGCGCGCCGCAATGCAGGAGGCTCAATGCTTCGTCAAGGTCGATCTCGGTGACCTCATCAATCCGCAAGAGGGTGCCCAGGCGGCTGTCGGCAACGCGGACATTCCGGTCAACGCCGCCCCAGCCGATCAGCCGAGGCCTTTTCCCTGGATGATCGGGTTCGACAACAATCCGCCCGGCCATTGGAGCATCGCAAGACCTCAAATTACAAACGCAGTCACCAATGCCGCGGCTAGCAGGGTGGCCGCCGCCGGCTTCCGGAGCCTCGCAACCACAGACAACTCCGGCGTTACCGTCATCAACGGAACACTGCTTAATTGCCGCGCCCAATAGACGGTTCTTCGACAAGGTCTTAGAGTCAACGGACGCAATAGCTTTCACCGCCGGGCCTTCATGTCCGGCGGCTTTTCACGGGAGAATTCGACATGGCAGTGCTTCATCACGCCTTTCGCTGTGCTGTCACGCCAGCCTTGGAACGAGAGATTGCGAACCTGTTGGCGGCATGGGAGACCGGTGACCGCGAAAGGCTTTCAGACATGGCGCTTGCCCGGTATACGGCGCTGGCGGAGCGCAAAGACATTCATGCCGCCTTTTATCTCGGCCCCGACGGCGCCGCGCCGTCCTGGCTGCAGCCGCAATTCATCAGCCCCGGGCTCGCCGCTTTGGTGGTGCTCGCCAAGGGCTTCGTTCCCCTGCCGACTTTGAGCGCCAGCAGCGATACGAACCACTACCAGCTAGCGACCCAACTTCCGGCGCTCGGCTGGGCGACCGACGAGATCGACTGTCTGATCCGCGGGCAGCCGATCGAGGCAATGCTGCAGGGCTCCGCCGGCTGTGCCTTTCGGCTCAAGCAAGGAGGGTTTCGGCACACCGGCGGCTGGACCCCTGGGCGGATGGCGCGAACGCTGTGCACGCGCCTCGACAGGCTTGCCTTCGGCCCGCCTTCGCAAGCCAACGAAGCGGCGCTGGTAGCGTGGAGCAAACTCAACGAAAGCAATGCCTTGCAAGATGCGCGCGCGATGCTTAACCCGCTCACCGACGACGACTGGCTGGTGATGGCCCTCACCCACTGAGGATGCCGCTTAGAAGGTGGAAAGCTTCATTCCGAGCTGGTCAACGGTACAATGAGGAGATATTCGCTGTGCGCATTCGCAAACCGATAGCCGAGCCGGAGGGTGAGGCAGGGCAGGAGAGGGGAGGTGGGGTCGCCGGACGTTGCGTGCACCGGGTCCTCGTCTGTCAAATCCTCGAACCGCAGACTTGCGACTTCCGAGCGCCGCCGACCGCCGGAAGCAAAGGCCAGCAGCAGTAGCGCCCGATCGCGCAGATCGACCAGCTTGTCGCCAGCGCAGGTCGCGAGCAGCTTGGTAAGAATGTCGCCGGTCACCGCCTTCTTGCTTTTTCGCTGTCGTGGCCGGTCGCTGGCTTTGACGGCCAGCCGCAGAGCGCTCTTCAGTGAAGGCGCCGAGAACGCGCCCGTCAATCCCCGCCAGCGCGTCAGGATCGACCAGCTCGTCAACCGTCTTCGGACGGTGGCCGGCGCGTGCGGCCCGGTGCTTCGCAGTAGGCCTTTGACGCGAAGAGCAATCGCCACGTCTTCGGGCATGCCGTGATCGGGATTATTTTCGCGCTCGGCCGTATCCCAAAGGTGATGGGCGACGAATTTCAGCAGCAAGCTTTCGGGCGCGGGCCAGGGGAGGGGAGTGCCGGTCGTAACACTGCACCAGGCTTCGAGATAGCCAAGATCGGAGGCCAGCGCCCGCATGGTGTTGTCGCCCATGCCCTCGCGAGCCAGATGTTTGGGGGTGGCGACATCGTCGTCGGTGAGCAACTCTGCCAGCTGGTCGCGGCGATCGAACGGCAGGATAGCATCAAGTGCGTCCAGTTGTTCGGCGCGGGACAGACCGACCCGGCTGCCCGCCGGTGTCGTTAGGGATTTCTTGGTCATCTGGTTTGCCCCAATTCCAAGGTGCGTTTGCAAATGTTACGGAAATCCCGTATATTCCTGAACAAAGGAGTTCTGCCATGACATCCACGGTGACCGCTGCAGCGGTTTCGAAGAATTTCGGAGCCTATCAGGATGCGGCTGTGCGCGAGCCTGTCATCATCACCAAGAACGGCAGGCCCCGCACGGTTTTGATCGCCTACGAAGATTATCTCCGCCTGGCGAAACGCGATCGTCACGTCGAACTGACGACGGCACTTGGCGACGAAGAGCTTGCCGCCATCGAAGCCTCGAACATGGAGCGTGATCTTGATCATCTCAATGTCGAACTGACGGGCAAGCATGCTGCCGATTGAGCCGAAGGTCGGCTGGGTTTTCTGCTATTCCTATCTCTGGCATTGGCAGCATCTCGAAGGCCGGGAGGAGGGCGACAAGGATCGCCCGGCCCTCGTCTTGGCGATCGTCGCGACCCAAGATGATGGAACGCCTGTGGTGCGGGTGCTGCCGATCACGCATTCGCCGCCCGCTGATCCAGGCGACGCAATCGAAATCCCTGCAGCGACGAAACGGCGCCTCGGACTGGACGACGAGCGATCCTTTATCGTTTTGACGGAAAGCAACCGGTTTGTCTGACCGGGACCGGATGTCAGACCGATCGACACCGAGGCTGGTTACTTCGGTCCTCTGCCGCCGGCGCTGTTTGACGAAATCAAACGCCGGTTTGTCGCGCTGGCGCGAGACCAACGTCACCGGGCGACGGCACGCAGCGAATGATGGTCGCGCTATGAAAGGGTCGGGCCTGTCGCAAATTTTTGCGCTTAACGGTATGTTGACCCTCGGAGGAGAAATTTCCGCTCCAAATGTTGAGGAGCGTACGGATGATTCTGAATGCTATTGCCGAAAAGCTGAAGCGGCAGTCGAAGGATGATTTCAAAGGCAGGCATTTCGAGGCATGGCTGATCGTACAGGCGGTCACCTGGTATTTGAGATATCCCCTGAGCTATCGAGATCTGGAAGAAATGTTCGAAGAGCGCGGCTTCGAGGTCGATCATAGCACGATCAACCGCTGGGTATTGAGCTATGCGCCGATGATCGAGAAGCGTCTTCGCCAGTTTCGCCGGCCGCATTGCGGATCGGTTCGGATTGACAAGACCTACGTTAAGATCCGCGGCAAATGGCGCTATCTGTACCGAGCCATCGATAAGCATGGCAACCCGGTGGATTTCCTGCTTTCTGCAAAGCGAGATCTCGAAGCCGCCAAGCGGTTCTTCCGCAAGACGCTGAAAGATCAACCCTTACTGTCGCCGAACAAGATCTGCGCAGATGGTGCCAATACCTTCCCGTCGGCGATCAAAGCTTCGGTTGAAGACGGGCTTCTACAGCCCGACCCCGTGCACTATGTGACCAAGCACCTGCAACAAGGCATTGAGAGCGATCATTTCCGTGTGAAAAAGAACATGCCGAAGATCGGCGGCTTCCAATCCTTCAACACGGCGCGGCGAACGATTGCCGGTTTCGAGGCGATGCTGTCGTTGAGAAAAGGCTTCGGCTTTTCCGGCGGCTGGACGATCGACGATCAAAACGATTTGGTTGCGCGCCTCTTCGGACTTACAAAGGTTAACAAAACATGAAAATAGCATCCTTCAGGGGATAGCCGAGGCCTCTGTGGAAGTTTGCGACAAGCCCCTCCCGCCGCTTCTTCAATGAACGTCGAGGGCCTGGCGTTACTCCAGGCCCCTTATTGGTCGGCCGATCAGCTCGACTTTGTACATTATGCGGCGAAGCAAAGGGCCTCGGCCATTCGGAACAGACGGCTGGGAGGTATTTTATGCATGTCCGGGTTTGACGGGCAGTGTCGATAAAGATCATCGCTCCACAGAACGAGGCGCACTGCGCCGATCGCGTCTGAGAATGTGAATTCTGTTTTCTTGTACCATGCGGCTGCATAGGGCTGCGTGTTTTGGCCGAGGAGATCACCGGCCCACAGTGTCACGAGACTATAGAGCGCCAGGAGCGAAGGCGTCGTGCGCATGATGGCGTTATCATTCCACTGGCGTTGGGTCTCCACCCCAAGATGAGCGCGTGTCTCGCCGAACGTCACTTCAATTTGCCAGCGTCGAACAAAGAAGGCGATGATCTTGGTCGGGTCAAGGTCGGTATTGGTGCTCATAAACGCCTGGGGTTCCCGGCGGCCTTTCGGGTCTCGAACCAGCACCCAGCGAATTGGCCTTGGCGGCGTTCCCCGTCGATACCACAAGCCAGTACCTGACGTGATATCGAGGCATTTATCGGTTTGTCGGCCATACCAGATTGACGCGATGACGCGCTGCCAGGAGGTCCTGGGGTTGTTAAGCACCGACCTGAGTTTGGGCAATGGCATGCCTTTTTGTGCAGGCCGCCCAAGAGTGTGTTCGTGTCGCTGATCTGGCGGAGCAAAGAGACTGGCATCAAGGCGCAGGCGTGTGATGAGAGTGGCCCGGTCGGGCAGTGCCGCCGCCAATGCGTGAACAGCAAAACTGCTGTCGCCGACAAAGATCAGATCGCGTCCAGGCACCCAGCGGCAGAGCTGCAACAGGCCCTGTCGCGCCCAGTCTGTCAGCAGTTTATGCTTTTGTCCTTTCTTCTGGTCGTATCGCTCCGAGGGGCACAATAACGTCAGCACCGGCAAGGCCTTGATACACTTTGCCCATGGGACCGGGGCCAGGATCATGAAGCTCAACCAGCGCAAGCCGCTGGCCTTGACGAAGTGTCCGTGACTGGAGCGCACCGGATCGCGATAGATGCCACGGGCGGCAATGCGCGGGCCCCATCGGCGTTCGATGGTGTCGTCCATGCCGATCACAATGGGACCATCGGGCACGAGGCTGGCGACAACAATCGACAACAGCCGCGAAGCCAGCGTGCGCGGGTTCCAGCGCGCGCGATTGAGAAGCTGATGGTAGACGGCAAAGTTGCTCGCCTCGGCGCGACCGGTGATCCGCAAACAGGCAGTCACCGTACGCTTGCCCGGAGACAAGATCGCTCCCATCACCAGAACCAGCAAATGGTCCCAACTGGGTGCAGTGAACCAGAAACGAAACGGCGACAGCCATTGGCGAAGGATGTGCGGAACGGCATCTCCCGGTCCGACGCGATTGTCATTGTGATCGGTCATCCATGGGTTCGAATCCGATCACACGAAAGAGGCAAGGCAGGCGACTGCGGCGAATTGAATCACCCCGGTCAGATGATGGAAAATGAGACTGCCGAACGCACTATTCTGGCCGGACGCCGCATATCTGCGCCACCAACAAATCCAAATTCCCGAGGAATTTTGTACAAAGTCGAGATCAGGCCTTGTGCATGAATTCGACGACGCCCGTATCGAGATCGTAATAGGCGGAGACGATCTTGACCTTGCCCTCATCCACGAGACGCGCGACGATCGGGCTTTCCGCCAGGATGCGCTCTGCACCATTCAATGCGTTGGCGTGCACGGTCTTGTCGATGAACGCCTCGCCTCGGTCAGTTTCTGCAAGCGCCACCGCCAGGATCGGCTGGATCATTTTGCCGATCGAACCGTCGAGTTTTGTGCCGTGGGCAACCACGTCGCAGGCAGCGGAAACCGCACCGCAACGCTTGTGCCCCATGACCACGATCAGCGGCGCGTGCAAGTGTTCTGTGCCATATTCAATTGTGCCAAGCACATCGGTGTCGACCACGTTGCCGGCATTGCGTGCCACGAACAATTCACCGAGCGTCACGCCGCCGAAGATTAGTTCCGGCACGACGCGACTGTCGGAACAGGTGAGCACGATTGCCCAAGGCGCCTGACCTTTTGCGACATCCTGCCTACGCTTGCCGAAATCCGCCGCGCAGGCTTCGGCATCGGCAACGAATTTCCCGTTGCCTTCCTGAAGTTTTGCCAACGCTTCTTCGGGCGAAACGGCAGGGGCGGCGTCCGACGCCAACGCCCTCGTTGTCATCGCAAAGCTGCCGGCCATTGCCGCAATGCCGGCGAGACCGGCAAGCGTGATGAAGGAGCGGCGGTTGAGGCGGGTGGAATTGCATGCAAGGCACATAGTCACGATCCTTTTGTGGTGGGTTGGTAAGCTTATACCAGCGTGAGCGATCTGTGACTCTTTTTGAGGTTTCCAAATCAGTTGAGTTCTGAATCAATACCGCAAACGGAGGTTTGCGGATGACATCAGGACTTCCACTGCGCGATGACTTCGACGGCTTGGCTCTTCGGGCGTTGGCCAAAGGCACGAAGGATGCGGCACAGGCTCGGCGGCTTCTTGCCCTTGCCGAAATCTATGATGGCCATTCCCGCAGCGATGCGGCCAGGATCGGAGGCGTGACCCTGCAAATTGTCCGCGACTGGGTTATTCGCTTCAATGCGCGTGGCCCGTCAGGGCTCATCAATGGCAAAGCACCCGGCAATCAAGGAAAGCTTTCCGACGTGCATCGCCAGGCTTTGGCAAAGATCGTCGAAAGTGGCCCGATACCGGCGGTGCATGGCGTTGTGCGCTGGCGGCGCAAGGATCTTGTTCAATGGCTGTTCCAAGAATATCGGATATCCGTCGATGAAACGACCATTGGCCGCGAATTGAAGGCGCTCGGCTTTGCAAAGCTGTCTGCCCGCCCGCGCCATTACGCCCAGAACGAAGGCGACCTGGAGAGTTTTAAAAAAACTTCCCCGCCACACTGGCAGCAATCAAAGGCAGGCTCCCGAAGAACGTCGAGATTGAGCTCTGGTGGGCCGACGAAGCTCGGATAGGCCAAAAGAACAAGATCACCCGGCGATGGGCACGCAAGGGAACAAGGCCTTTGGCACCACACGATCAACAGTAAGCGCTACGAGTGGCCCACGGGGTATTTCCGTTGACATTTGCAGGGTTCCGAGACCGGTCGGCTTTAGAACTTCTGCCTTGAGCGCCGCGGCATGAAGTAGTCGCGAATTTTAATGACGGCACCAGCAATCTGGATGATCTCCGCCGGCGGGGTTATCTTTTTGGCGTCGCAGAGGGCGCGAATAGGAGCGATGATATCACCGGTCACAGCATGGCCACGGATGACCGGGCTCCATAGCCTGGGGGCGAATTCCGTTCCGAGGAGGAAGCCGGTGTGCCAATCGAAGCTGTCGTGGGAATAGGTGATGTGACTGAAGCGTGGCCGATATTCTTCCGGCCTTTCCCCAAGCGTGGCCGATATGCGGTTATATTCGGCGACGATCGTTTGCACGGCCTGGTGCTCTGTGGTTTCCATCGGCAAGGCCATGGCGCCCTCGCCGGCGAACAGGGGAATCCATTGATAGGGGTTGATGAACTTCGGCCCGATGAAGCGTTGGTGCATGGATCCTTTGTCAACGGTTTGGCGATAGGCAGGCAGGATCGAAATCAGTTTGATCCGAGTGCCATGCCGTACAAACACAACGCCGATCGTCGTCATCACGTCGGAAAGATGAAATTCAGGGTGACGAATTGGCGTGACTACGAAGCAGGTCTGCGCCGGCGTGGTAGCCTGACCTTATGGGTAACGCCGGAGGCACTGGCAGGATGGCGCGCTCCGCGACGCAAGACCCGCGGCGGCCAAGCCCAGTATTCCGATCTCGCCATTGAGACTGCGCTGACGCTGGGTTGCGTCTTCGCAATGCGGCTGCGCCAGACCGAGGGATTGCTCCACTCGCTGCTGGATCTCATGGGGCTGAAAGTCCCAGTTCCAGATCATACGACGCTGAGCCGTCGGGCACAGAAGTGGGAGCCATCAGCCCGACGAAACCCGCCGCTGCCGGACGGCCCGCTGCATGTGCTTGTCGATAGCACGGGATTGAAAGTCTACGGCGCCGGGCAGTGGCTGGAGCAAAAACATGGCGCCAGATCACGTCGCACCTGGCGCAAGCTGCATCTGGCAGTGGATGCCAAAAGTGGCGCGATCATTGCCCATGGGCTGACAGACCAGAAAACGGATGATCCTTCCCAGGTGGCACCGCTGCTCGATCAGATCGACGGCGAGATCGACCAGTTCACGGCCGACGGAGCCTATGACGGCAAACCAACCTATCGGTCTATCCTGCAGCACAGCGCAACCGCGAACATCGTCATTCCACCGCGTAAGCGGTGATACCGGACCGCCTGGTCAAAGGGACAAGCACATTGCCGCAATCGCAAGCGACGGTCGGCTGAAATGGCAGGCAGCCGCCGGCTACGGCAAGCGTGCGCTGATCGAAACCGCCATCGGACGATACAAGGGGCTGATCGGATTGCGCCTGCGGGCCCGCTCCTTTCCGGCTCAACAGACCGAGGTTGCCATCGGTTGCATCGTTCTCAACCGCATGCTGGCATGTGGACGCCCGGAGTCTATCCGGCGTCAAGTCACGCAGGCATAACCAACTACATCAAAGATCGAAATGCCCTCGATTTCATATCCGCGCACCAACGCCACGCTCTGGCATAGTGATGGACGAAATGGTCGATCAACATGCCGTAAATCCTGTGGAAATACGGCTTCGTGCCCGAACTCTTTATTGGGAACAGCGTGTGCGGACCTGTCAGCATGACCTGCTGCAACAGCACTCCACGCACTCAGGGCCGGATACATTTGAAACGGGAAGCGTCATTGCGACGTCGCGCTTGATCCAGTCGATGATCCCGTCGGAGACATCGCTGTGGGGCAAGTGGATCGTATTCCAAGGAGTTTAGCGCGATGCACTGGCCTACCAGTGTCTTCCAGTAAGGTCGATTGTTGATGACAATCAACTTACGACATCGTCGTCACCTTTGTCGGCTTCGTGACACGCGTTCGTCTTCGCCCAATCCTGTATTTTCCGCCCACGTCGCTGAAATCGCAGCAAATAATTGTTCGTCAGCGCAATCGGCCTGATTGGCACGAATCTTGAGAGCTATTGCGAGGCAGCGGAACGCCAGCGCCATCCATAGTGCGGCATAAACCGCATTGGGCCGAACACCTGAAGGAGGCAAAGCGACACTACCTGCGAGGACTAGCATGGTCGCTCGCACGTTCAACGGAACTAATACTACGGAGGGAAATATGAGATCCAAGTTTGCAGCTTGCCAACAGCGCATGGCCAAGGGAGGTTGTTGATGACAATCAACTTACGACATCGTCGTCACCTTTGTCGGCTTCACGACACGCATTCGTCTTCGCCTCTTCCGCCCGCGTCGCTGAAATCGCAGCAAATAAATTGTTCCTCAGCGCAATCGGCCGGATTGGCACGAATCTTGAGAGCTATTGCGAGGCAGCGGAACGGCAGCGGCATCCGCGTTGCGGGATAACCGCATTGGACCGAACACGTGAAGGGACACAAACCATGGCGGGAAGTGGCGGAACTGGCAAATCGCCGAGAATGTCGGCAAGTTCCAAAGAGGGGTGGACGTACTCGCCGGCACCGCGAGGAGGATGTCGAGGTCGGAGCGGCGCCGAAGACGTGTCATGCTTCACGCACGGCCAAGGCTTTCTGAACTCGAGGCGATCTGGAGATTAAAGATGTCCAAAACTGAACCTAAGCGTTTCGTTGGTGATCTGGGGAAAGACGTCAGCCTGCTGGAATACGTGAAGGAGATTAAACATGTCTGATATTGAACTAGAGCGTTTCGTTGGCGATCTGGGGAAAGACGTCAGCCTGCTGGAATACGTGAAAAAGAATGCTACCGGTCTCGCATCACTGGTGGCAAGCGGAAAGACGCACGGCTATGATTTCACGATCGATGAGGCCAAAAGTTACATAAAAGCCAGAAGCCCGGGTGGCTTGACCGACAAGCAGACCGATCCAGCTGTCGGCAAGCTCCGTTCCGACGTTGAGACCTCTATCAAAGCAGTCCAGACCATTGTAGCCGCCACCACCGCTGTTGAGGCTGCGCAAGCGGCAACGACTGTCGTCGAAGCCGCCGAAGCGATTGTCGTGGTCGCTGCGGTCCTCATCTAACCAAACAGTCAAGGCGGGCGCGCATTCAGCCCCTGACCGATGAGAAAGTGGAAATGGGAGGTAACCTCGTGCCGCACTCTGCTAGTGAACACTATCGACAGATCTTTAACCGGCGGACACCTGGAGAGGTCCGCACGCTGGCCCATATCAAGCGCTTCCTAGAGTGCCTCGCCGGCGACGTGGCGTTCAAGAGCGCGCTTTCAGAGAACATCGACAACCCCCGTAGCGTAACGGCACGCTGCGGGATTGAACTCGACCCAATGGAGATGCTGCCGCTCTGGCATTCAAACTACCTGAAATTCTATGGCAAGCCGGAGTGTGCGTCGTGGCCATTGGCTGTAACTTGGCGTGAGTATATGGACGAGATGGTGCGCCATCGCGACATGCTGCGCGACCAAGGCAATATGTCGGTTGCTTCCCCTCGTTTCCATGCGTGGCGCGAGCGCCAAATGCGCCGCTGCGATGAAGTGTTGGGCAAATCGGCACAGTCGATCACGCACCCCGTTATTGCTTTCGAGCTGAGCGAAGGCTGCACCGGGGGCTGCTGGTTTTGCGGCCTGTCGGCGGGTCGGTTCAAAGGCTATTACGAATATAGCAAAGAGCATGCCTACCTCTGGCGCGGCGTGGTCGGCGTCGCATGCGAAATGTTTGGTTCGGCAGCGAGCACTGGCTTCTGCTACTGCGCCACAGATCCGATGGATAATCCCGACTACGACCGCTTTCTCTTCGACTACTATCAAATTACCGGCACATTGCCGCAAACAACGACGGCTATGCCTCTCAAGAATCTGGCACTCACCAAGCGCGTGCTCGAGCTGTTCAAACGCTACCGTTGCGTGACCAATCGCTTTTCCGTGCTGAGCACGGATCAACTTAATCAAATCCACGCGACATTTTCGCCCGAGGATCTGATGGGCGTTGAACTCGTCCTGCAGGGCAAGGAGATGAGAAGTCTGAAAGCTTTCGCTGGCCGTGCCCGCGCGCGAAAGGAGAAACTCAGCGCAGTCAAAAACGGCGATGCAACCGCGGAATCTGAGAGCGATCACACGACGATCGCCTGCGTTTCCGGCTTTCTCGTAAACATGCCGCGACGGCGCGTGCAACTGGTGACGCCAGTACCGGCGAGCAGGCGCTGGCCTCTCGGTTACCGCACGGTGGATGAACGTTTCTTCGGAACGCCAGATGAGTTCCGGGACGAAGTCCAGAGCATGATTGATGAGCACATGCACGAGAGCCCACCTCCCAACCGGCCGATCCGCTTCCGCGGGGACTTGCAGTACGAGGCCAAGCGCCATCACTTCCTCCTCCGCTCGTGTGGATGGGAGTATCAGGTGCCTGAGAACGTCCCTTCGATCTCTGTTGGCGATCTGATCGCAGGTGGCAATTGTACAGCGTCGGAGTTGGTTGCGCGGATCGTAACGGATGGAGCGAGCGCCATAGCAGTCGCCGATGAGCTCGACCAGTTGCACATAAGAGGGTTGCTCGAAGAGGACCTCGACGAGCGCTTTGCCTGGCGCAGTGACGAGGGCACGACATGAGCGCTGATATGCCGATCGTGCTGGTGAACATGCCGATGTCAGCAGTTGAACGACCGTCGCTGGCGCTTGGTCTGCTGAAGTCGGCGCTGACGCAGGCCGGCCTGAGATCGAGGATAGCGTATGCCAATATCTGGTTTCTGGAATACACTGGCCTCTCCGACTATAATTTGCTTGAGACTTCCCCTCCGGAGGAAGCGCTTGTTGACTGGCTGTTCGCAGGCGTCGCATTTCCCGACTTCGAAACGGACCGCGCCCGCTTCCTCGACCGGTATTTCCGGCGCAATCCGTGCCCGCACAAACGTGAGGCCGAGCTTCGTGCTAATTTCCTTAAGTTGCGTTCGCTCATCGGCGGCTTCATCGATTGGACATGCGGCAAGATACTGAAGGAACGGCCGGCTATGGTCGGCTGCACCTCAACATTTAATCAGCATGTTCCCTCGCTCGCGTTGCTGCGCCGCCTGAGCGAGCTCTCGCCAGGCTTAGTCACGCTCATGGGGGGTGCAAATTGTGAATCCGTGATGGGACGTACTACTCATGCGCGGTTCCCGTGGGTCGACTACGTCGTGTCGGGGGAGGCCGACACACTGATCGGAGGGCTTTGTCGCGACATCCTCACTCATGGTAGAGACATTCCACCGGCCGACCTACCGTTCGGCGTTTTCGGCCCGGCTCATCGCCAGGCCGGCTATCCCGGCACGCTGACAGGCGACTTGGTGCCCCGCGCAGTGGTCGAGGATATACATGCCCTGCCGTTGCCTGATTTCTCGGATTATTTTGCCGAGCTTCAGCGTTCGCTCTATGCCGACCGCGTGCATCCCGGGCTGCCGATGGAGTTCTCTCGTGGCTGTTGGTGGCGGCGCAGCAGCCCATGTACGTTCTGCGGCCTCAACGGCGCATTGATGACCTACCGCCAGAAACCGGCTGCGCAAGTCCCAGAGGAGATGATCGAGATGTCCACGCGCTACGGCACGTCGCGCATCGAGGCGGTTGATAACATTCTGGCGACTGACTACATTGAAAAGGCGTTGCCACGCCTCATCGCCTTACCCGAAAAACTCGCCATCCTCTTTGAAGTCAAAGCCAATTTGAAGCGCCATGAAGTCGAGAAGCTGGCCGCAGGCGGTGTCCGCTGGATCCAGCCAGGTATCGAGAGCCTGGATAGCCGCGCTTTGAAGCTTATGGGCAAGGGAACGACGGCAGCGCAAAATGTTCAGCTCCTGAAATGGTGTCGCCAGTTTGGCGTGCGGGTTATCTGGAGCGTCCTGTGGGGCTTCCCCCGCGAGAGCGACGCTTGGTACGCTCAAATGTGCCGCTTGTTGCCGTTGCTGCATCATCTGCAGCCGGGACACGCTGTTAGATTGCGCTACCAGCGCTTCAGTCTCTATCATCGCGCAGCCGACCAATATGGGCTGACGCTCAGCCCGGCGGCTTCCTATCGCTACGTCTATCCGCTCTCTGAGCACGATCTTGCGGATCAGGTTTACTACTTCGAAGACAGTGCAGACGATGGTGCCGGCCGCGATTTTCGCACACTTGACGCAAACCGCCGCCCCGGCGTTCAAGCGGTTATTCAAGGCATGGATGCTTGGGAGGACGCATCGCGCGGCCTGACTCCACCCATGCTATCGATGCGCGATAGCGGTGACGAGATTATAGTCGAGGACACACGTAACGTCGCAGTGGAGCATGAACAGCGAGTCAAAGGGTTGGCGCGTGAAATCCTATTGGCTGCTGATCAAGGCATGCCAGAGGCCCACCTGGGTGAACAGCTGAAGGGGGCGAGTCCGCTGGAGATTGAGGAGGCGACTGCAGACCTTATTGCTCGCAAACTGATTGTCCGGCTGGACGCCCGCCTGGTTGGGCTTCCGCTTTGGAACCCCTGTACGCCAATGCCCGCTCCGACCGCGTTTCCAGGAGGCTATTTAGACCGACGTGCCGGCGGGTAACGTTGCGTGCATATGCTCTTGGAACGCGAGGGATGGGACACAAATATCAAGCGAACCTATAGCAATTTACGGAGACTTGGGCGTGTAGCGCATTGCTGCATTTGAAACGAAATTAAATGGCGACGACATGATGAGGCAGCGACTGTTCATTATTGCGGACGCGCGTTTTCGGAGAACTTGTCTGCACTCTGTTGGCCCATCCCGCGAGCTGCTTCGTCGCAACCGAACTTCAGACCCGATGATTGTTCCGGTCGAAAGGGTGCATCCTCGATCGACTGAAATTCATAAAGCGCAAACATCACCCAGGCGATGTCACGTTGTCGGCAACTTAACGGGTGGCGGATAATACGGTTGAGATGACCTCATCGACCATCAGCTACAAGAACCACCGCTTTCCACCACAGATTATCGCCCGTGCGGTGTGGCTGTATTTCCGGTTCCCGTTGAGCCTGCGGCTGGTCGAGGAAATGTTGCTGGAGCGCGGTATCGTCGTCTCTTACGAAACGATACGGCGATGGGGCCGCAAATTCGGGGCAGCCTACGTCAAGCAGCTGCCTAGAAAGAAGCCGTCGCGGAAAGATATCTGGCATCTGGACGAGGTCGTGATTTCCATAGGCGGCCGAAAACATTGGCTGTGGCGTGCTGTCGACCAAGACGGCTACGTTCTCGACGAGATCGTCCAGACCCGCCGCGATACCAAGGCTGCCAAGCGATTGCTGGTCAGGCTGCTGAAGAAGCAAGGTCTGTCGCCGAAGCGCATCGTCACCGACAAACTGCGCTCATACGGCGCGGCAAAACGGGATGTATGCCCGGCGTCGAACATCGATCGCACAAGGGCCTTAACAATCGCGCAGAGAATTCTCACGTGCCGCTTCGAAAACGAGAGCGGATGATGCAGGGCTTTCGATCCGTCGGAGGTTTGCAACGTTTCATCTCGGTCTTTTCAGCAGTCCGAAATCTTTTCGTCGCGCCGCACCAGAGACACTCAGCCCTAGCCACCCATATTCATCGCATCCGCGCCATGGCGCAGTGGAAAGCCGTGACCGCTGCAATTGCATGAGTTTACCGACAAGCGACTTTGCGGCCGTTGATCAAACAACGTGACATCGCCCCGGAGCGTTATTTTGGGCCGGTAGCCGCGACCACGTTTTTGCCTCAGAAGTTCGAGGAACAAACGAACCGCCTCCTCTTCCCGCTCGAAAACATGCTGCTTTTCCTGCCCACGCTTGCCGATCCTTCCCCATCGCCGGGTCAGGCAGGCCTCTCCGAACAGCGTCGTATGGCGCAGTCATCGTCTCCGGAAGCAATCTTACCCTGGGCGATGGCGATGTCGCAGCGGCCCGGGATCTTCTGGAAAGGACAACGCTGCTTGTTCTGCAGAGCGAAATCCCGGATGCCGCCAATGTCGCAGCGGCGAGAGCAGTGAAACAGGCCGGAGGGCGTGTCCTGATCAATGCAGCGCCGGCGCGACCACTATCGGCCGATCTTCAGCCGCTCATCGATATCATCGTTGTCAACGCGATCGAAGCTGAGATGCTGGGAGGGGTTCCCGTCGTTGAAACACTCGATGGCGCGCTTGAGGCCGCACGGAAACTTGTGCGGACCTTCCCCGAGGTCGTAGTCACCGCAGGTGGTGCCGGTGTCGCCTACGCAAATCGCGATCGAGAGGAGACCATCATTGCGGCTGTGAAGGTGAAAGTTGAAAGTACGCATGGGGCCGGAGACGAGTTTATCGGCGTCCTAGCTGCCGAAATTGCGTCTGGTAAAACGATAAACGACGCGCTTAAAAATGCGAATATGGATGCGGCCAAACTCGTTGGCACACCTGAAGCGGACCGACTTGGATGAAGTTATCAGGTGTAGGCCTCTCACATCGTTCAAGGCGGGCATTTTGCACAGCTCGATGATCGCCCACCGCTTCGCAGGTTATGGCGTTGCCGATGAAGATCTCAAACGCACATCTTAACTGACACCTTGACCGCAGGACCATCGTTCCATCGGCAAAAACAACGCATTCAAGGCGTCGACAGGCGGGGACAGGCGATTTGGCTAAAAGCGCAGCACGTCGTCAAAGCCTGTGACGACGTGTTAGAGTTATCTGTGTCCCAAGCTGGGAACGGTTCGCCGTCAGGCCGTTCGCGATGCTTGGATGGCTGTCGGTGACGCAAGCGGCGGCAGCTCCAGATTGGAGCGGAAATCCTCTCCGACATAATCGGTGTCGATCAGTTGACGGCGCCGGAGTTCGGGCAGCAGACCGTTCACCAGGAGGTCCTCCTGGTCGGGATTGCCGAAGCCATGCAGCGACAAGACATCGAGAACGCCTGACTTGACGCGCTCTTCGATCGCATCCGCCAGCTGTTCCGGCGTGCCGGCAACCGACCAATGACCGGTCTCCTGCGCCTGAATGATCAGTTCGCGCAACGTTAGTCCCTGGCGCGCGTAGCGACGAAAGATTTCCACTCTCCCGCGCCTGCGGTTGATGCTGGTCACCTCCGGCAGCAATGTTTCCGGCAGTGGCCTGTCCAGCGGCAGATCGGAGAGATCGAGATCGCCGCCCAGCATGTCGGCAAGCTTCAGGCGACCCTGCTCGTAGTCGATATGCTCGTGTTTTTCCTTCAGCCGACGTGCCACGTCAACGTCGGACTCGCCGATCACCGAGTGGAAGGAATTCATGATGAAGGGCACATTGTTTCCACGACCGAAACTCGCTGCGCGACGGCGTAGATCGGTCGCGAAGGCAATTGCATCCTCAAGCTTGGGCTGCGACGTGTAGACGACCTCCGCATAGCGTGCGCCCACCGCCACCCCGGCTTCGGACTGACCGGCCTGAAACTGGACCGGGCGGCGCTGCGGCAAGGGCGGCACGTTCAAGGGGCCTGCGACACTGAAGTGCTTGCCGCGATAGTCGATGCGGTGGAACTTGGCCGGGTCGATGCCGACGGCTCCGGAACCCTTGCGCTGGGCTGCGTCCCGTTCATTGGCATCATAAAGCGCGTTGACGATCTCGATGAATTCGGCGGCGCGCTCGTAGCGTTCTTCCGGGCTCGGTAGCGTCTCTCCGAAATTCTCTTCGCCGACGGAGGAGGTCACCGCGTTCCAACCGGTGCGGCCGCCGCTGGCGTGATCCAGCGTGCCGATCTGGCGCGCCAGATTGTAGGGGTGATGGAAGGTGGTCGAGACGGTGGCGATCAGGCCGATCTGCGATGTCGCCTGGCTGAGCGCCGCAAGAGCAATGATCGGCTCCTGTATGCCGGCCGTGCCGGCAAGGCCGGCCGGGTCGATATGCAGAAGATCGGCGGTGAACAGGCCGGTGATCTTCTCGGCCTCGGCTTTGCGGGCAAGTTCGACGGCGCGCTTCGCACCCGTCGATGGCTCGATGTCATTCGATGCGGAGATGACGCTGCTTGCGCCGGTCAGGGTCTTCAGGCGACGTTTGCGGGTAGGGGTCATGACAGATGTCTCGCAGATTGAATTCAGGTATCCGGCAAGCTCTTGCCGGATGTTCTAGCAAGCGCCGCTCAGGCCAGGGCCGGGACCGCCTCCAGGAGGGCGCGCGTATAGCTGTGCTGCGGTGCCGAAAAGACGTGCTCGACGCCCCCCGCCTCGACGATCCGGCCGTCCTTCATCACCAGCACGCGATCGGTGAGATGATTGATGACACCGAGATCATGGGAGATGAAGAGAAGTGCCGTACCGGACGCGGCTTGCAGTTCGGCGAGTAGATCGAGAACCTGTGCCTGCACCGAAACGTCGAGCGCGCTGACCGGTTCATCCGCCACCAGAAGCCGCGGCCGCGGCGCGAAGGCGCGGGCAATTGCCACCCGCTGGCGCTGGCCGCCGGAAAGCTCACGCGGATGACGGTTGAGATAGGCCGAGCCCAGGCGAACCGCATCCAGCACTTCGAGCACGCGGTCGCGGCGGGACGCACCGAAGATGCCGACGGAGTCGAGGCTCTCGCCGACGATTTTTTCGACCGTGTAGCGCGGGTCGAAGGAACTGAGGGCGTCCTGGGCGATCAATTGCATGCTGGCGCGCCGCGAGCGACGTCGAGCCTCCGGAATATTACTCCACTGCGCGCCGTCGATGAACACCGCGCCGTCGTCTGGCTCGACCAGGCCGAGGACTATTTTTGCAACGGTGGTCTTGCCGGAGCCGGATTCGCCGACGATCCCCAGGGCTTCGCCGGCGGCGCGGTCGAACGACACGTCGTTGACGGCAAATGTGCCGCTGATTCCCCCGTAATGCTTGAAGAGATTATGGGACGACAGGACGCGGTTCTCTTGGTCGATATGTTTGGCCGGCAGCGGAATGCGTAACCGCTCGGCTGGTGCGGCAGGCGCACGCGCAACCTGTTGTTGGGAATCTGGCTGGCTGGGAGGAGACAGACGAAAACCCCGCGATCCCGCTGACGGCACCGCATCGAGCAATTGTCTCGTGTAAGGATGTTCCGGATTACTCAGGATCCTGCCCGGCGGTCCGTCCTCGACGATCCTGCCATTGTGCATCACCAGCACGCGGTCGGCCAGGCGCGAAACCACAGCCAGATCGTGGCTGATCAGCAGAAGCGTGTGACCGGCCCTCCGGCGCTCTGCCAAGAGATCAAGGATTTGCTTTTGTACGGTGGTGTCGAGCGCCGTTGTCGGCTCATCGGCAATCAGCAGCGATGGCTGCCTGGCAATCGCCGTGGCGATGAGGGCGCGTTGGCGCAACCCACCGGACAGCTGATGCGGATATTGCGGCAAGCGCCTTTCCGGGTCGGGGATGCCGACCGAGCGCAGCAGCGCATGGCTGTCCCGGCCGACATCCGGGCGGGCGAAAAGGCCGCGTCTGCCGAAGGCATCCGACAATTGCTGGGAAATCCGCCGGAGCGGATCAAGCGACACGAGCGCATCCTGAAGAACAAAGCCAATCTTTTCGCCACGCAGGCGTCGCCAGTCCCTTTCGCCGAAATTGAGGACGCTTTCACCATCGATGTCGAAGCGGTCGGCACGCACATTGGCGCCGACGCCGGAAAGGCCGATGAGCGAACGGGCCGTCACGGATTTGCCGGAACCGGACTCTCCGACCAGAGCAACGGTCTCGCCCTTGTTGATCGGGTTTTGTCGCAAACTTTTTAAAAGGCCGCAGAAGCGGCCATCGCTGGACACAGTTATGCAGCGAGTGCGGCGAATTGCTGAAATGCCGATTGGCCACTGGTTGAAAATTGGCGCTTGCGGATCATGTGAGCCACCTCGATACCATCCAGTGTTGCTGACGCAGACTGAAAGGATTTGAAGCCCTTCATGGGGCGGATCAGCTTCTTGATAAACCGGTGGTCCTGCTCAATCGTGTTGTTGAGGTATTTGACCTGCAGGATCTCGATCAGCCAGAACCATCCATACAACAACAGCAGCAGCCAGTTGATGTTTTGCAATCCTGCCAGGTTCGCGCCGCTCTTGTCGATGACGACCTTTTCGGGCAAGCCATTGGTCTTAATCGTGCGGGCGAAGAAAGCGCTGGCCGCGGCCTCATCGCGGTGCTCGGACAGCATGAAATCAAGGGTTTTGCCGAATTTGTCGACAGCCCGATAGAAATAGGTCCACTTGCCTTTGACCTGGATAGAGGTCTCGTCCATCCGCCAGGAGCTGCTGGTTGCGGATTTGCGCCGCTGGGCCTGGCAGGCAATCAGGGGCGAATATTTCACGACCCATCTGTTCAGCGTCGCGTGGTCAACGGTAACGCCGCGCTCGGCCATAATCTCTTCCAGATCACGATAGGAGACCGCATATCTCACGTAGAAAAATACCGCGTATAAAATCACGTCTTTCGGGTAATGACTGCCTTTGAAATCGACCATGATCGGGAAACTCAATCTGCCTGCTCATCTTCAACCCGGATCTACGCCTACCATACTGGTTGCAAACCCGGTGAAAAGTTTTGCGACAGAACCCACGCAAGGGGATCCGCATCTGAAATCGGCACGCCGCCGCGTCGGTGCGGAAATGCGAAACACTCCGCCGCGCAAGGAAAGGCCGGGAAAATAGGCTTGTGCCCATTCCCGGCTTTGATGTCGACCCGAGGCTTGTTGGCGGCTGAGGGAGGGCGATGTCACGTTGTCGGCAACTTAACGGGTGGCGGATAATACGGTTGAGATGACCTCATCGACCATCAGCTACAAGAACCACCGCTTTCCACCACAGATTATCGCCCGTGCGGTGTGGCTGTATTTCCGGTTCCCGTTGAGCCTGCGGCTGGTCGAGGAAATGTTGCTGGAGCGCGGTATCGTCGTCTCTTACGAAACGATACGGCGATGGGGCCGCAAATTCGGGGCAGCCTACGTCAAGCAGCTGCCTAGAAAGAAGCCGTCGCGGAAAATATCTGGCATCTGGACGAGGTCGTGATTTCCATAGGCGGCCGAAAACATTGGCTGTGGCGTGCTGTCGACCAAGACGGCTACGTTCTCGACGAGATCGTCCAGACCCGCCGCGATACCAAGGCTGCCAAGCGATTGCTGGTCAGGCTGCTGAAGAAGCAAGGTCTGTCGCCGAAGCGCATCGTCACCGACAAACTGCGCTCATACGGCGCGGCAAAACGGGATGTAATGCCCGGCGTCGAACATCGATCGCACAAGGGCCTTAACAATCGCGCAGAGAATTCTCACGTGCCGCTTCGAAAACGAGAGCGGATGATGCAGGGCTTTAATCCGTCGGAGGTTTGCAACGTTTCATCTCGGTCTTTTCAGCAGTCCGAAATCTTTTCGTCGCGCCGCACCAGAGACACTCAGCCCTAGCCACCCATATTCATCGGATCCGCGCCATGGCGCAGTGGAAAGCCGTGACCGCTGCAATTGCCTGAGTTTACCGACAAGCGACTTTTCGGCCGTTGATCAAACAACGTGACATCGCCGTCACCGGCAAAGATCGGCACGGACGGCGCCAACACCTTTCCGTCGGCGATCAAGACGTCAGTCGACGATGGGCACCTGCATGCGGATCCGGTTCATTATGTCACCAAACATCTCCAACAAGGCATTGAGAGTGACCATTTCCGCGTGAAGAAGAACATGCCGAAGATCGGCGGTTTCCAATCCTTCAAAACCGCGCGATCGAATTATCGCAGGGTTCGAAGCGATGCTGTGGCTGCGAAAAGGGTTTGGCTTCTCCGGAGAGTGGACCGTCAATGATCAGAACGATCTGCTCGCGCGTCTCTTCGGACTTCAAAAGGTTAATAAGGCGTGAAGAGCAGAATGTATTTCAGCTCAACGCGTTCGGCCGACCGCTTTGCGACACGCCCTCATGCTGACATGCCGAGCCTGCGGCATCGAACCCTTGGCCTACTTGCGCCATCTTCTCGGCGAGTTGCCCCAGCGCGCAGCAGATGCCGACATCACCGATCTGCTGCGCCTTCAACTTCACCAAACCCGCCGCTGCCTGAACCGATGCGACCGTCTGACAGCGACCAACGTCAAACTGGCCGCGTCAATGCGCATGGAAATGAGCGCTTAGAGTAAATCTACTCATTTACCTCACCCAGAAATGATTATAGCTGAATTGGTGTCTTCAATAACACTCGCCTCAGTTGGAGCTGGGCCAAGAAGCGGTCCAAACGATTGGATCCGTCCTGGCGTGAAAACTGAAAATCAGCGGAAAGGGAGCTTGATGGGAAGGTGAATTGGCTTCAGCTCCGCCCGTCAGGGCGGAATTGCATGGGAGTGCCTGTTGTTGCTGATAAGTGGCACTCCTTCACTCACACATCAATCTTGACCGAGGAACCAAAGAGGCACCGTAAACTTAACGCTGTGAAAACAAGATCTGGGAGTGAGGGCTTTGGTTCATTCGGCATGAAGGGGCGCGATTTGGCGCCATGCTTGCATGGCCGTTGCTCGCAATTGTCGATGGTAGGTGGATGGAATATCGTGGCGGGGAACGTTAAAGAGGTTGGCGATCGGGTCGTGTACGGAAACGAAACCCTGAAAATGTCGCGCTGACTTTGAAGCGCTTCATGATCCTCTCCCGCCGTCGGACGGGTTGATGAGAGTTCTCCGCCCGATTGTTGGCTCCTGTGCGAGCGATGCTCGACGCCTGGCATGATCTCCCGCTTCGCCGCACCGTAGGATCGAAGCTTGTCGGTGATCATCACACGCGGCGAACGGCCTTGGCCTCCTGCCGTTGCTTCACATGGAGGTTACGATGAGTGAACAACGTTGGTGGACGCAGACGGCCCTCTTCCCCGGTATGCTTGCTATCGCGACATCATGGATCATTCCTTCCCTCTTCCCTCCGTCGTTGTCGTCGTTAGCCGTTGACCTTGCACCATCTGGCGTGGGGTTGGCGGTTCTGGCTTATCTCAAGCTGGGACTTCCGCGTTCGAAACGATTGGCTCTTGCCGTGCGCCATCCGACCGTTTCCGAATTCTGATCTGGTCTGAATGGTGGATAGGTATGTCTTCAGAACCCGAAAAGCATGTCGCCCAAAGTTCGGCCCGGACTGCGGCCCGTATCTCAGCATCGGTGCATCAGGGTGTTGATTTCGAACTACGTCGGCTGGAGGGTGGCAAGTGGCGGCTTCGGGTCATTTCCCAGCAAGGGTTATATTGGATGAAATCCATGAATGTGGGCTCTGGCGAGGACGAGCTTTATCTTAACCTGATCGCCGCGAACGATTTTCTGAGAAGTGTTCGACGTCACGGCCTCAAGACGGAATACATCGGCCCCCTGGGTCGTTGTCTGCTGTGAGCGGGTCGGTGTCGCCATTGTGGAAAAGCGAACGCGGCTCACCTGTTCTTCCAACTGGTCTCTCGCCGCTACGAGAAGGGATCGATCCTGATTACCTCAAATCGATCGGTCGGAGAGTGGGGGAGCGTCTTCGGAGACCCTGTCGTCGCCACCGCAATATTGGACCGCCTGCTGCACCATTGGACAGTGATCACCATCCGAGGTGATAGCTACAGGCTTCGCGAAAAGCGCCGTTCGAGACAAACGAAACAGCAAATCAATGAAGGGGGTCAGTTCCATCTTCATTCACTTCGCTTGACATTCATCTCATTCTAGTTCGGGAAACGCCGGAATGCAGCGCGAGAAACCTGGTTCGTCCTTAACCTTCAAGGGCAATAACGCGGATGAATTTTCTGCGATACTGAGCCGTTGCAAGGCTCCAGGAAGGGTCGAGGCCCTGCGCGATGCGGGATTTTCGGCCGAATATGATTTCGTTGCCGCCGGGGCACTTGGCGTCGGTCGCGCGGCATATCAGGGGGGATTGACGTTTCACCAGAAGGCCGAAGACAGCAAGTTTCTGATCTACGTCCCACTCTCGGGCGCGGCAACGATATCGTCGTCCAATCGGCACCATATTTCCGAACCCGGCAAAGGCACCATTATCGATATGACCAGCCTGTCTGATATTGTGATCAACGGCGATCGCGAGCATCTTTCGCTGATCATCGATCAGAGCGGGGTTGTCCGGCTACTGTCCGCGATGCTGGAGCAACCCGTCTCTGGCTCGATCGACCTTGCGCTCGAATTCGACCTGTGTCTTGAGGCCGGACTGGCCTTTTCCCGGTTAACAAAAATCCTGGCGACCGGATTGAACGACGACGCCTCCCTGCTGCAATCACCGGCGGCCCTTTCCTCCCTGTCCACGGGGTTGATCCACCTGTTGCTTGAAAACGTGCCGCATCGTTTTTCAGGCGCGCTGGCGCGGCAGCCGACGTTGCCATCTCCCCGGCATATCCGGCGTGCCATCGATTTCATGCAGGCCAATCTCTCGCAGTCGATCTCAATTAGCGACATAGCGCAGGCTTCCCAGGTCGGCATTAGATCGCTGCAGGAAGGCTTCAAGCGGTTCAAGGGCATGTCCCCCATGGCCTATCTGGCCAATCTGCGCCTGGAGGCCGTGCATCGGGATCTCATCATGGCAAATTCGGCGACGACCGTCGCCGCTATAGCGCAGAAGTGGGGGTTCACCCATCAGGGCCGCTTTTCGGGCGATTACAGGAAGAGTTATGGCTGTCTGCCGTCGCAGACATTGAGATCCGGGCATTCCTCTGACCCCGACGGCCGCTAAAACCGGCATGAATTATCGTCGGAGGGTCTGCGATGGCAATTGGCCAAATCGAAGCCTGTAGTCGACGGCAAAACGGCCGAAATGGGTAAAGCCCCAATTCAGGGCGATTGCCGCACAGTCAGTCCGGGCGTTGCTTCCTGGAGTTCCCTATGAGCAGCTTCCAGTCGAAGATGCTGAAGATAGGGCGTTGGTGCACGGATGTGGAACTGAACGGATGGGGATCTTTGAAACGGCTGACTATGGCGTGGCTGCCTTGCGGCGGACGGCTTTCGGGCGTGCGCAAGCAAGCATGCGGTTGAGGACGGCGCAGCCGATGGCGGACTCGGTCTGCTGACCAGGCAGTGACCTGGCCCGCAGACGCCGCCCGATGATGGACTTGTATCGCCCGATTGCCGTCTCAACCAGCGAGCGTTTGCCGTAACCGTTAGAGACCTGCCATTTCATCCGGCCGTCACTGTTGATTGCGGCGATATGCCGGTTCCGTTGGCCGCGAGGTCTATCGTCGCTTGGCTCGACCGCGTTGGCGCGAGGCGGAATGACGATAGCCGCCGCCGCGCTATGATCGATGACTGCGTCGTATGTAGGTTTTCCATCATAGGCAACGTCGGCTGTGAACTGTCCGATCAGACCGCCAATCTGGTCGAGGAGTGGCGCAACTTGAGAGACATCGCCAGCATCCTGATCCGTCAGGGTATGGGCAACGATCTGCCATTTGGTCTGGAAACCGCCGGGCGAGTTCAGAACCTGACCGTGGGCTTGTCGCAAAGATTTTGCAGGTCGCAATTATAGCGCTTCACGCCATCCGCTGCAAATTCCGCTTGTGCCAGGTTCCGCCGACAGCAACACTGGATCCAACAGGCAGCGGGAGACGGCCTTCAAGCGCCGAAGCTAGTCGTTCCACAATAGCGGCTTATGCCAAAGAGTTTCAAACAAATCAGCGGCTGAGCTAAACTAGGTCAAGTTGTCGACGGTTCTGATCCCATCAAGGCGAACGATATACCGCTTCTCAGGTGCGCGCGAATTCTAGCAGCGGCGCGATATCATGGTTGTCTGCTGCGCGAAGGGCCACGACGTAGCGAGTGCGCAGTTCACCGACATCGGCCAGAGTTCCGCCGCCCCAACTGAAACGCTCGCCGCCAAGGCGTTCGATCAGAAGATCGGCTGCCAATCGAGCGTGACGGCCGTTTCCGTTTGGAAACGGGTGGATCGCGACCAGGCGATGGTGAAACCTGATCGCAATTTCATCCGACGGAAATGCCTCATGCTCAACCCAATAGCCGACGTCGCTTAACAGGCTCGCGAGCTCCACTCCGATGCAGTAGGCTTGGACGCCGATGTTGCGCTCCGTCGTTCGGAAGGTGCCGGCCCATTCCCAGACGTCGCCGAACATCCGCTTGTGCAGTGTTCGCATGAAGTCCTCGCTGAGCATTCGCTCAAGCGACACGCGCCGGCGCGCCCAGGCCGCACCCTCGACGATGTTTTCTTGCTCCGCCTCGTTGAGATCACGGCGGTGCGTGATCCATGTCTGAAGCAGTCCCTCTCGCTCATGCGGCTCAAGGGGTGTGGCGTCCTCGGGCTCCTGAAATAGGTCCGTCATGTCTCGTTCCAGAGGTCGCGCTCGGAGAGCTTGTCGCGAATGTATGCCTGGACGCGGGATTCGAAGTCTGCTTCATCTGTGTCCTGAGCTTCGAGCCGCATTGTATGCGCGACACGCTGAAGCTCACGCGTTGCGATCTTCCTTGCGCGCCCCTCGATGACAGTCTCAAGTGAACTGTTTGGAACGAGGGCGTAGACGAGAGTGCAATCCAGCGCCTCAGCTGCGCGACGTAAGGTATTGAGTTGGATCGTGCCTGCGGCTTCCGACTTCTCGATGGCTTCAACAGTTTGAGGTCGCACGCCAATGCGTGTGCCGAGCTGCGCGCCCGTCATGCCGAGCGCATCGCGTAGTGCACGCACCCATCCTTTCGGCGGCGCCTTGAAGCGATCAATCGGTTGGAGCGCTCGAAGTCGTTCATCGAGTCGCAGGCGCCCCCTCTTTCGACTGTCGCTCTTCATCCATTGTCCTCAGACTGTAAGTTGATCACGAGACATGATAAATCAGTATACAGGCTGAATGTCAATGCGCATGACTCAGTCTGTAATATGATTATATGGCTCAACATATCAGGCTGCAATCTGTGACTCACGAATATAAAATCAGGCTGGAGTCTGGTTCATATCGTTTTGCTCGAATGACTCCAAGCAGTTTGTTCCCATTGTGTTCTGTGCTATAACAGTCCAGGGTTTGATCGCTTTCGAGAAAGATGGTCGACGCCTACTCAAATCTATCCCCTGGGGCTTCCCGCGTCACACCAGGGAGATGCGCCTGCACGGGGCACCTCCCGGCCGGATTGGGCTGGTCGCAGACCTCACAAACCCGATGTGGGGACATCTGGTCGTAGACCCGCGCTACCGCTGTTTGATCCCGATCACGCATTTTGCAAATCCTGAAGGTGTCCCTGGGCTTAAGACCCGGGCTTGGTTCTCGGTCAACGACGAACCCGTTGTCGCTTGGGCGGGATTCTGCCGCAACAACGCCACGGTACCCTAGTCACCTGGAACCAAAGTAAGCTTCATTTTGTTCGGCTTCTGTCACAAGAGCAGGGGTTTGATCGATGGTTGGCAGGCAGGCGGACCTCGTCGTTCTGAGCGACGCGGACAGAAATTTCCTCGAATCTCAGGTGCGCCGGCATAAAGCGGCACGCTCGTTGTCGGATCGATGCCGGATGGTCTTGCTGTGCGCGCAGGGTTTGCAAAGCAAGGACGTTGCCGAACGCCTGGGTGTTCACGAGCACACGGTTGGCAAGTGGCGCCGCAGGTTCGTACAGGATGGTATTGAAGGGCTGACAGATGAATATCGTGCCGGTCGACCGCGAACTGTCTCCGATGCCCAGGTTGCTCAGGTCGTCGAGCGTACGTTGAACGTCACTCCCAAGGATGCCACGCACTGGTCCATCCGTTCGATGGCAGCCGACAGCGGCCTTTCGCATACCACCATCCGTCGGATCTGGACCGCATTTGGCCTGCAGCCGCATCGTGCCGAGACATTCAAGCTTTCCTCAGATCCGCTCTTCGTCGATAAGGTGCAGGACATCGTCGGCCTTTATATGTCGCCACCGGACCGGGCGATCGTGCTATGCGTGGATGAGAAATCGCAAATCCAGGCATTGGATCGCGAGCAGCCGGTTCTGCCTATGGCACCGGGCGTCGCCGAACGGCGCACCCATACCTATGTCCGCAACGGCACGACTTCTCTGTTCGCCGCGCTCGACATTGCCACTGGTGCGGTGATCGGTCATTGCTACAAGCGTCACCGGGCCACTGAATTCCTCGACTTCCTGAAGCGGATCGACGCCGAAATGCCCAGTGGGCCGGACGTGCATCTGGTGATGGACAACTATGCGACCCACAAGACGCCGAGAATCAAGGCCTGGCTCGCGCGCCGCCCACACTGGCATGTTCACTTCACGCCAACGTCGGCATCCTGGATCAATCAGGTCGAGCGGTGGTTTGCAGAGCTAACGCGAAAGCAGTTGCAGCGCGGCGTACACCGTTCCACCGCAGAACTGGAAGCCGACATCGACGCCTTCATCGAAACCCACAACGAGAACCCCACCCCGTACAAGTGGGTCAAATCCGCCGACCAAATCCTCGCGTCGGTCAAGCGCTTCTGCCAGAAGACAATGAACTGAACTTCAGATTCAGGTGACTAGGACCGGTCGACATTCAGGATTGAACGAAGCCGCTATCGCGGCATTTGGAGCGCGGGATTTGCATGATTGCTGCTGTTTTGAAGGATTGGGTTGTTTGCCCAACTTTCAGAACAGGAGATGACGATGACAGAGATAAGCCCGCTGCGCCGGCGCATGATCGATGACATGACGATCCGCAATCTTTCGCCAGCGACGCAACGATCGTATTTGCATGCGGTGACGAAGTTCTCGCGCTATTTCGGGCGATCGCCAGACCGTCTTGGACTGGAAGACGTGCGCGGGTTTCAGGTGCATCTGGTCTCATCGGGCCTATCATGGCCGGCCTTGAACCAGACAGTTTGTGCCCTGCGGTTCTTCTTTGGCGTCACGCTTGGTCATGGCGAGATACCGGAGCGCATTGCCTATGCCCGGACACCCGCCAAGCTTCCGACGATCCTAAACGGCGACGAGATCGTGCGGTTTCTGGAAGCGGTTCCGAGCCTGAGGACCCGCACCGCACTGACGACAGCTTATGCAGCGGGGCTGCGCGCCTCGGAAGCTGTCCATCTCAAGGTCCGCGACGTTGATGGCGAACGCGGCATCATCCGCGTCGAGCATGGCAAGGGCGGAAAGGATCGCAACGTCATGCTGTCCGGGCAGTTGCTCGCGATCCTGCGGGTCTATTGGCGGCTGGCGAGACCCGAGGTCTGGCTGTTCCCGGGCCGGGACGAGACCAAGCCCATCGACGTCCAGGTTCTGTATTCTGCCTGCCGTTCGGCGTGCGCCGCGGCCGGCATCGACAAAAGGGTGACGGTACATACGCTGCGTCACAGCTTTGCCACCCATCTTCTGGAAAGCGGAACCGACATCCGCATCATCCAGGTTTTGCTCGGCCACAACAATCTGTCCACCACGGCACGCTACACGAAGGTTTCCAATACCCTGATCCGCAGCACGACCAGCCCGCTCGACCGGCTGACGTTAGAGGTGGTGCCGCCAGGCTGAGCATAGTTTCGCCATGGCGGCGGGACTGGAGGTGGCGGACATTTTTCGCCGCCACGGGGAAAGATATCGTCAAGCCCACGACACCCATCTCGGGCGTGTCGAACGCCGGGTCATGAGTGCGGTCGAGATGTGCCGGACCGCTCGCCTGGGCGGGCATGTCCAGCAATGTCAGGACTGCGCGGCGTTCCGCATCGCCTATAATTCCTGTCTTATGTGCAGATCCAGTAATGGGGAGTTGGCGGCGACCTGGTGGCCCTTTCACACATTTCGCCGCCCGCTTAGCTCACCATTACGAAGTGCTCTTTAGTAATGCAATCAGCCTGTCGGTCGGTTGGAACGTTCCGCGCCGCAGATGCGGTGGCACGATCGCTTCCATGGCTTCGAGCTTTTTGGTCGGATCACCTCGCGTATAGACCTCGGTGGTCGTCAGCGTGGCATGGCCCAACCATAGCGATACTTTCCGGATGTCTTGCGTCGCCTGCAGGATGATCATCGCGCAGGTGTGCCTAAGCACATGAGGCGAGACGCGCTTTTTGGCGAGACCTTGCTGTTGGAGAGCTGCCACCGCGGCGTGCTGTTTGAGCAGATAGGCAAAGCCCCATCGGCTCAGAGGTTCACCACGGGCGTTGATGAACACTTCGGGTGTCGCGATCTTTCCGCGAATGGCGAGCCAGGCGCGCAGTGCCGTGGCTGCCGGCTTCCACAGCGGCAGCACTCGTTCCCGCCGGCCCTTACCGATAACGCGCATGCTCATAGACGACATTTCGATATCGTCGATCTTCAGGCCTGTCAGTTCCGAGACGCGCAAGCCAGCACACACGGCCACATGCAGCATGGCTCGGTCGCGGATGCCGTCACGCGTTGTCGGGTCCGGAGCATCGAGCAACGCTTGCAGCTCTTCGCGCAGCAGATAGGGAACGAGACGCGTGTCCGTCTTCTTGAACGGAATAGCCAGCACGCGGCGGACTTGATCGAGGGCTGCCGGTTGCCGGTATTCGAGGAAGTGGAAGAACGACTTGATGGCTGCCAGACGAACGTTTCGCGTCACGGCGCCATTCTTGCGCTTATCCTCGAGATGCTCGAGGAAGGCGCTGACTAAACCGGAGTCGATCTGCTCCAACATCAGCTTCGATGGTGTACTCTTGAGCCTTGCAGCGGCAAACTCGAACAGGAGTTGGAAGCCCTGGGCATAGGAATCGCACGTGTGTCGGCTTGCGCCCCGTTGATGGACGAGTGTTTCGCGCAGGAACGCTTCGATGAGGGGAGCGATCGGTGTCATGCTTGCGCTCCCTCTGACATGAACGCTTCTCCCGCCACGGCGATGTCGCGCACAAGATCAGCGGTTGCTTCCAGGTACCAGTAGGTGGAGTAGATGTTGACGTGCCCCATGTACGTCGCGAGCGCGACCACATGCGCACCGCATCCGTTTCGGCCCATCGGACTGCCTTGCAGCGCCCGCACCGCGAATGTGTGCCGCAGATCATGCAGCCGAGGGCGCCGCGCCGGCGTTAGCCAGATGCCAGCTTTGCCGACCAGCCTGTCGAAGGTCTCTTTGACTGCGATATAGCGCAGCGGCCGGCCATGCGTGTCGGCGAACACGGGATCATCGCCCGAGCCAGGCCCGCGCCGGTTCAGGTAGCATTGCAAGCCTGCCGCCGTTGTATCGTGCAACGGCACGAGACGGGTCTTGCGGAACTTGGTCTCGCGGATCAGCAGACCGTCGCTCGTTATGTCAGCGAACGTGAGCTTGAGGGCTTCGGAGATGCGCAGCCCCGTGGCCGCCAGTAGGGCGATCAAGGTCGCATACGTCAGCGAGCGCAGGCCTCCTTGAGGTCGAAGCCGGCCGGCCGCTTTGATCAGGCGACCAATCTCCGTGAAGGAATGAAAGCATTACGGCGGATGCTCGCTGGAGAAAAAGTCGAGCATTCCCACACTGCTATGTCGAAACGCGAGTGGGACGAGTTCATGTCCATCTTGGCGAAAAGGTAAGTCTTCCATCCATGGCATCCGGCGTGGAAATTCGTGATCGCCTTGCCCAAAGCGCAATGTACGACAAGGTTGAGGCCGCACTCAGTCTCGTCAATGAGCGCTCGAGCGGCTTGACTGTGCCTAACAAATGGGCATTCGAAGCGAGAGCCGGTGGCTCGGTTAGTGGCGCGCAGTTGGCCATAACCTGGTCTCGTCGAAATGAGCCTGACGCAACGCTGCATCTGAATAGCGACGTCGAACCGGAGCACGCTGCCGAGACGCTACTCGCAAGAACTTACGGATTGATCGCGGCGTCCTTCGCCGATCGTATCATTGGCCGTGACGGCAGTCGTGACGTGACCGCTGGTATGCTCCGTTTGGTGAGCAAGCGCCTGAACGAGCTTTATACCGGGACATTCGACGAAATAATTCACGGCCAGTCGCTGCCGTTGGTCTCGATTGATCATCTTGAGCGTGACGGGCCGAACCCGTTCCTCTACCATCCGAGAACCGGCGAGGTTCTGCCTGATTTCACTGGGCTCGTCAGGCAGGCCCTGCTCAGACTTATAAAGCGAAACAGGCTTCGTATTGAAGACGTCGATGCTGGGCTACTCGCAAGTCTTTTTCGAGAATTGTTCTCCAATACGCATCTCCACGCTCGAACGGACCTTGAAGGTGCGCTTTATCCGCGGTCTGCGCGAGGAATTGTGTTCGCTCTTCGGCCGGTCGACATACCGCATGATGCATTTTCGGCCGGCCTCACCGCACTCCGAGAGTATATCGAAAGCATGGAGCGACATGCATCACGTCCACGGGTTGAATTCCTGGAGGTGTCGGTCTTCGACAGCGGCCCGGGCCTCGCAGCGCGGTCATTTGGTGCCCTGATCCCAGCTGAAATGCCGATCCGAGAAGAGTACGACCTAGTTCACAAATGCTTTTTGAAGAGCATCACCACGGTTCCCAATCCGGCGCACGGATGGGGACTGCCTCGGGTGATGCATGCCCTCAAATCGTCCGGTGGCCTTATGCGGCTCAGAACTGGTCGGCTGTCGTTATGCAAATGGTTTCACCCTGGATTGGAAGAACCCCGGGTGACAGACGATGACCTACAGTTCATTGACATCGGTGGCGGGCCACCAGGACAACATGCGCGCGTCGAAGGCGCCGTCTTCACAATTCTCATTCCGATCGGGCTCGGCAACTGATGAGCGCCTTCTACCATTTTCATTGGTCACGCAAAGAGCACGCGGATTGCCTGGTGCTGGTCACGACGCTTGCGGAGTTTGAACAGCAGGACCTGATCGACATCGTCGATCAGGACATCCTGAGCGGCAACCCATATCCTGAAGCACTGATTATCATCGCGCCAGCCGATGCTGCACCAGGGCGATGTCACGTTGTCGGCAACTTAACGGGTGGCGGATAATACGGTTGAGATGACCTCATCGACCATCAGCTACAAGAACCACCGCTTTCCACCGCAGATCATCGCCCGTGCGGTGTGGCTGTATTTCCGGTTCCCGTTGAGCCTGCGGCTGGTCGAGGAAATGTTGCTGGAGCGCGGTATCGTCGTCTCTTACGAAACGATACGGCGATGGGGCCGCAAATTCGGGGCAGCCTACGTCAAGCAGCTGCCTAGAAAGAAGCCGTCGCGGAAAGATATCTGGCATCTGGACGAGGTCGTGATTTCCATAGGCGGCCGAAAACATTGGCTGTGGCGTGCTGTCGACCAAGACGGCTACGTTCTCGACGAGATCGTCCAGACCCGCCGCGATACCAAGGCTGCCAAGCGATTGCTGGTCAGGCTGCTGAAGAAGCAAGGTCTGTCGCCGAAGCGCATCGTCACCGACAAACTGCGCTCATACGGCGCGGCAAAACGGGATGTAATGCCCGGCGTCGAACATCGATCGCACAAGGGCCTTAACAATCGCGCAGAGAATTCTCACGTGCCGCTTCGAAAACGAGAGCGGATGATGCAGGGCTTTCGATCCGTCGGAGGTTTGCAACGTTTCATCTCGGTCTTTTCAGCAGTCCGAAATCTTTTCGTCGCGCCGCACCAGAGACACTCAGCCCTAGCCACCCATATTCATCGGATCCGCGCCATGGCGCAGTGGAAAGCCGTGACCGCTGCAATTGCCTGAGTTTACCGACAAGCGACTTTTCGGCCGTTGATCAAACAACGTGTCATCGCCCTTCATCGAGATGCCTTGGTCGCCGAGCTTGCCGGCCGATCGCTTCCGGATATTATTGGCGAAATGCCTGCCGAACTTCTCCGCCCTGCCGCACGGTCTGGTGAGAGACGATGACTCCACGAGCTGCCAGCATATCCTCGACCATCCGCAGGCTGAGCGGAAACCGGAAATAGAGCCAAACCGCGTGGGCAATCACCTGCGACGGAAATCGGTGGCGACGATAAAGAGGATCACGGGAAAATCTGGGCATGCGGCCAGATCCCACATTTTGATCGATGCCCGGTTAACGTTACGGGGCCCTCCAGACTCCGTAACCATCCAATTCCTCCAGCACATAGCCGATCCGGGCTGCTGAAACTGAAGCAAACAATCGTTTTCGCGGCTGAACCGCACTGCCATCCGACAAAAGCCGAATTGGCTAAAGCTTTACGTGCATAAGCTACCTATCATATTCCCTGGCGAGCAGAAATGGACGGACCGATAATTTTCAGGATGCGGCGATAACGACAATTGCGTCCTGTTCATATATTTAAATGAGCAGTGGTTAATTCCGAAGGAAATTCAGAAATACGCACCTGCCGGTGCAATGTAGTTTCGAGGCGCCGGCAACGTAAAACGACACTTATTCAAAACAAAACATGCAAACATAGGAGGATAGGTCGTGATCTATCGGAGGAACATTCGTGCGTGCTTTGCGCAAGCGTTGGCTTGCAACAGGAATCATTCTGCGTGCACCCGCTCAGGCGCCGGGAAGAATTCCACCACCTATTGTGCAGATTCATGCGAGACGCTCCTGATGCCGGACATCGGCAAATAATGGCGCGCGAGGGGTTGCGCGCAGCCGAGGCCCTCTGTGTCGAGGCGTAATGGCTCGAGGCTTGCATGCAACCCCTACCATATCCACCCATTGTCGAAATTGATGACGCTGCCTTTCATATGGCAGAGCGGAGGCTAAGATGACCACGGCATGTGATGAGAAATATATCGAATTGAAGCCGATTTCGAGCTGCAGACGAGAAGTCGAAGTCGCGATGGTGGAAATGCTCGTCAGTTTGCAGAAACGTGGATGGTCGGCTGCGGAATTGGCACTGGCGCTCGCAGATGCCTCCGAAGATCTCGTCATGCTGATTGCGACCAAAACGCTTCGACCGAATTAGGTCGTGGTGAGCCAGTGCGACAGCCGCCACTTTGCCTGGTTTTCGCTCCAGCAATTCCGTCGCCCATTGTGTCGAGGCGGTGATGTCAGATTAACTTTCCTTGAAGGCGTTCGCTATTAGCTCGGCGCCATGAACCTGAATCCTGTCAGCTACAAACGGCATCGCTTTCCGCCCTCTTTGATCGCCCATGCGGTCTGGCTCTACACCCGATTTCCGCTGAGCCGTATGCGCCGCCTACATCCCATTGATTCCGTGTGTTTCTGAGCATTGAGGTATCTGCCACAAGGTTTTCGGCAAGAGCTGGAGATTTGGCATGGCAGATGGTGAGGGATTTATTGGGCGCTGTGAAATTGTCGAGCCTCGTCGTGGAAACCGGCGATGGCCCAATGCTGTGAAGGCGCGGATTGTTGCGGAGAGCCTTCAGCCTGGAGTTAGGGTCGCTGACGTTGCGCGTCGTCATGATCTCGTTGCGCATCAGCTTTCTTGCTGGCGACGACAAGCACGTCAGGGTCTTCTGGCGCTGCCTGCCGAACTGATGCCAGCCATTGAGGACGGGTCTATCGAACCTGCCTTTGTGCCGCTGGCGATCGCAACGGAACCGAAGGAGGCTGCCGATGCATCGCCGGTTCCGGAGCTGGTCGAGATCACTTCAGGGATTATGACAGTAGAAATAGGCGCAGACCTCGTGGTGAGGGTTCCCGGCGATGTGCCGGTTGATCGGGTTGCGGCCTTGGTGCGGGCGATGCGAGGGACAGCATGATCGTCGCGGGCCAACGCTTACCGATCCTGATCGCGACGCGGCCGGTGGACTTCCGCTGTGGCCATCAGGCGCTGGCATTGATGGTGCAGACCGAGTTGAAGCTTGATCCGCATTCCGGGGTCACCGTGGTCTTCCGGTCGAAGCGCGGGGATCGTTTGAAAATCCTGGTATGGGATGGCACCGGAATGGTGCTGACCTACAAAATCCTGGAACAGGGAAGCTTTGCATGGCCGAAGGTGCAAGATGGAACGATGCGGCTGTCACGGGCTCAATACGAAGCGTTGTTCGAAGGGCTCGATTGGCGGCGGGTGATGGCGCAGCGGGTGACACCGCCAACTGCGGCAGGATGACTCACCGGCTCGATTTTGGCATTGTTTTATTGGGCTTTTCTGCTTGATTTGCTATAAAGCTGCATGTCGCAGCCCATCGATCTCAGCCAGTTCCCGGACCTTCCCGTCGAGGTGTTGAACGCCTTTGCGGCGGTGCAGTTCGAGCTGTCGGTGGAGCGTGCAGCACGTCAGCATGAGCAGGCGGCGGTGGCCGAAAAGGACGCCTTCATCACCGAGCTAAAGGAACTGATCGAGAAGCTTGAGGGCCAGGTTCAGGACTACCGGCGTACGAAGTTCGGGCCGAAATCGGAAAAGCTGGATCCGACGCAGATGGAACTGGCGCTGGAGGACCTGGAGACGGCGATTGCCGAAACACAGGCCCAGATCGCCTTCGTTGAGGAAAAGATCGCGGCGAGCGGACCCGATGTCGGCAAGGACGCCCCTCGCAAACAGCGCAAGACGCGCGCGCTGCCTGAGCACCTGCCGCGGGTCGAGCGGGTGATCGAGCCCGACAGCATTGCTTGCCCCTGTGGCTGCGGCAACATGGTGCGGATCGGCGAAGATCGGACGGAACGGCTCGATCAAATTCCGGCTTGCTATCAGGTGATAGTCACGATCCGCCCGAAATACGCTTGTCCCAAGGGCCGCACGGGCGTGGTACAGGCCAGAGCGCCGGCGCATTTGCTGGAAGGTAGCTGGCCGACCGAAGCCCTGTTGGCGCAGATCGCCGTGTCCAAGCATTCCGAACATATGCCGCTCAACCGTCAGGCGACAGTCATGGCCCGACACGGAGTGCCGATCGACCGTACGGTCCTGGCCGATTGGATGGGCCGAACGGGTGCTGCGATCGCGCCGGTGGTAGACCGCATGGCCATGATCCTGAATCAGGGCAGTTCAAGACTTTATGTCGATGAGACTACGGCCCCGGTGTTGGATCCGGGCCGCGGCACGACGAAAACTGGCTATCTCTGGGCTGTTTTGCGCGATGATCGCGGTTGGAACGGCTCTGCGCCGACGGGCGTGGTCTTCCACTACCGGCCTGGGCGTAAAGGCGAATATGCCGCAGAAATCCTCGACGGCTTCAACGGCACGATCCAGGTCGATGCCTATGGTGGCTACTCGCACCTCGCCACGCTGGACCGCACGGGCGGTGATCCGCTAAAGCTGGCCTTCTGCTGGGCGCATGGCCGCAGAAAACTGATCAAGGCCAAGCCGAAGAAAGGTTCGCCCATCGTCGATGAGGCGTTGTTACGTATCGCCGCTCTTTACAAGATTGAAGACGGCATCCGAGGCCGTGATCCCGAATATCGCCGGGCTGTCCGCCAACACCTGTCCCGCCCATTGGTGGATGAGTTCTTCACCTGGCTGTCCGCTCAAGCCGCGCGCGTCTCGCGCAAGTCCGACCTCGGTCAGGCTATGGCCTATATGCTCAAACGCCAGGATGGCTTCCGGCTCTTCCTCGATGACGGCTGCGTCGACATCGATTCAAACCTGGTCGAAAACGCGATCCGCAGCCCGGCCATGAACCGCCGCAACGCGCTGTTTGCCGGGCATGACGAGGGTGGCCGAAATTGGGCCCGCTTTGCCAGCCTGATCGGAAGCTGCAAAATGAATGGTGTCGAACCCTACGCCTACCTGCGAGATCTCTTCATCAGCCTCGCCAACGGTCATCTCGCCAAAGATATCGACGCACTCATGCCGTGGGCCTATGCGCACTGCCGGACCAGCGCCTCACAGTGAGCTCGTCCGGGACTCTTCGATGAGCTCACAGAAAATCCGCAAGCGATAGACCTGACCGCTACAACCGCAAAATCAATGGGGTGGAGACGCCGCATACGCTGAGCCTGCGACTGGTCGAAGAAATGCTGCTGGAGCGCGGCATCGTGGTTTCCTATGAGACGATCCGGTGTTGGGCGAGGAAGTTCGGCCCGGATTATGCGTGCCGCTTGCGGCGGAAGGCGCCAAGCCCAGATGATGTGTGGCATCTGGACGAGGTGGTCGTGACGATCGGCGGACGCAAACACTGGCTCTGGCGCGCCGTCGATCAGGATGGCTACGTTCTCGACGAGATCGTCCAGACCCGCCGCAACACCAAGGCTGCCAAGCGTCTGCTAACGCGGTTGATGAAGAAGCAGGGATGTCTGCCGAAGCGGATCGTCACCGACAAGCTTCGCTCTTATGGCGCAGCACGGCGGCATGTGATGCCCACCGTCGAGCATCGATCACACAAGGGGCTGAACAACCGCGCCGAAAACTCGCATCTTCCTCTGCGGAAACGGGAGCGGATCATGCAGCGATTTCGCTCGCCGGGTTCGCTGCAACGTTTCGTCAGTGTGTTCTCCGCGATCCGAAATCTCTTCGTCCCCGCACGCTCCAACCACTCTGCCACCGCTGTTCATCTGCATCGCCTCACGGCGATGGCACATTGGAAGGCGGTCACCGCGACAGCGGCCTGATCCAACCAGCATGCCGAAAGCTTACTTGATCGAGTTAACCTGACATCACCGACCGCATATCTCACGTAGAAAAATACCGCGTATAAAATCACGTCTTTCGGGTAATGACTGCCTTTGAAATCGACCATGATCGGGAAACTCAATCTGCCTGCTTGCGTATTTCGGAAGAACGGGACAGTCGTTTCACTAAATCGCGGACAATGGTTTCACTAATTCCGGGACAGCATGGTGTGGTCGATTTTCGCCTGCCTGGTTGAAGTCATGAGCGATTGATTTCGCCGTTTTCAGCGCCGGTCAAGTGGGATGGTGTTTTTTGCCGTCGCATGCTGTCGCCTTCAAGGGCAATGCGGTGCGCATTGTGGATGATCCGATCGAGGATTGCGTCTGCGATGGTCGGTTCTCCGATCATGTCATGCCACTGGGCGACAGGAAGCTGCGCGGTGATGAGCGTTGATTTCCGGCGATAGCGTTCCTCGAAGATTTCCAGCAGGTCGAGGCGTTGTTGATCTGTGAGCGTGTGCGTTCCCCAGTCGTCGAGGATCAGCAACTGGACGCGGGCGAGTTTGTCGACCAGGCGTGGAAAGCGGCCGTCAAGCCTGGCAAGGCCCAGATCTTCGAACAGACGCGGCATACGCAGGTAGAGGATGGAATGATCGAGCCGGGCAGCCTGACGGCCGAAGGCGCAGGCGAGCCAGGTTTTTCCCGTGCCGGTCTGGCCGGTGATGATCATATTCTCATGTGCCTTCAACCACGCCCCTTGCGCAAGCGACAGAGTGTTGCGGCGGTCGAGACCACGATGAGCGGCAAAGTCGATGTTCTCGATGCAGGCGTCGGGAAAGCGGAGCTTTGAAGCTGCAAGCCGGTTGGTCAGGCGCTTGTCGGATCGCAGAGCCGTTTCCCGATCGAGCATCAGGCCGAGCCACTCGTCGCGGCTGAGATCGCTGCTGTTGTTCTGAGCGGCAAGTTCGCGATAGGCCGTTGCCATTCCGGCAAGGCCAAGGGCCTGCATCTGATCGAGGGTTGGATGTGTCAGCATGGGTCTTTCCTTTCCTTCACTGGTAATAGGAGCCGCCGCGGATGTTGGTGTGCGGCGGGGTGGGTTTTGCCGGGTCTGTCTGGGGTTTGGTTCGATCGAGACCGGATTTGAGAATGGCGGCGACAGAGGAATAGGTGATGGAGTTGATGACCAGCGCCCGCTCGCACGCCGCTTCCAGGCGATCCGTCTCGTAACGGCGGGCAAGGGACAGAATGCCGAAGGCCGAGCGATATCCTTGTTCGGGATGAGGACGATCGCGCATCATCCGCTCGACCAGAATGGCGGTGTTCACCCCGATCCTTGCCGCCTGGTTCAAAAGCGATGCCGGCGTCGTGTTGGCATAACGCTGGTGGGATTTGGGCATATGCTCGTTGACCGTCACATGCCCGGATCGCTGAGAACGCCTGATATGGCTGGCAATCCGCTTGTGATCGAGAAATACCTCGACCACCCGGTGGGTCAGACGCACATCAACCTGTCGGCCGATCAAGCGGTGCGGCACAGAGTAGAACGTCTTGTCGACCTCGACATGGTAATCGGGATGGACCTTCGCCGATTTCCATTCCGCATAGTCGAACGGCGTTGCTGGCAGCGGCGCAAGCGCCTTTCTCTCTACCTCCTCGAACAGGTCTCGGCGCGACTTTCCGATGTGGCGCATCGGGCGGTTGTTCAAGTCGTCAAGCAGAACCGAGATCGCGGCATTCAGATCAGCCAGACTGAAGAAGCGTCGGTTTCTGAGGCGAGCCAATATCCAGCGCTCGACGATCAGCACTGCACCTTCGACCTTGGCTTTGTCACGCGGCTTGCGGCTTCTGGTCGGCAGGATGGTCGTATCGTAATGTTCGGCCATAGCAGCGAAGGTGGCGTTGAGCGTCGGCTCGAACCACAGCGCCTTGGCGACGCCTGCCTTCAGGTTGTCGCACACGATCGCCTTCGTGACGCCGCCGAAGAAGCTCAGCGCGCGTTCCTGGCCCTCGATCCAGTCCGGCAGTTTCTGGCTGAAGCTGGCACAGGCGAATGTCAACGACGAGGCGGGAAGCATCGCCACAAAGATTTGTGCCGAATGGATGACGCCGGTCGAAGGGTCGATGATGGGGATGGTGTGGCCGGCATAATCCGTCTGCATCACCGCGCCCGCCTCATGACGGTTGCGGAACGTCGCGTGAGCGCGGCGTTCGAAGACGGCAAAACGGTCGCAAAACCATGTGTAGCCGTAGCCGTCGGGATGGCTCGCCCTGTATTCCTGCCAGAGCAGCGTCAGCGTTACACCCTTGCGCTTCAGCTCGGCGGAAACGGACCGCCAATCCGGCTCGACCAAGTCCTGTGGCGGCCGGCCAACGCGCCGGAAAAGATGTCGCTCCAGCGCGGCATCATCGTCCAGGCCCGCAGGCAACGGCCAGACCGAAAGTCCGGTCTCCCTCGCTCGCAACAGATACGTCGCCACAGAGGTTTTGCTGATCTTCAGGCGTTCCGAAACGGCGCGAACCGAAAGGCCCTGCTCGTGCGTCAGTCGCAGTATCGATCGAATGTCTTTCACTGTCGTTCGTCTCGCTTGCTTCCGTCTTGGCATGGCCCCTCTCAACCGATGATGAGGAGGCAATCTGCCAGAACGGCGCTTGCGAAAATCGACCTTAAATCCACGTCCGAGACTGTCCCGGAATTAGCGGAATCGCTGTCCCGTATTTACTGAAATCGCTGTCCGCGAATTACCGGAATTGCTGTCCCGAAATTAGTGAAACACGCAGCCTGCTCATCTTCAACCCGGATCTACGCCTACCATACTGGTTGCAAACCCGGTGAAAAGTTTTGCGACAGAACCTCGCGACGTTGCAGCTTTCTCAGTTGCCGCAAACTTCGCGGCAATGTTTGCTTCTACGAGGGCTGTTCTTGGTCGTCATGCCGCTTGCGGAGATTTCATTCATGGCGGCGACACCGGCACGACGAACAGCTTTCCGATGACGACCGACCGTCAGACGAAGAGCTTCGCCTGAATTCGCGAGAAGATGCCATCGACTCCGAGATCTGAGTGGCATCAGGTGCGCCTAGAGTCCACACCACCTAAGTGTTTAGTCCCGGCATTTGATGGTGCATTATTTTCCTTAGAATGGAGGGAGGCACTATGGGCCAGGTTCTACACGGGAGCGCCACAACGACAGAGGCAATCCGTCGAGCAATACAAAATAGTGAAGAGAGCCTGAGAGCGCTTTCAAAGCGGTATGGGGTCAATCAGAAGACAATAGCCAAATGGAAGAGACGGACATCATTGGCCGATCTTCCGACAGGCCCGAAGGACCCGCATTCGACAATCCTCTCCCTTGAAGAAGAAGCCGTCATCGTCGCCTTTCGCAGGCATACATTGCTGCCTCTTGATGACTGCCTCTATGCCCTTCAACCGACGATCCCGCATCTGACACGTTCGTCCCTGCACAGGTGTCTGCAGCGCCACGGCATTTCACGCCTGCCGGAAGTGAAAGGCGACAAAGAACCGAAGAAAAAGTTCAAAAGCTACCCGATCGGCTACTTCCACGTCGATATTGCCGAGGTGCAGACGGCTGAGGGCAAGCTCTATCTCTTCGTGGCGATTGATCGCACGTCCAAGTTCGCCTTCGCTGAGCTCTATGCCAAAGCTGGCAAGATGAATGCCGCCCAGTTCCTGCGCAACCTGATCGCGGCGGTGCCCTACACCATCCATACTATCCTGACCGATAATGGCATCCAGTTCACCAACCGGGCCTGTGACCAAAATGCCTTCCAGCACATCTTCGACCGAGTCTGTGAGGAATACGAGATCGAGCATCGCCTGACAAAGGTTAAGCACCCATGGACCAATGGGCAGGTCGAGCGGATGAACCGGACGATCAAGGAAGCGACTGTCAAGCGCTTCCACTACGACGATCACGCACAACTGAAAAAGCATCTCGCCGACTTCATCGACGCCTACAATTTTGGGCGCAGGCTCAAGACACTAAAGGGCCTCACCCCCTACGAGTTCATCTGCAAAAGGTGGACTTCCGAGCCAGATCGATTCATCATCGATCCTATCCATCAAATGCCGGGACTAAACACCTAAGGCTCGTGATATGGAGCGTGCCAGAACTACGCGGTTTTGTGGAACGCTCATCAATGTTTCGTGCCTACCTGGGATCGGCACAGCATGAATGGCCGCCGCACCTAGAACCCGGTCCCAACCGCGCATGGGTGAGCTTGCCTCTGGACCTATTGAGGCTTCATCAGGTGGTACCCGACGACTGATGAGAGGCTCAGTGGCATAAAACTGATGTACCTCAATTGGCAGCGACGGAACCCGATACGACTGTAGCGCCGCATGAAATTGCGCGCTTTTTTCATACATCAGAACAACGTTTTGGAGATCACGATCCAGAGGTATCGCCCCGATTTGCTGTGCCTTTTCAAGCAGCTGTGCGATCGAACTTTGTCTAGTAAAGCGTTCCAACACTTCGAAGCTCTCATCATCCAAGGATTCAAAAGAATCCAGTACGACTTCTCGTATCATTTGGGTGGGCGATATGCTTGATGGATTTGCAGGTAGCGTAACATCGATGAGAGCGATGAACGACACAGCGTCATCGAGACTCAGCAATCGCTGTGCGATTGCGTAAGCCAATATTCCGCCTGATGAGTATCCAGCCAATCGATATGGACCCCGGGGCTGAATCTCTCTAATCGCCACGATGATCTCCGCGGCTATCGCCTCAAGGGTTGGTGGACGAACTTCATCGAAAGACGGCCATGGCAAAGCATAGACGGGACAGTCTACGTCCATTTCCTTTACCAAACTGGGGACATAGGAACAATCGCCCAAACCTGTGGGAACAAAGAACAGCGGCGGCTGCGAGCCGGTTGCTTGAACGGATATCACTCCCGGATTGCTGAGCTGTGGTCCCAAGTGAATCTTCGTTGCAAAGTCCGTCAGAACAGGGGCTTGGAAGAGGTCGGCGGTGCTGAACTTCAGCCCAAGATCTGATGCTCGGCTCGAGAGCTGCACCGCCAGGAGCGAGTGGCCGCCGAGCTCGAAGAAGTTGTCGTTGCGTCCGACCCGCTCGACACCGAGGAGCTCTTGCCAGATCTCGGCCAGCAGCGTCTCGACCGCGCCCTGCGGCGCTTCATAGGCCGCCCGCGCATAGGCATCGTCGTCGGGGGCCGGCAGCGCCTGGCGGTCGAGCTTGCCGTTCGCCGTCAAGGGCAGCGCCTCGAGCCGCACGAAGGCGCTCGGCACCATGTAGTCGGGCAGCAGGCTACCCAGATGGGCGCGCAAGGAGGCAGCAAGCTGCGCGCCATCGGCCTCGTCCGATCCGTGCGCCGGCTTCGCCACCACATAGGCGACGAGCCGCTGGTCGCCGGCGCGGTCCTGGCGCGCCACCACCACCGCATCGCCGACAAGCTCGTGCTCGCAAAGCCGTGCGGCGATCTCGCCCGGCTCGATGCGGAAGCCGCGGATCTTCACCTGATCGTCGTTGCGGCCCAAAAACTCCAGATTGCCGTCCGGCAGATAACGCCCAAGGTCGCCGCTCCGGTACAGACGGTCGCCCTCCACAAACGGACTGGCGATGAACCGCTCCGCCGTCAGCTCGGGACGGTTGAGGTAGCCACGCGCCACCCCCGCCCCGCCGATGTAAAGCTCACCCACCGCCCCAAACGGCACCGGCGCACCATGACCGTCCAGAAGGTAGATCCGCGTGTTGGCGATCGGACGGCCGATCGGGACGACTGACCCATCAAAATCATCGGGACAACTCCAAACCGTCGCGCAGACTGTTGCTTCGGTCGGGCCATAAGCGTTGACGATAGATGCCGGGGCCAGACTTCGGACGAGTTCTGCTTTCGGCAGTTCGCCAGCAAGAATGAGAACTTGCGATGCCAAACATCCCGGATCCTTGCTTGCCTGAAGCAAGGCTGGAGGTAACGTCGCATGGGTTATGGCTTCGCTTCGCAGGTAATCCGATAGCTTGTTACTCGCCTGGCGGAGCTCGTCCGCAGGCAAGTGCAATGCGGCGCCTGAGCCAAAAGCCATGACAAGCTCCGAAGCACTTGCATCAAAACCGAAGGAGGCGAACTGCACGACACGGCTATTTGAACAGACGCCAAAAAGCCCGATCTGAGCCAACCCCAGATTGACCAGGCTGTGATGCTCGACCATGACGCCCTTTGGGGTTCCGGTGGAGCCTGAGGTGTAGATGACATAGGCGAGATGGCGCGGGCCCAGGCCAAGGGCATGCGGGTCCGGGTTCGAGGCCGGCAGTTCGGCCCAGGCCGGGGTGGCCGTCTCCAGATCGACCACCGTCAGATCGACAAGCGCCTCGGGGCCGAGTGCGGCGCGTCCGGCGGCATCGCAAAGCAGCAGCCGCGGTGCGGCATCCTCGACAATCTGCCGCAGCCGCGCCGACGGATAGGCCGGATCCAGCGGCAGATAGGCGCCGCCCGCCTTGAGGATCGCCAAAAGACCCACCACCATCGCCGGGCTGCGTTCCAGGCAGATCGCCACCGGCTGATCCGGCCTGACCCCAAGGGCGATCAGATGATGGGCCAGCCGGTTGGCCCGCGCGTTGAGCTCGCCATAGCTTAGGCGCTCCTCCTCATGGACCACCGCCACCGCCTCCGGCGCCTTTTGCACCTGTGCCTCGAACAGTTCATGGATGCACCGCTCCGACGGATAATCCGCCGCCGTCCGGTTCAGATCCTCCAGCAGATAGGTGCGCTCGGCGGCCGGCAGGATGTCGAGGTCGCGCACCGGCCTATTGGGGGCATGCTCCAGCGCCTCGGCCAGTTGCTCGAGCACCTGCTGCATGTAGCCGCAGACCCGATCCGCAGAGATCGGCTCCACCACCTGCGCCGTCAGGGCGAGCGCCTCGCCAGAATCCTCCACCGACAGGGTCAGTGGATAGTTGGTGCGCTCCTCGCTGCCCAGCCATTCCAGGCCGGACAGGACATCATCCGCTTCGCAGGCGACCGCCGGCGTGTTGTGACGGTAGTTCAACAGCGCGCTGAACAGCGGCGCCGGCGCCGCCACCCCGCTGCAGCGTTGCGCCAGCGCCAGCGAGGCATGCTCGTGCGCCAGCAGCTCGGAAAGCCGCGCATGCGTGGTCCGCACGCTCGCCTCGACCCCGGTCCCGTCGAGGTCAAGCCGCACAGGCAGGGTGTTGATGAACAGGCCCAGCGCCCGGTCGGCGCCGGCACCGGCATGCATGCGGCCGAACAGCACCGTGCCGAACACCACCTGCTCGCGCCCGCTGCTCAGCGCCACCACCTGCCCCCAGGCCAGATGGCAAAGGCTCGCCAGGCTCACCCCCAGCCGCCGCGCCTGTTGCCGCAGCCGATCGTTGAGCGCCTGCGGCAGCATCCGCCGTGCCTCGCGGGATCCGCTGCCGTCGCCGTAGACCTCGCTCAGCCCGAACGGCATGGTCGGCTCGTCGATGTCGGCCAATTGTTCCTGGAAGAACGCTTCATGCGCCTTGGCATCAACCCCCAGCCGCGCCTGCGCCACCAGGTTGCGGAACGGCTGCGGCGCTGCCAGCTCATGGGCGCGCCCGTCAAGCACGGCCCGCACCTCGGCATCCATCACTTCCAGCGTCGTGTGATCGCCGATCAGATGGTGCAGCAGCTGCAGCTGCAGCCAGCGCCCGCTGCCGGGCTCGCGCGCGATCACGAACCGCATCAGCGGCGCCCGGCCAAGGTCGATGCGGTACTGGCGTGGATCGAACCGCCGCCTGAGCTCATCGGCGCCGGAACCATCACAGCCCTCCAGCTCGACCTCGCGCACATCCAAGGCCGCCTTGCGCCAGACAACCTGCGCCGGGCTCGACAGCCCCTCCCAGACAAAGGCCGTGCGCAGGATGTCGTGCCGATCCACCACCTGCTGAACCGCGCCAAGATAGCGCTCCAACAGGCCACGGTCGGCAAAGGCCATCTGCGAGACCAGCAGATAGGGATCGCCCCGGCTGGCCAGCAGATGATGGAACAGGATGCCGTCCTGCAGCGGCGACAGGCCATAAATGTCCTGGATGTTGCCGACGCCGCCGGGAACCGTGGCGACGATCCGGTCGATCTCCGGCTGGGCCAGCTCGATGAGCGGCAGCATCTGCGGCGTAATCGCCGTGCTGTGCTCGGTGATCAGGTTGGCCGGCACCGCCACCTCGTGATGGCTGCCAAGGCTTGCGGCCAGATCGGCCAGCACCGGCCTGGCAAACAGGGTGCGCACCTCCACCCCCAGCGACAGCAGCCGCAGCCGCTCCATCAGCTGCACCGCCAGGAGCGAGTGGCCGCCGAGCTCGAAGAAGTTGTCGTTGCGTCCGACCCGCTCGACACCGAGGAGCTCTTGCCAGATCCCGGCCAGCGCCGTCTCGACCTCGCCCTGCGGCGCTTCATAGGCCGCCCGCGCATAGGCATCGTCGTCGGGGGCCGGCAGCGCCTGGCGGTCGAGCTTGCCGTTCGCCGTCAAGGGCAGCGCCTCGAGCCGCACGAAGGCAGCCGGCACCATGTAGTCGGGCAGCCGCCCGCCCAGATGGGCGCGCAAGGCGCCGGCCAGCCCGCTTCCATCCTCGTCGTCCGATCCTGCCTCGGGTCCACACACGACATAGGCGACAAGGTGCTGGTCGCCGGCGCGGTCGGCGCGCGCCACCACCACCGCATCGCCGACAAGCTCGTGCTCGCAAAGCCGTGCGGCGATCTCGCCCGGCTCGATGCGGAAGCCGCGGATCTTCACCTGATCGTCGTTGCGGCCCAAAAACTCCAGATTGCCGTCCGGCAGATAACGCCCAAGGTCGCCGCTCCGGTACAGACGGTCGCCCTCCACAAACGGGCTGGCGATGAACCGCGCCGCCGTCAGCTCGGGACGGTTGAGGTAGCCACGCGCAACCCCCGCTCCGCCGATGTAAAGCTCACCCACCGCCCCGAACGGCACCGGCTGACCATGAGCGTCCAGAAGGTAGATCCGCGTGTTGGCGATCGGACGGCCGATCGTCTCAACGACAGCCTCTCCCCTTGGCATGCAAATCCAGGTCGAGTACGTCGTCGTCTCGGAAGGAGCGTACAGATTACAGATCTTCTCTGCGCCACTGCTCTCGAAGACCCTCTCGATCAGATCTGCCTTCAGCCGCTCACCCGCCAAATTGATGACGCGTGTCGAAGCTGGCACGGCTTGCTTGTCGACCAGAGCGGCGATCGCCGAGGGGACCGTGTTGATCAAGGAGACATCCAAGGGCGTCTGCGCCAACGCCAGCGCGTCCTCGACAAGATAAAGAGTGCCTCCTTGCGACAGCGCAACGAAGCACTCATAGACGGACAGATCAAAACTGATCGAGGTAGAAAACAGCGTGCGGCTGATCTCTGATTCCGCAAATACGCCGCTGCTCCAATGCAGCAGGTTCACGGTGCTGTGATGCTCGACCATGACGCCCTTTGGGGTTCCGGTGGAGCCTGAGGTGTAGATGACATAGGCGAGATGGCGCGGGCTCAGGCCAAGGGCGCGCGGGTCCGGGTTCGAGGCCGGCAGTTCGGCCCAGGCCGGGGTGGCCGTCTCCAGATCGACCACCGTCAGATCGACAAGCGCCTCGGGGCCGAGTGCGGCGCGTCCGGCGGCATCGCAAAGCAGCAGCCGCGGTGCGGCATCCTCGACAATCTGCCGCAGCCGCGCCGACGGATAGGCCGGATCCAGCGGCAGATAGGCGCCGCCCGCCTTGAGGATCGCCAAAAGACCCACCACCATCGCCGGGCTGCGTTCCAGGCAGATCGCCACCGGCTGATCCGGCCTGACCCCAAGGGCGATCAGATGATGGGCCAGCCGGTTGGCCCGCGCGTTGAGCTCGCCATAGCTTAGGCGCTCCTCCTCATGGACCACCGCCACCGCCTCCGGCGCCTTTTGCACCTGTGCCTCGAACAGTTCATGGATGCACCGCTCCGACGGATAGGCCGCCGCCGTCCGGTTCAGATCCTCCAGCAGATAGGTGCGCTCATCTGATGACGGCAGCTCGATGCGGCCGACCGGCTGACCCGCATCGGCAACCATCGCCCGCAGCAACGCCAGCAGATAACCACGCTGCCGCTCGATCGTCGCCTGATCGAACAGCGCCGTGGCATAACCAAACGTTCCGGCTATGACCTCATCACACTCGCCAAGGCTCAGCTCCAGATCGAACTTGACCTGATCGAGCCCCTCCCCGGCCGCCGCCACGCTCAGCCCGGCAAGGTCGAACGACCCGACAGGGTTGTTCTGCCAGGCCAACATCACCTGGAACAGCGGCGTGTGATCGAGATGCCGGGGCGGCTTGACGATCTCCACCACCTGCTCGAACGGCAGGTCCTGATGCTCCTGCGCAGCCAGGGCCGTGCGCCGCGTCCGTTCCAGAAGCTGCGACACGCTCGGCTCGCCCGACAGGTCGACCCGAAGCGCCAGGGTGTTGACGAAGAAGCCGATCAACTCTTCGATCTCGCGCCGGCCTCGATTGGCGCTCGGCACGCCGATCACAAGGTCGTCCTGCCCCGACAGACGCGACAGCACCGCCGCCCAGGCCGCCAGCACCGTCATGAACAAGGTCGTGCCATGCTGCCGGCTCAGCCGCTTCAGCCCCCGCGTCAGATCCGCATCGATGACAACAGGCACACTGGCCCCGGCAAACGACTGCTGGGCCGGCCGCGCACGGTCCGTCGGCAAGGCAAGTCGGGCCGGAGCGCCGGACAGGGTGTCGCGCCAATACTGCGCCTGGCTCTGCAGCCGTTCCCCCGACAACCATTGGCGTTGCCAGGCGGCATAATCCGGATACTGGATCGCCAGCGGCGGCAAAGGATCGTCCCGTCCAGCCTCGAACGCCTGGTAAAGCTGACTGAGTTCACGTAGCAGCACGCCCAGCGACCAGCCGTCCGAGACGATATGATGCTGCGTCAGCAGGAAGACGTGTTCCGCATCCGACATCCGGATCAGACGCCCGCGGATCAGCGGCCCCCGCGCAAGATCGAATGGCGTGCGCGCCTCTTCGTGGCACAGATCCAGAAGCGCTGCCTCTGCATCCGGCCGGGCCCGCAGATCGTGCTCCAGCACCGGCAGCCCCGCATCCGGCGGCAGAACCTCAACCCGGGGCTTGCCCTCTGGTGCGACAAAGACACTGCGCAGCGCCTCGTGACGGGCAAAAAAACGGTCAAGGCTGCGCTGCCAGGCGGTGCGGTCGAGCCCACCACGCAGCCGCAAGGTCAGCGGAATGTGATAGTTGGTGCTGCCCTCGTCCAGCTGCGCCAAAAACCACAGCCGCTGCTGCGCAAACGACAGCACAAGCGGCTCATGACGCGACACGGCCGCAATCGCCGGCAGCTCTTGCGGACCGGCGCGGCTCAACGCCTCGACGATGCTTGCCGCCAGATCCGCCAGCACCGGCGTGGCGAACAGCCTCGTCAGCGGCAGCTCGACACCAACAGCCTGCGACAGCCGGCTCGAGAGCTGCACCGCCAGGAGCGAGTGGCCGCCGAGCTCGAAGAAGTTGTCGTTGCGTCCGACCCGCTCGACACCGAGGAGCTCTTGCCAGATCCCGGCCAGCAGCGTCTCGACCGCGCCCTGCGGCGCTTCATAGGCGGTGCGCGCATAGGCATCGTCGTCGGGGGCCGGCAGCGCCTGGCGGTCGAGCTTGCCGTTCGGTGTCAAGGGCAGCCCATCCAGCCGCACGAAGGCGCTCGGCACCATGTAGTCGGGCAGCAGGCTACCCAGATGGGCGCGCAAGGAGGCAGCAAGCTGCGCGCCATCGGCCTCGTCCGATCCGTGCGCCGGCTTCGCCACCACATAGGCGACGAGCCGCTGGTCGCCGGCGCGGTCCTGGCGCGCCACCACCACCGCATCGCCGACAAGCTCGTGCTCGCAAAGCCGTGCGGCGATCTCGCCCGGCTCGATGCGGAAGCCGCGGATCTTCACCTGATCGTCGTTGCGGCCCAAAAACTCCAGATTGCCGTCCGGCAGATAACGCCCAAGGTCGCCGCTCCGGTACAGACGGTCGCCCTCCACAAACGGACTGGCGATGAACCGCTCCGCCGTCAGCTCGGGACGGTTGAGGTAGCCACGCGCCACCCCCGCCCCGCCGATGTAAAGCTCACCCACCGCCCCAAACGGCACCGGCTGGCCGAAGCGATCCAACAAGTACAACCGAAGATCGGGGATAGGCTTTCCGATCAGATTGGCCGAGTTGGAGGTGTCAGATTGATTTAGAGGCCGATAGGTTACATGCACGATCGCTTCCGTGATGCCGTACATGTTGATCAATTGCGGGGCACTGTCTGAATGCCTTTCATACCACGGCTTTAGAATGGATGGCTGCAGAGCCTCCCCACCAAAAATCACATATCGAAGGCGGTTTCGAACATTGCTCGGGAATTCTACATCCATGAAAGCTTTAAAAGCCGAGGGCGTCTGATTGAGAACCGTGACGCCAGACTTGCAGACTAGCTCATGGAAGTCGGGAGCAGAACGGGCGGTATTACTCGGCACAAGAATCAAACGCCCGCCATAGCGCAGTGCGCCCCACAATTCCCACACCGAGAAGTCGAACGAGATGGAATGGAACAGGCACCATACGTCGTGTTCGGTGAAGCCATACCAGTCCTGGGTCGCCTCGAACAGACGAGCCATCTGAGCATGCTCGACCATGACGCCCTTTGGGGTTCCGGTGGAGCCTGAGGTGTAGATGACATAGGCGAGATGGCGCGGGCTCAGGCCAAGGGCGCGCGGGTCCGGGTTCGAGGCCGGCAGTTCGGCCCAGGCCGGGGTGGCCGTCTCCAGATCGACCACCGTCAGATCGACAAGCGCCTCGGGGCCGAGTGCGGCGCGTCCGGCGGCATCGCAAAGCAGCAGCCGCGGTGCGGCATCCTCGACAATCTGCCGCAGCCGCGCCGACGGATAGGCCGGATCCAGCGGCAGATAGGCGCCGCCCGCCTTGAGGATCGCCAAAAGACCCACCACCATCGCCGGGCTGCGTTCCAGGCAGATCGCCACCGGCTGATCCGGCCTGACCCCAAGGGCGATCAGATGATGGGCCAGCCGGTTGGCCCGCGCGTTGAGCTCGCCATAGCTTAGCTCTTCGTCCTCATGGACGAGGGCGACGGCTTCGGGTGCGCGCCGGACCTGTTGCTCGAACAGCTCATGGATGCACCGCTCCGACGGATAGGTCGCCGCCGTCCGGTTCAGATCCTCCAGCAGATAGGTGCGCTCGGCGGCCGGCAGGATGTCGAGGTCGCGCACCGGCCTATTGGGGGCATGCTCCAGCGCCTCGGCCAGTTGCTCGAGCACCTGCTGCATGTAGCCGCAGACCCGATCCGCAGAGATCGGCTCCACCACCTGCGCCGTCAGGCCGAGCGCCTCGCCAGAATCCTCCACCGACAGGGTCAGTGGATAGTTGGTGCGCTCCTCGCTGCCCAGCCATTCCATGCCGGACAGGACATCATCCGCTTCGCAGGCGACCGCCGGCGTGTTGTGACGGTAGTTCAACAGCGCGCTGAACAGCGGCGCCGGCGCCGCCACCCCGCTGCAGCGTTGCGCCAGCGCCAGCGAGGCATGCTCGTGCGCCAGCAGCTCGGAAAGCCGCGCATGCGTGGTCCGCACGCTCGCCTCGACCCCGGTCCCGTCGAGGTCAAGCCGCACAGGCAGGGTGTTGATGAACAGGCCCAGCGCCCGGTCGGCGCCGGCACCGGCATGCATGCGGCCGAACAGCACCGTGCCGAACACCACCTGCTCGCGCCCGCTGCTCAGCGCCACCACCTGCCCCCAGGCCAGATGGCAAAGGCTCGCCAGGCTCACCCCCAGCCGCCGCGCCTGTTGCCGCAGCCGATCGTTGAGCGCCTGCGGCAGCATCCGCCGTGCCTCGCGGGATCCGCTGCCGTCGCCGTAGACCTCGCTCAGCCCGAACGGCATGGTCGGCTCGTCGATGTCGGCCAATTGTTCCTGGAAGAACGCTTCATGCGCCTTGGCATCAACCCCCAGCCGCGCCTGCGCCACCAGGTTGCGGAACGGCTGCGGCGCTGCCAGCTCATGGGCGCGCCCGTCGAGCACGGCCCGCACCTCGGCATCCATCACTTCCAGCGTCGTGTGATCGCCGATCAGATGGTGCAGCAGCTGCAGCAGCAGCCAGCGCCCGCTGCCGGGCTCTCGCGCGATCACGAACCGCATCAGCGGCGCCCGGCCAAGGTCGATGCGGTACTGGCGCGGATCGAACCGCCGCCTGAGCTCATCGGCGCCGGAACCATCACAGCCCTCCAGCTCGACCTCGAGCACATCCAAGGCCGCCTTGCGCCAGACAACCTGCGCCGGGCTCGACAGCCCCTCCCAGACAAAGGCCGTGCGCAGGATGTCGTGCCGATCCACCACCTGCTGAACCGCGCCAAGATAGCGCTCCAACAGGCCACGGTCGGCAAAGGCCATCTGCGAGACCAGCAGATAGGGATCGCCCCGGCTGGCCAGCAGATGATGGAACAGGATGCCGTCCTGCAGCGGCGACAGGCCATAAATGTCCTGGATGTTGCCGACGCCGCCGGGAACCGTGGCGACGATCCGGTCGATCTCCGGCTGGGCCAGCTCGATGAGCGGCAGCATCTGCGGCGTAATCGCCGTGCTGTGCTCGGTGATCAGGTTGGCCGGCACCGCCACCTCGTGATGGCTGCCAAGGCTTGCGGCCAGATCGGCCAGCACCGGCCTGGCAAACAGGGTGCGCACCTCCACCCCCAGCGACAGCAGCCGCAGCCGCTCCATCAGCTGCACCGCCAGGAGCGAGTGGCCGCCGAGCTCGAAGAAGTTGTCGTTGCGTCCGACCCGCTCGACACCGAGGAGCTCTTGCCAGATCCCGGCCAGCGCCGTCTCGACCTCGCCCTGCGGCGCTTCATAGGCCGCCCGCGCATAGGCATCGTCGTCGGGGGCCGGCAGCGCCTGGCGGTCGAGCTTGCCGTTCGGTGTCAAGGGCAGCGCCTCGAGCCGCACGAAGGCAGCCGGCACCATGTAGTCGGGCAGCCGCCCGCCCAGATGGGCGCGCAAGGCGCCGGCCAGCCCGCTTCCATCCTCGTCGTCCGATCCTGCCTCGGGTCCACACACGACATAGGCGACAAGGTGCTGGTCGCCGGCGCGGTCGGCGCGCGCCACCACCACCGCATCGCCGACAAGCTCGTGCTCGCAAAGCCGTGCGGCGATCTCGCCCGGCTCGATGCGGAAGCCGCGGATCTTCACCTGATCGTCGTTGCGGCCCAAAAACTCCAGATTGCCGTCCGGCAGATAACGCCCCAGGTCGCCGCTCCGGTACAGACGGTCGCCCTCCACAAACGGGCTGGCGATGAACCGCGCCGCCGTCAGCTCGGGACGGTTGAGGTAGCCACGCGCCACCCCCGCTCCGCCGATGTAAAGCTCACCCACCGCCCCGAACGGCACCGGCTGACCATGAGCGTCCAGAAGGTAGATCCGCGTGTTGGCGATCGGACGGCCGATCGTCTCAACGACAGCCTCTCCCCTTGGCATGCAAATCCAGGTCGAGTACGTCGTCGTCTCGGAAGGAGCGTACAGATTACAGATCTTCTCTGCGCCACTGCTCTCGAAGACCCTCTCGATCAGATCTGCCTTCAGCCGCTCACCCGCCAAATTGATGACGCGTGTCGAAGCTGGCACGGCTTGCTTGTCGACCAGAGCGGCGATCGCCGAGGGGACCGTGTTGATCAAGGAGACATCCAAGGGCGTCTGCGCCAACGCCAGCGCGTCCTCGACAAGATAAAGAGTGCCTCCTTGCGACAGCGCAACGAAGCACTCATAGACGGACAGATCAAAACTGATCGAGGTAGAAAACAGCGTGCGGCTGATCTCTGATTCCGCAAATACGCCGCTGCTCCAATGCAGCAGGTTCACGGTGCTGTGATGCTCGACCATGACGCCCTTTGGGGTTCCGGTGGAGCCTGAGGTGTAGATGACATAGGCGAGATGGCGCGGGCTCAGGCCAAGGGCGCGCGGGTCCGGGTTCGAGGCCGGCAGTTCGGCCCAGGCCGGGGTGGCCGTCTCCAGATCGACCACCGTCAGATCGACAAGCGCCTCGGGGCCGAGTGCGGCGCGTCCGGCGGCATCGCAAAGCAGCAGCCGCGGTGCGGCATCCTCGACAATCTGCCGCAGCCGCGCCGACGGATAGGCCGGATCCAGCGGCAGATAGGCGCCGCCCGCCTTGAGGATCGCCAAAAGACCCACCACCATCGCCGGGCTGCGTTCCAGGCAGATCGCCACCGGCTGATCCGGCCTGACCCCAAGGGCGATCAGATGATGGGCCAGCCGGTTGGCCCGCGCGTTGAGCTCGCCATAGCTTAGCTCTTCGTCCTCATGGACGAGGGCGACGGCTTCGGGTGCGCGCCGGACCTGTTGCTCGAACAGTTCATGGATGCACCGCTCCGACGGATAGGTCGCCACCGTCCGGTTCAGATCCTCCAGCAGATAGGTGCGCTCGGCGGCCGGCAGGATGTCGAGGTCGCGCACCGGCCTATTGGGGGCATGCTCCAGCGCCTCGGCCAGTTGCTCGAGCACCTGCTGCATGTAGCCGCAGATCCGATCGGCGGAGATCGGCTCCACCACCTGCGCCGTCAGGCCGAGCGCCTCGCCAGAATCCTCCACCGACAGGGTCAGTGGATAGTTGGTGCGCTCCTCGCTGCCCAGCCATTCCAGGCCGGACAGCACGTCGCTTGTTCCCACGCCGGCCATGGCCGGCGTGTTGTGACGGTAGTTCAACAGCGCGCTGAACAGCGGCGCCGGCGCCGCCACCCCGCTGCAGCGTTGCGCCAGCGCCAGCGAGGCATGCTCGTGCGCCAGCAGCTCGGAAAGCCGCGCATGCGTGGTCCGCACGCTCGCCTCGACCCCGGTCCCGTCGAGGTCAAGCCGCACAGGCAGGGTGTTGATGAACAGGCCCAGCGCCCGGTCGGCGCCGGCACCGGCATGCATGCGGCCGAACAGCACCGTGCCGAACACCACCTGCTCGCGCCCGCTGCTCAGCGCCATCACCTGCCCCCAGGCCAGATGGCAAAGGCTCGCCAGGCTCACCCCCAGCCGCCGCGCCTGTTGCCGCAGCCGATCGTTGAGCGCCTGCGGCAGCATCCGCCGTGCCTCGCGGGATCCGCTGCCGTCGCCGTAGACCTCGCTCAGCCCGAACGGCATGGTCGGCTCGTCGATGTCGGCCAATTGTTCCTGGAAGAACGCTTCATGCGCCTTGGCATCAACCCCCAGCCGCGCCTGCGCCACCAGGTTGCGGAACGGCTGCGGTGCTGCCAGCTCATGGGCGCGCCCGTCAAGCACGGCCCGCACCTCGGCATCCATCACTTCCAGCGTCGTGTGATCGCCGATCAGATGGTGCAGCAGCTGCAGCAGCAGCCAGCGCCCGCTGCCGGGCTCTCGCGCGATCACGAACCGCATCAGCGGCGCCCGGCCAAGGTCGATGCGCTGCCGGCGTGGATCGAACCGGTGCCGGAGCTCCTCGGCGCCGGAACCGTCACAGTCATCCAGCTCGACCTCGCTCACCTGTAGCGGCGCACGCCGCCACACCACCTGGGCCGGGCTCGACAGCCCCTCCCAGACAAAGGCCGTGCGCAGGATGTCGTGCCGATCCACCACCTGCTGAACCGCGCCAAGATAGCGCTCCAACAGGCCACGGTCGGCAAAGGCCATCTGCGAGACCAGCAGATAGGGATCGCCCCGGCTGGCCAGCAGATGATGGAACAGGATGCCGTCCTGCAGCGGCGACAGGCCATAAATGTCCTGGATGTTGCCGACGCCGCCGGGAACCGTGGCGACGATCCGGTCGATCTCCGGCTGGGCCAGCTCGATGAGCGGCAGCATCTGCGGCGTAATCGCCGTGCTGTGCTCGGTGATCAGGTTGGCCGGCACCGCCACCTCGTGATGGCTGCCAAGGCTTGCGGCCAGATCGGCCAGCACCGGCCTGGCAAACAGGGTGCGCACCTCCACCCCCAGCGACAGCAGCCGCAGCCGCTCCATCAGCTGCACCGCCAGGAGCGAGTGGCCGCCGAGCTCGAAGAAGTTGTCGTTGCGTCCGACCCGCTCGACACCGAGGAGCTCTTGCCAGATCCCGGCCAGCGCCGTCTCGACCGCGCCCTGCGGCGCTTCATAGGCCGCCCGCGCATAGGCATCGTCGTCGGGGGCCGGCAGCGCCTGGCGGTCGAGCTTGCCGTTCGCCGTCAAGGGCAGCGCCTCGAGCCGCACGAAGGCAGCCGGCACCATGTAGTCGGGCAGCCGCCCGCCCAGATGGGCGCGCAAGGCGCCGGCCAGCCCGCTTCCATCCTCGTCGTCCGATCCTGCCTCGGGTCCACACACGACATAGGCGACAAGGTGCTGGTCGCCGGCGCGGTCGGCGCGCGCCACCACCACCGCATCGCCGACAAGCTCGTGCTCGCAAAGCCGTGCGGCGATCTCGCCCGGCTCGATGCGGAAGCCGCGGATCTTCACCTGATCGTCGTTGCGGCCCAAAAACTCCAGATTGCCGTCCGGCAGATAACGCCCCAGGTCGCCGCTCCGGTACAGACGGTCGCCCTCCACAAACGGGCTGGCGATGAACCGCTCCGCCGTCAGCTCGGGACGGTTGAGGTAGCCACGCGCCACCCCCGCCCCGCCGATGTAAAGCTCACCCACCGCCCCAAACGGCACCGGCGCACCATGACCGTCCAGAAGGTAGATCCGCGTGTTGGCGATCGGACGGCCAATATGCGGCACGGCGTTGTCACTGAGAAGTCGTCCCGAGGTTGCCACGACGGTAACTTCCGTCGGGCCATAATTGTTTATCAACTTGAGAGGCGACGGTATCCGGGAAGGAACACGCTGGAGACGATCACCACCGATCAGCAAGTACCCCAATTTTGGATTTACCAGCTCGTCTTGCAATGCGGTTGTAGCCAGCGGTGTGGCTAGAAAGGCGGCGTCCAGTGGTTGATCACGCCACCATTGCAACAGACGCGAGGAATCTCCTGCTGCCGCCCTGGGCGGGAGCAGCAATGTGCTACGATTGCATAATGCGGACCATAGCTCCCAGGTGCTGGCATCGAAAGCCACTGCAGCCGTGAGTGTGCAGCAGGTTTCTGGTTGCCGACAAAACGTTTGCACATGCCATGCTGTAAGATTGACCAACCCCCGATGCTCGACCATGACGCCCTTTGGGGTTCCGGTGGAGCCTGAGGTGTAGATGACATAGGCGAGATGGCGCGGGCTCAGGCCAAGGGCGCGCGGGTCCGGGTTCGAGGCCGGCAGTTCGGCCCAGGCCGGGGTGGCCGTCTCCAGATCGACCACCGTCAGATCGACAAGCGCCTCGGGGCCGAGTGCGGCGCGTCCGGCGGCATCGCAAAGCAGCAGCCGCGGTGCGGCATCCTCGACAATCTGCCGCAGCCGCGCCGACGGATAGGCCGGATCCAGCGGCAGATAGGCGCCGCCCGCCTTGAGGATCGCCAAAAGACCCACCACCATCGCCGGGCTGCGTTCCAGGCAGATCGCCACCGGCTGATCCGGCCTGACCCCAAGGGCGATCAGATGATGGGCCAGCCGGTTGGCCCGCGCGTTGAGCTCGCCATAGCTTAGGCGCTCCTCCTCATGGACCACCGCCACCGCCTCCGGCGCCTTTTGCACCTGTGCCTCGAACAGTTCATGGATGCACCGCTCCGACGGATAGGCCGCCGCCGTCCGGTTCAGATCCTCCAGCAGATAGGTGCGCTCATCTGATGACGGCAGCTCGATGCGGCCGACCGGCTGACCCGCATCGGCAACCATCGCCCGCAGCAACGCCAGCAGATAACCACGCTGCCGCTCGATCGTCGCCTGATCGAACAGCGCCGTGGCATAACCAAACGTTCCGGCTATGACCTCATCACACTCGCCAAGGCTCAGCTCCAGATCGAACTTGACCTGATCGAGCCCCTCCCCGGCCGCCGCCACGCTCAGCCCGGCAAGGTCGAACGACCCGACAGGGTTGTTCTGCCAGGCCAACATCACCTGGAACAGCGGCGTGTGATCGAGATGCCGGGGCGGCTTGACGATCTCCACCACCTGCTCGAACGGCAGGTCCTGATGCTCCTGCGCAGCCAGGGCCGTGCGCCGCGTCCGTTCCAGAAGCTGCGACACGCTCGGCTCGCCCGACAGGTCGACCCGAAGCGCCAGGGTGTTGACGAAGAAGCCGATCAACTCTTCGATCTCGCGCCGGCCTCGATTGGCGCTCGGCACGCCGATCACAAGGTCGTCCTGCCCCGACAGACGCGACAGCACCGCCGCCCAGGCCGCCAGCACCGTCATGAACAAGGTCGTGCCATGCTGCCGGCTCAGCCGCTTCAGCCCCCGCGTCAGATCCGCATCGATGACAACAGGCACACTGGCCCCGGCAAACGACTGCTGGGCCGGCCGCGCACGGTCCGTCGGCAAGGCAAGTCGGGCCGGAGCGCCGGACAGGGTGTCGCGCCAATACTGCGCCTGGCTCTGCAGCCGTTCCCCCGACAACCATTGGCGTTGCCAGGCGGCATAATCCGGATACTGGATCGCCAGCGGCGGCAAAGGATCGTCCCGTCCAGCCTCGAACGCCTGGTAAAGCTGACTGAGTTCACGTAGCAGCACGCCCAGCGACCAGCCGTCCGAGACGATATGATGCTGCGTCAGCAGGAAGACGTGTTCCGCATCCGACATCCGGATCAGACGCCCGCGGATCAGCGGCCCCGCGCAAGATCGAATGGCGTGCGCGCCTCTTCGTGGCACAGATCCAGAAGCGCTGCCTCTGCATCCGGCCGGGCCCGCAGATCGTGCTCCAGCACCGGCAGCCCCGCATCCGGCGGCAGAACCTCAACCCGGGGCTTGCCCTCTGGTGCGACAAAGACACTGCGCAGCGCCTCGTGACGGGCAAAAAAACGGTCAAGGCTGCGCTGCCAGGCGGTGCGGTCGAGCCCACCACGCAGCCGCAAGGTCAGCGGAATGTGATAGTTGGTGCTGCCCTCGTCCAGCTGCGCCAAAAACCACAGCCGCTGCTGCGCAAACGACAGCACAAGCGGCTCATGACGCGACACGGCCGCAATCGCCGGCAGCTCTTGCGGACCGGCGCGGCTCAACGCCTCGACGATGCTTGCCGCCAGATCCGCCAGCACCGGCGTGGCGAACAGCCTCGTCAGCGGCAGCTCGACACCAACAGCCTGCGACAGCCGGCTCGAGAGCTGCACCGCCAGGAGCGAGTGGCCGCCGAGCTCGAAGAAGTTGTCGTTGCGTCCGACCCGCTCGACACCGAGGAGCTCTTGCCAGATCCCGGCCAGCAGCGTCTCGACCGCGCCCTGCGGCGCTTCATAGGCGGTGCGCGCATAGGCATCGTCGTCGGGGGCCGGCAGCGCCTGGCGGTCGAGCTTGCCGTTCGGTGTCAAGGGCAGCCCATCCAGCCGCACGAAGGCGCTCGGCACCATGTAGTCGGCAGCCGCCCGCCCAGATGGGCGCGCAAGGCGCCGGCCAGCCCGCTTCCATCCTCGTCGTCCGATCCTGCCTCGGGTCCACACACGACATAGGCGACAAGGTGCTGGTCGCCGGCGCGGTCCTGGCGCGCCACCACCACCGCATCGCCGACAAGCTCGTGCTCGCAAAGCCGTGCGGCGATCTCGCCCGGCTCGATGCGGAAGCCGCGGATCTTCACCTGGTCGTCGTTGCGGCCCAAAAACTCCAGATTGCCGTCCGGCAGATAACGACCCAGGTCGCCGCTCCGGTACAGACGGTCGCCCTCCACAAACGGACTGGCGATGAACCGCGCCGCCGTCAGCTCGGGACGGTTGAGGTAGCCACGCGCAACCCCCGCTCCGCCGATGTAAAGCTCACCCACCGCCCCGAACGGCACCGGCTGACCATGAGCGTCCAGAAGGTAGATCCGCGTGTTGGCGATCGGACGGCCGATCGGGACGACTGACCCGTCAAAATCAGCCGGACAACTCCAAACCGTCACGTCGATAGCAGCTTCCGTGGGACCATATAGATTGTGCAGGCCAGTCCAAGGCAATACGCGCCGAACCTTGTGCGCAAGGGAGGCAGCAAGTGCCTCGCCACTGCACACGAGACGCTGCAGTGATGTGCAGCGATCAACGCTCTTCGCCTCCATAAAGCTGACCAGCATGGATGGTACAAAGTGCGCAGTGGTGATGCGATGACTGATTATAAGGTTTACAAGGGCATCTGGATCTTTGTGTGCAGCCGGAGGCGCCAGTACCAGGGTCGCCCCCTCAAGCAACGTCCAGAAGAATTCCCAGGCCGAGACGTCGAAGCCAAATGGCGTCTTCTGCAAGACGACATCAGTCGCATTAAGAGCGTAGGCTTTCTGCATCCAGATCAGGCGATTGAGAATAGCCCGATGCTCATTCTGTGCCCCTTTGGGTGTTCCGGTGGAGCCTGAGGTGTAGATGACATAGGCGAGATGGCGCGGGCTCAGGCCAAGGGCGCGCGGGTCCGGGTTCGAGGCCGGCAGTTCGGCCCAGGCCGGGGTGGCCGTCTCCAGATCGACCACCGTCAGATCGACCACCGTCAGATCGACAAGCGCCTCGGGGCCGAGTGCGGCGCGTCCGGCGGCATCGCAAAGCAGCAGCCGCGGTGCGGCATCCTCGACAATCTGCCGCAGCCGCGCCGACGGATAGGCCGGATCCAGCGGCAGATAGGCGCCGCCCGCCTTGAGGATCGCCAAAAGACCCACCACCATCGCCGGGCTGCGTTCCAGGCAGATCGCCACCGGCTGATCCGGCCTGACCCCAAGGGCGATCAGATGATGGGCCAGCCGGTTGGCCCGCGCGTTGAGCTCGCCATAGCTTAGCTCTTCGTCCTCATGGACGAGGGCGACGGCTTCGGGTGCGCGCCGGACCTGTTGCTCGAACAGCTCATGGATGCACCGCTCCGACGGATAGGTCGCCGCCGTCCGGTTCAGATCCTCCAGCAGATAGGTGCGCTCGGCGGCCGGCAGGATGTCGAGGTCGCGCACCGGCCTATTGGGGGCATGCTCCAGCGCCTCGGCCAGTTGCTCGAGCACCTGCTGCATGTAGCCGCAGACCCGATCCGCAGAGATCGGCTCCACCACCTGCGCCGTCAGGCCGAGCGCCTCGCCAGAATCCTCCACCGACAGGGTCAGTGGATAGTTGGTGCGCTCCTCGCTGCCCAGCCATTCCATGCCGGACAGGACATCATCCGCTTCGCAGGCGACCGCCGGCGTGTTGTGACGGTAGTTCAACAGCGCGCTGAACAGCGGCGCCGGCGCCGCCACCCCGCTGCAGCGTTGCGCCAGCGCCAGCGAGGCATGCTCGTGCGCCAGCAGCTCGGAAAGCCGCGCATGCGTGGTCCGCACGCTCGCCTCGACCCCGGTCCCGTCGAGGTCAAGCCGCACAGGCAGGGTGTTGATGAACAGGCCCAGCGCCCGGTCGGCGCCGGCACCGGCATGCATGCGGCCGAACAGCACCGTGCCGAACACCACCTGCTCGCGGCCGCTGCTCAGCGCCACCACCTGCCCCCAGGCCAGATGGCAAAGGCTCGCCAGGCTCACCCCCAGCCGCCGCGCCTGTTGCCGCAGCCGATCGTTGAGCGCCTGCGGCAGCATCCGCCGTGCCTCGCGGGATCCGCTGCCGTCGCCGTAGACCTCGCTCAGCCCGAACGGCATGGTCGGCTCGTCGATGTCGGCCAATTGTTCCCGGAAGAACGCTTCATGCGCCTTGGCATCAACCCCCAGCCGCGCCTGCGCCACCAGGTTGCGGAACGGCTGCGGTGCTGCCAGCTCATGGGCGCGCCCGTCAAGCACGGCCCGCACCTCGGCATCCATCACTTCCAGCGTCGTGTGATCGCCGATCAGATGGTGCAGCAGCTGCAGCAGCAGCCAGCGCCCGCTGCCGGGCTCTCGCGCGATCACGAACCGCATCAGCGGCGCCCGGCCAAGGTCGATGCGCTGCCGGCGTGGATCGAACCGCCGCCGGAGCTCCTCGGCGCCGGAACCGTCACAGTCATCCAGCTCGACCTCGCTCACCTGTAGCGGCGCACGCCGCCACACCACCTGGGCCGGGCTCGACAGCCCCTCCCAGACAAAGGCCGTGCGCAGGATGTCGTGCCGATCCACCACCTGCTGAACCGCGCCAAGATAGCGCTCCAACAGGCCACGGTCGGCAAAGGCCATCTGCGAGACCAGCAGATAGGGATCGCCCCGGCTGGCCAGCAGATGATGGAACAGGATGCCGTCCTGCAGCGGCGACAGGCCATAAATGTCCTGGATGTTGCCGACGCCGCCGGGAACCGTGGCGACGATCCGGTCGATCTCCGGCTGGGCCAGCTCGATGAGCGGCAGCATCTGCGGCGTAATCGCCGTGCTGTGCTCGGTGATCAGGTTGGCCGGCACCGCCACCTCGTGATGGCTGCCAAGGCTTGCGGCCAGATCGGCCAGCACCGGCCTGGCAAACAGGGTGCGCACCTCCACCCCCAGCGACAGCAGCCGCAGCCGCTCCATCAGCTGCACCGCCAGGAGCGAGTGGCCGCCGAGCTCGAAGAAGTTGTCGTTGCGTCCGACCCGCTCGACACCGAGGAGCTCTTGCCAGATCCCGGCCAGCAGCGTCTCGACCGCGCCCTGCGGCGCTTCATAGGCGGTGCGCGCATAGGCATCGTCGTCGGGGGCCGGCAGCGCCTGGCGGTCGAGCTTGCCGTTCGGTGTCAAGGGCAGCCCATCCAGCCGCACGAAGGCGCTCGGCACCATGTAGTCCGGCAGCAGGCTACCCAGATGGGCGCGCAAGGAGGCAGCAAGCTGCGCGCCATCGGCCTCGTCCGATCCGTGCGCCGGCTTCGCCACCACATAGGCGACGAGCCGCTGGTCGCCGGCGCGGTCCTGGCGCGCCACCACCACCGCATCGCCGACAAGCTCGTGCTCGCAAAGCCGTGCGGCGATCTCGCCCGGCTCGATGCGGAAGCCGCGGATCTTCACCTGATCGTCGTTGCGGCCCAAAAACTCCAGATTGCCGTCCGGCAGATAACGCCCAAGGTCGCCGCTCCGGTACAGACGGTCGCCCTCCACAAACGGACTGGCGATGAACCGCTCCGCCGTCAGCTCGGGACGGTTGAGGTAGCCACGCGCCACCCCCGCCCCGCCGATGTAAAGCTCACCCACCGCCCCAAACGGCACCGGCTGACCATGACCGTCCAGAAGGTAGATCCGCGTGTTGGCGATCGGACGGCCGATCGGGACGACTGACCCATCAAAATCATCGGGACAACTCCAAACCGTCGCGCAGACTGTTGCTTCGGTCGGGCCATAAGCGTTGACGATAGATGCCGGGGCCAGACTTCGGACGAGTTCTGCTTTCGGCAGTTCGCCAGCAAGAATGAGAACTTGCGATGCCAAACATCCCGGATCCTTGCTTGCCTGAAGCAAGGCTGGAGGTAACGTCGCATGGGTTATGGCTTCGCTTCGCAGGTAATCCGATAGCTTGTTACTCGCCTGGCGGAGCTCGTCCGCAGGCAAGTGCAATGCGGCGCCTGAGCCAAAAGCCATGACAAGCTCCGAAGCACTTGCATCAAAACCGAAGGAGGCGAACTGCACGACACGGCTATTTGAACAGACGCCAAAAAGCCCGATCTGAGCCAACCCCAGATTGACCAGGCTGTGATGCTCGACCATGACGCCCTTTGGGGTTCCGGTGGAGCCTGAGGTGTAGATGACATAGGCGAGATGGCGCGGGCCCAGGCCAAGGGCATGCGGGTCCGGGTTCGAGGCCGGCAGTTCGGCCCAGGCCGGGGTGGCCGTCTCCAGATCGACCACCGTCAGATCGACAAGCGCCTCGGGGCCGAGTGCGGCGCGTCCGGCGGCATCGCAAAGCAGCAGCCGCGGTGCGGCATCCTCGACAATCTGCCGCAGCCGCGCCGACGGATAGGCCGGATCCAGCGGCAGATAGGCGCCGCCCGCCTTGAGGATCGCCAAAAGACCCACCACCATCGCCGGGCTGCGTTCCAGGCAGATCGCCACCGGCTGATCCGGCCTGACCCCAAGGGCGATCAGATGATGGGCCACCCGGTTGGCCCGCGCGTTGAGCTCGCCATAGCTTAGGCGCTCCTCCTCATGGACCACCGCCACCGCCTCCGGCGCCTTTTGCACCTGTGCCTCGAACAGTTCATGGATGCACCGCTCCGACGGATAATCCGCCGCCGTCCGGTTCAGATCCTCCAGCAGATAGGTGCGCTCGGCGGCCGGCAGGATGTCGAGGTCGCGCACCGGCCTATTGGGGGCATGCTCCAGCGCCTCGGCCAGTTGCTCGAGCACCTGCTGCATGTAGCCGCAGACCCGATCCGCAGAGATCGGCTCCACCACCTGCGCCGTCAGGGCGAGCGCCTCGCCAGAATCCTCCACCGACAGGGTCAGTGGATAGTTGGTGCGCTCCTCGCTGCCCAGCCATTCCATGCCGGACAGGACATCATCCGCTTCGCAGGCGATGGCCGGCGTGTTGTGACGGTAGTTCAACAGCGCGCTGAACAGCGGCGCCGGCGCCGCCACCCCGCTGCAGCGTTGCGCCAGCGCCAGCGAGGCATGCTCGTGCGCCAGCAGCTCGGAAAGCCGCGCATGCGTGGTCCGCACGCTCGCCTCGACCCCGGTCCCGTCGAGGTCAAGCCGCACAGGCAGGGTGTTGATGAACAGGCCCAGCGCCCGGTCGGCGCCGGCACCGGCATGCATGCGGCCGAACAGCACCGTGCCGAACACCACCTGCTCGCGCCCGCTGCTCAGCGCCACCACCTGCCCCCAGGCCAGATGGCAAAGGCTCGCCAGGCTCACCCCCAGCCGCCGCGCCTGTTGCCGCAGCCGATCGTTGAGCGCCTGCGGCAGCATCCGCCGTGCCTCGCGGGATCCGCTGCCGTCGCCGTAGACCTCGCTCAGCCCGAACGGCATGGTCGGCTCGTCGATGTCGGCCAATTGTTCCTGGAAGAACGCTTCATGCGCCTTGGCATCAACCCCCAGCCGCGCCTGCGCCACCAGGTTGCGGAACGGCTGCGGCGCTGCCAGCTCATGGGCGCGCCCGTCAAGCACGGCCCGCACCTCGGCATCCATCACTTCCAGCGTCGTGTGATCGCCGATCAGATGGTGCAGCAGCTGCAGCTGCAGCCAGCGCCCGCTGCCGGGCTCGCGCGCGATCACGAACCGCATCAGCGGCGCCCGGCCAAGGTCGATGCGGTACTGGCGTGGATCGAACCGCCGCCTGAGCTCATCGGCGCCGGAACCATCACAGCCCTCCAGCTCGACCTCGCGCACATCCAAGGCCGCCTTGCGCCAGACAACCTGCGCCGGGCTCGACAGCCCCTCCCAGACAAAGGCCGTGCGCAGGATGTCGTGCCGATCCACCACCTGCTGAACCGCGCCAAGATAGCGCTCCAACAGGCCACGGTCGGCAAAGGCCATCTGCGAGACCAGCAGATAGGGATCGCCCCGGCTGGCCAGCAGATGATGGAACAGGATGCCGTCCTGCAGCGGCGACAGGCCATAAATGTCCTGGATGTTGCCGACGCCGCCGGGAACCGTGGCGACGATCCGGTCGATCTCCGGCTGGGCCAGCTCGATGAGCGGCAGCATCTGCGGCGTAATCGCCGTGCTGTGCTCGGTGATCAGGTTGGCCGGCACCGCCACCTCGTGATGGCTGCCAAGGCTTGCGGCCAGATCGGCCAGCACCGGCCTGGCAAACAGGGTGCGCACCTCCACCCCCAGCGACAGCAGCCGCAGCCGCTCCATCAGCTGCACCGCCAGGAGCGAGTGGCCGCCGAGCTCGAAGAAGTTGTCGTTGCGTCCGACCCGCTCGACACCGAGGAGCTCTTGCCAGATCCCGGCCAGCGCCGTCTCGACCTCGCCCTGCGGCGCTTCATAGGCCGCCCGCGCATAGGCATCGTCGTCGGGGGCCGGCAGCGCCTGGCGGTCGAGCTTGCCGTTCGCCGTCAAGGGCAGCGCCTCGAGCCGCACGAAGGCAGCCGGCACCATGTAGTCGGGCAGCCGCCCGCCCAGATGGGCGCGCAAGGCGCCGGCCAGCCCGCTTCCATCCTCGTCGTCCGATCCTGCCTCGGGTCCACACACGACATAGGCGACAAGGTGCTGGTCGCCGGCGCGGTCGGCGCGCGCCACCACCACCGCATCGCCGACAAGCTCGTGCTCGCAAAGCCGTGCGGCGATCTCGCCCGGCTCGATGCGGAAGCCGCGGATCTTCACCTGATCGTCGTTGCGGCCCAAAAACTCCAGATTGCCGTCCGGCAGATAACGCCCCAGGTCGCCGCTCCGGTACAGACGGTCGCCCTCCACAAACGGGCTGGCGATGAACCGCGCCGCCGTCAGCTCGGGACGGTTGAGGTAGCCACGCGCAACCCCCGCTCCGCCGATGTAAAGCTCACCCACCGCCCCGAACGGCACCGGCTGACCATGAGCGTCCAGAAGGTAGATCCGCGTGTTGGCGATCGGACGGCCGATCGTCTCAACGACAGCCTCTCCCCTTGGCATGCAAATCCAGGTCGAGTACGTCGTCGTCTCGGAAGGAGCGTACAGATTACAGATCTTCTCTGCGCCACTGCTCTCGAAGACCCTCTCGATCAGATCTGCCTTCAGCCGCTCACCCGCCAAATTGATGACGCGTGTCGAAGCTGGCACGGCTTGCTTGTCGACCAGAGCGGCGATCGCCGAGGGGACCGTGTTGATCAAGGAGACATCCAAGGGCGTCTGCGCCAACGCCAGCGCGTCCTCGACAAGATAAAGAGTGCCTCCTTGCGACAGCGCAACGAAGCACTCATAGACGGACAGATCAAAACTGATCGAGGTAGAAAACAGCGTGCGGCTGATCTCTGATTCCGCAAATACGCCGCTGCTCCAATGCAGCAGGTTCACGGTGCTGTGATGCTCGACCATGACGCCCTTTGGGGTTCCGGTGGAGCCTGAGGTGTAGATGACATAGGCGAGATGGCGCGGGCTCAGGCCAAGGGCGCGCGGGTCCGGGTTCGAGGCCGGCAGTTCGGCCCAGGCCGGGGTGGCCGTCTCCAGATCGACCACCGTCAGATCGACAAGCGCCTCGGGGCCGAGTGCGGCGCGTCCGGCGGCATCGCAAAGCAGCAGCCGCGGTGCGGCATCCTCGACAATCTGCCGCAGCCGCGCCGACGGATAGGCCGGATCCAGCGGCAGATAGGCGCCGCCCGCCTTGAGGATCGCCAAAAGACCCACCACCATCGCCGGGCTGCGTTCCAGGCAGATCGCCACCGGCTGATCCGGCCTGACCCCAAGGGCGATCAGATGATGGGCCAGCCGGTTGGCCCGCGCGTTGAGCTCGCCATAGCTTAGCTCTTCGTCCTCATGGACGAGGGCGACGGCTTCGGGTGCGCGCCGGACCTGTTGCTCGAACAGTTCATGGATGCACCGCTCCGACGGATAGGTCGCCACCGTCCGGTTCAGATCCTCCAGCAGATAGGTGCGCTCGGCGGCCGGCAGGATGTCGAGGTCGCGCACCGGCCTATTGGGGGCATGCTCCAGCGCCTCGGCCAGTTGCTCGAGCACCTGCTGCATGTAGCCGCAGATCCGATCGGCGGAGATCGGCTCCACCACCTGCGCCGTCAGGCCGAGCGCCTCGCCAGAATCCTCCACCGACAGGGTCAGTGGATAGTTGGTGCGCTCCTCGCTGCCCAGCCATTCCAGGCCGGACAGCACGTCGCTTGTTCCCACGCCGGCCATGGCCGGCGTGTTGTGACGGTAGTTCAACAGCGCGCTGAACAGCGGCGCCGGCGCCGCCACCCCGCTGCAGCGTTGCGCCAGCGCCAGCGAGGCATGCTCGTGCGCCAGCAGCTCGGAAAGCCGCGCATGCGTGGTCCGCACGCTCGCCTCGACCCCGGTCCCGTCGAGGTCAAGCCGCACAGGCAGGGTGTTGATGAACAGGCCCAGCGCCCGGTCGGCGCCGGCACCGGCATGCATGCGGCCGAACAGCACCGTGCCGAACACCACCTGCTCGCGCCCGCTGCTCAGCGCCATCACCTGCCCCCAGGCCAGATGGCAAAGGCTCGCCAGGCTCACCCCCAGCCGCCGCGCCTGTTGCCGCAGCCGATCGTTGAGCGCCTGCGGCAGCATCCGCCGTGCCTCGCGGGATCCGCTGCCGTCGCCGTAGACCTCGCTCAGCCCGAACGGCATGGTCGGCTCGTCGATGTCGGCCAATTGTTCCTGGAAGAACGCTTCATGCGCCTTGGCATCAACCCCCAGCCGCGCCTGCGCCACCAGGTTGCGGAACGGCTGCGGTGCTGCCAGCTCATGGGCGCGCCCGTCAAGCACGGCCCGCACCTCGGCATCCATCACTTCCAGCGTCGTGTGATCGCCGATCAGATGGTGCAGCAGCTGCAGCAGCAGCCAGCGCCCGCTGCCGGGCTCTCGCGCGATCACGAACCGCATCAGCGGCGCCCGGCCAAGGTCGATGCGCTGCCGGCGTGGATCGAACCGGTGCCGGAGCTCCTCGGCGCCGGAACCGTCACAGTCATCCAGCTCGACCTCGCTCACCTGTAGCGGCGCACGCCGCCACACCACCTGGGCCGGGCTCGACAGCCCCTCCCAGACAAAGGCCGTGCGCAGGATGTCGTGCCGATCCACCACCTGCTGAACCGCGCCAAGATAGCGCTCCAACAGGCCACGGTCGGCAAAGGCCATCTGCGAGACCAGCAGATAGGGATCGCCCCGGCTGGCCAGCAGATGATGGAACAGGATGCCGTCCTGCAGCGGCGACAGGCCATAAATGTCCTGGATGTTGCCGACGCCGCCGGGAACCGTGGCGACGATCCGGTCGATCTCCGGCTGGGCCAGCTCGATGAGCGGCAGCATCTGCGGCGTAATCGCCGTGCTGTGCTCGGTGATCAGGTTGGCCGGCACCGCCACCTCGTGATGGCTGCCAAGGCTTGCGGCCAGATCGGCCAGCACCGGCCTGGCAAACAGGGTGCGCACCTCCACCCCCAGCGACAGCAGCCGCAGCCGCTCCATCAGCTGCACCGCCAGGAGCGAGTGGCCGCCGAGCTCGAAGAAGTTGTCGTTGCGTCCGACCCGCTCGACACCGAGGAGCTCTTGCCAGATCCCGGCCAGCGCCGTCTCGACCTCGCCCTGCGGCGCTTCATAGGCCGCCCGCGCATAGGCATCGTCGTCGGGGGCCGGCAGCGCCTGGCGGTCGAGCTTGCCGTTCGGTGTCAGCGGCAGCCCATCCAGCCGCACGAAGGCGCTCGGCACCATGTAGTCCGGCAGCAGGCTACCCAGATGGGCGCGCAAGGAGGCAGCAAGCTGCGCGCCATCGGCCTCGTCCGATCCGTGCGCCGGCTTCGCCACCACATAGGCGACGAGCCGCTGGTCGCCGGCGCGGTCCTGGCGCGCCACCACCACCGCATCGCCGACAAGCTCGTGCTCGCAAAGCCGTGCGGCGATCTCGCCCGGCTCGATGCGGAAGCCGCGGATCTTCACCTGATCGTCGTTGCGGCCCAAAAACTCCAGATTGCCGTCCGGCAGATAACGCCCCAGGTCGCCGCTCCGGTACAGACGGTCGCCCTCCACAAACGGGCTGGCGATGAACCGCTCCGCCGTCAGCTCGGGACGGTTGAGGTAGCCACGCGCCACCCCCGCTCCGCCGATGTAAAGCTCACCCACCGCCCCGAACGGCACCGGCTGACCATGAGCGTCCAGAAGGTAGATCCGCGTGTTGGCGATCGGACGGCCGATCGTCTCAACGACAGCCTCTCCCTTGGCATGCAAATCCAGGTCGAGTACGTCGTCGTCTCGGAAGGAGCGTACAGATTACAGATCTTCTCTGCGCCACTGCTCTCGAAGACCCTCTCGATCAGATCTGCCTTCAGCCGCTCACCCGCCAAATTGATGACGCGTGTCGAAGCTGGCACGGCTTGCTTGTCGACCAGAGCGGCGATCGCCGAGGGGACCGTGTTGATCAAGGAGACATCCAAGGGCGTCTGCGCCAACGCCAGCGCGTCCTCGACAAGATAAAGACTGCTTCCTTGCGACAGCGCAACGAAGCACTCATAGACGGACAGATCAAAACTGATCGAGGTAGAAAACAGCGTGCGGCTGATCTCTGATTCCGCAAATACGCCGCTGCTCCAATGCAGCAGGTTCACGGTGCTGTGATGCTCGACCATGACGCCCTTTGGGGTTCCGGTGGAGCCTGAGGTGTAGATGACATAGGCGAGATGGCGCGGGCTCAGGCCAAGGGCGCGCGGGTCCGGGTTCGAGGCCGGCAGTTCGGCCCAGGCCGGGGTGGCCGTCTCCAGATCGACCACCGTCAGATCGACAAGCGCCTCGGGGCCGAGTGCGGCGCGTCCGGCGGCATCGCAAAGCAGCAGCCGCGGTGCGGCATCCTCGACAATCTGCCGCAGCCGCGCCGACGGATAGGCCGGATCCAGCGGCAGATAGGCGCCGCCCGCCTTGAGGATCGCCAAAAGACCCACCACCATCGCCGGGCTGCGTTCCAGGCAGATCGCCACCGGCTGATCCGGCCTGACCCCAAGGGCGATCAGATGATGGGCCAGCCGGTTGGCCCGCGCGTTGAGCTCGCCATAGCTTAGGCGCTCCTCCTCATGGACGAGGGCGACGGCTTCGGGTGCGCGCCGGACCTGTTGCTCGAACAGTTCATGGATGCACCGCTCCGACGGATAGGTCGCCGCCGTCCGGTTCAGATCCTCCAGCAGATAGGTGCGCTCGGCGGCCGGCAGGATGTCGAGGTCGCGCACCGGCCTATTGGGGGCATGCTCCAGCGCCTCGGCCAGTTGCTCGAGCACCTGCTGCATGTAGCCGCAGATCCGATCGGCGGAGATCGGCTCCACCACCTGCGCCGTCAGGCCGAGTGCCTCGCCAGAATCCTCCACCGACAGGGTCAGTGGATAGTTGGTGCGCTCCTCGCCGCCCAGCCATTCCATGCCGGACAGGACATCATCCGCTTCGCAGGCGACCGCCGGCGTGTTGTGACGGTAGTTCAACAGCGCGCTGAACAGCGGCGCCGGCGCCGCCACCCCGCTGCAGCGTTGCGCCAGCGCCAGCGAGGCATGCTCGTGCGCCAGCAGCTCGGAAAGCCGCGCATGCGTGGTCCGCACGCTCGCCTCGACCCCGGTCCCGTCGAGGTCAAGCCGCACAGGCAGGGTGTTGATGAACAGGCCCAGCGCCCGGTCGGCGCCGGCACCGGCATGCATGCGGCCGAACAGCACCGTGCCGAACACCACCTGCTCGCGCCCGCTGCTCAGCGCCACCACCTGCCCCCAGGCCAGATGGCAAAGGCTCGCCAGGCTCACCCCCAGCCGCCGCGCCTGTTGCCGCAGCCGATCGTTGAGCGCCTGCGGCAGCATCCGCCGTGCCTCGCGGGATCCGCTGCCGTCGCCGTAGACCTCGCTCAGCCCGAACGGCATGGTCGGCTCGTCGATGTCGGCCAATTGTTCCCGGAAGAACGCTTCATGCGCCTTGGCATCAACCCCCAGCCGCGCCTGCGCCACCAGGTTGCGGAACGGCTGCGGTGCTGCCAGCTCATGGGCGCGCCCGTCAAGCACGGCCCGCACCTCGGCATCCATCACTTCCAGCGTCGTGTGATCGCCGATCAGATGGTGCAGCAGCTGCAGCAGCAGCCAGCGCCCGCTGCCGGGCTCTCGCGCGATCACGAACCGCATCAGCGGCGCCCGGCCAAGGTCGATGCGCTGCCGGCGTGGATCGAACCGGTGCCGGAGCTCCTCGGCGCCGGAACCGTCACAGTCATCCAGCTCGACCTCGCTCACCTGTAGCGGCGCACGCCGCCACACCACCTGGGCCGGGCTCGACAGCCCCTCCCAGACAAAGGCCGTGCGCAGGATGTCGTGCCGATCCACCACCTGCTGAACCGCGCCAAGATAGCGCTCCAACAGGCCACGGTCGGCAAAGGCCATCTGCGAGACCAGCAGATAGGGATCGCCCCGGCTGGCCAGCAGATGATGGAACAGGATGCCGTCCTGCAGCGGCGACAGGCCATAAATGTCCTGGATGTTGCCGACGCCGCCGGGAACCGTGGCGACGATCCGGTCGATCTCCGGCTGGGCCAGCTCGATGAGCGGCAGCATCTGCGGCGTAATCGCCGTGCTGTGCTCGGTGATCAGGTTGGCCGGCACCGCCACCTCGTGATGGCTGCCAAGGCTTGCGGCCAGATCGGCCAGCACCGGCCTGGCAAACAGGGTGCGCACCTCCACCCCCAGCGACAGCAGCCGCAGCCGCTCCATCAGCTGCACCGCCAGGAGCGAGTGGCCGCCGAGCTCGAAGAAGTTGTCGTTGCGTCCGACCCGCTCGACACCGAGGAGCTCTTGCCAGATCCCGGCCAGCGCCGTCTCGACCGCGCCCTGCGGCGCTTCATAGGCCGCCCGCGCATAGGCATCGTCGTCGGGGGCCGGCAGCGCCTGGCGGTCGAGCTTGCCGTTCGGTGTCAGCGGCAGCCCATCCAGCCGCACGAAGGCGCTCGGCACCATGTAGTCCGGCAGCAGGCTACCCAGATGGGCGCGCAAGGCGCCGGCCAGCCCGCTTCCATCCTCGTCGTCCGATCCTGCCTCGGGTCCACACACGACATAGGCGACAAGGTGCTGGTCGCCGGCGCGGTCGGCGCGCGCCACCACCACCGCATCGCCGACAAGCTCGTGCTCGCAAAGCCGTGCGGCGATCTCGCCCGGCTCGATGCGGAAGCCGCGGATCTTCACCTGATCGTCGTTGCGGCCCAAAAACTCCAGATTGCCGTCCGGCAGATAACGCCCAAGGTCGCCGCTCCGGTACAGACGGTCGCCCTCCACAAACGGACTGGCGATGAACCGCTCCGCCGTCAGCTCGGGACGGTTGAGGTAGCCACGCGCCACCCCCGCCCCGCCGATGTAAAGCTCACCCACCGCCCCAAACGGCACCGGCTGACCATGACCGTCCAGAAGGTAGATCCGCGTGTTGGCGATCGGACGGCCGATCGGGACGACTGACCCATCAAAATCATCGGGACAACTCCAAACCGTCGCGCAGACTGTTGCTTCGGTCGGGCCATAAGCGTTGACGATAGATGCCGGGGCCAGACTTCGGACGAGTTCTGCTTTCGGCAGTTCGCCAGCAAGAATGAGAACTTGCGATGCCAAACATCCCGGATCCTTGCTTGCCTGAAGCAAGGCTGGAGGTAACGTCGCATGGGTTATGGCTTCGCTTCGCAGGTAATCCGATAGCTTGTTACTCGCCTGGCGGAGCTCGTCCGCAGGCAAGTGCAATGCGGCGCCTGAGCCAAAAGCCATGACAAGCTCCCAAGCACTTGCATCAAAACCGAAGGAGGCGAACTGCACGACACGGCTATTTGAACAGACGCCAAAAAGCCCGATCTGAGCCAACCCCAGATTGACCAGGCTGTGATGCTCGACCATGACGCCCTTTGGGGTTCCGGTGGAGCCTGAGGTGTAGATGACATAGGCGAGATGGCGCGGGCCCAGGCCAAGGGCATGCGGGTCCGGGTTCGAGGCCGGCAGTTCGGCCCAGGCCGGGGTGGCCGTCTCCAGATCGACCACCGTCAGATCGACAAGCGCCTCGGGGCCGAGTGCGGCGCGTCCGGCGGCATCGCAAAGCAGCAGCCGCGGTGCGGCATCCTCGACAATCTGCCGCAGCCGCGCCGACGGATAGGCCGGATCCAGCGGCAGATAGGCGCCGCCCGCCTTGAGGATCGCCAAAAGACCCACCACCATCGCCGGGCTGCGTTCCAGGCAGATCGCCACCGGCTGATCCGGCCTGACCCCAAGGGCGATCAGATGATGGGCCACCCGGTTGGCCCGCGCGTTGAGCTCGCCATAGCTTAGGCGCTCCTCCTCATGGACCACCGCCACCGCCTCCGGCGCCTTTTGCACCTGTGCCTCGAACAGTTCATGGATGCACCGCTCCGACGGATAATCCGCCGCCGTCCGGTTCAGATCCTCCAGCAGATAGGTGCGCTCGGCGGCCGGCAGGATGTCGAGGTCGCGCACCGGCCTATTGGGGGCATGCTCCAGCGCCTCGGCCAGTTGCTCGAGCACCTGCTGCATGTAGCCGCAGACCCGATCCGCAGAGATCGGCTCCACCACCTGCGCCGTCAGGGCGAGCGCCTCGCCAGAATCCTCCACCGACAGGGTCAGTGGATAGTTGGTGCGCTCCTCGCTGCCCAGCCATTCCATGCCGGACAGGACATCATCCGCTTCGCAGGCGATGGCCGGCGTGTTGTGACGGTAGTTCAACAGCGCGCTGAACAGCGGCGCCGGCGCCGCCACCCCGCTGCAGCGTTGCGCCAGCGCCAGCGAGGCATGCTCGTGCGCCAGCAGCTCGGAAAGCCGCGCATGCGTGGTCCGCACGCTCGCCTCGACCCCGGTCCCGTCGAGGTCAAGCCGCACAGGCAGGGTGTTGATGAACAGGCCCAGCGCCCGGTCGGCGCCGGCACCGGCATGCATGCGGCCGAACAGCACCGTGCCGAACACCACCTGCTCGCGCCCGCTGCTCAGCGCCACCACCTGCCCCCAGGCCAGATGGCAAAGGCTCGCCAGGCTCACCCCCAGCCGCCGCGCCTGTTGCCGCAGCCGATCGTTGAGCGCCTGCGGCAGCATCCGCCGTGCCTCGCGGGATCCGCTGCCGTCGCCGTAGACCTCGCTCAGCCCGAACGGCATGGTCGGCTCGTCGATGTCGGCCAATTGTTCCTGGAAGAACGCTTCATGCGCCTTGGCATCAACCCCCAGCCGCGCCTGCGCCACCAGGTTGCGGAACGGCTGCGGCGCTGCCAGCTCATGGGCGCGCCCGTCAAGCACGGCCCGCACCTCGGCATCCATCACTTCCAGCGTCGTGTGATCGCCGATCAGATGGTGCAGCAGCTGCAGCTGCAGCCAGCGCCCGCTGCCGGGCTCGCGCGCGATCACGAACCGCATCAGCGGCGCCCGGCCAAGGTCGATGCGGTACTGGCGTGGATCGAACCGCCGCCTGAGCTCATCGGCGCCGGAACCATCACAGCCCTCCAGCTCGACCTCGCGCACATCCAAGGCCGCCTTGCGCCAGACAACCTGCGCCGGGCTCGACAGCCCCTCCCAGACAAAGGCCGTGCGCAGGATGTCGTGCCGATCCACCACCTGCTGAACCGCGCCAAGATAGCGCTCCAACAGGCCACGGTCGGCAAAGGCCATCTGCGAGACCAGCAGATAGGGATCGCCCCGGCTGGCCAGCAGATGATGGAACAGGATGCCGTCCTGCAGCGGCGACAGGCCATAAATGTCCTGGATGTTGCCGACGCCGCCGGGAACCGTGGCGACGATCCGGTCGATCTCCGGCTGGGCCAGCTCGATGAGCGGCAGCATCTGCGGCGTAATCGCCGTGCTGTGCTCGGTGATCAGGTTGGCCGGCACCGCCACCTCGTGATGGCTGCCAAGGCTTGCGGCCAGATCGGCCAGCACCGGCCTGGCAAACAGGGTGCGCACCTCCACCCCCAGCGACAGCAGCCGCAGCCGCTCCATCAGCTGCACCGCCAGGAGCGAGTGGCCGCCGAGCTCGAAGAAGTTGTCGTTGCGTCCGACCCGCTCGACACCGAGGAGCTCTTGCCAGATCCCGGCCAGCGCCGTCTCGACCTCGCCCTGCGGCGCTTCATAGGCCGCCCGCGCATAGGCATCGTCGTCGGGGGCCGGCAGCGCCTGGCGGTCGAGCTTGCCGTTCGCCGTCAAGGGCAGCGCCTCGAGCCGCACGAAGGCAGCCGGCACCATGTAGTCGGGCAGCCGCCCGCCCAGATGGGCGCGCAAGGCGCCGGCCAGCCCGCTTCCATCCTCGTCGTCCGATCCTGCCTCGGGTCCACACACGACATAGGCGACAAGGTGCTGGTCGCCGGCGCGGTCGGCGCGCGCCACCACCACCGCATCGCCGACAAGCTCGTGCTCGCAAAGCCGTGCGGCGATCTCGCCCGGCTCGATGCGGAAGCCGCGGATCTTCACCTGATCGTCGTTGCGGCCCAAAAACTCCAGATTGCCGTCCGGCAGATAACGCCCCAGGTCGCCGCTCCGGTACAGACGGTCGCCCTCCACAAACGGGCTGGCGATGAACCGCGCCGCCGTCAGCTCGGGACGGTTGAGGTAGCCACGCGCAACCCCCGCTCCGCCGATGTAAAGCTCACCCACCGCCCCGAACGGCACCGGCTGACCATGAGCGTCCAGAAGGTAGATCCGCGTGTTGGCGATCGGACGGCCGATCGTCTCAACGACAGCCTCTCCCCTTGGCATGCAAATCCAGGTCGAGTACGTCGTCGTCTCGGAAGGAGCGTACAGATTACAGATCTTCTCTGCGCCACTGCTCTCGAAGACCCTCTCGATCAGATCTGCCTTCAGCCGCTCACCCGCCAAATTGATGACGCGTGTCGAAGCTGGCACGGCTTGCTTGTCGACCAGAGCGGCGATCGCCGAGGGGACCGTGTTGATCAAGGAGACATCCAAGGGCGTCTGCGCCAACGCCAGCGCGTCCTCGACAAGATAAAGAGTGCCTCCTTGCGACAGCGCAACGAAGCACTCATAGACGGACAGATCAAAACTGATCGAGGTAGAAAACAGCGTGCGGCTGATCTCTGATTCCGCAAATACGCCGCTGCTCCAATGCAGCAGGTTCACGGTGCTGTGATGCTCGACCATGACGCCCTTTGGGGTTCCGGTGGAGCCTGAGGTGTAGATGACATAGGCGAGATGGCGCGGGCTCAGGCCAAGGGCGCGCGGGTCCGGGTTCGAGGCCGGCAGTTCGGCCCAGGCCGGGGTGGCCGTCTCCAGATCGACCACCGTCAGATCGACAAGCGCCTCGGGGCCGAGTGCGGCGCGTCCGGCGGCATCGCAAAGCAGCAGCCGCGGTGCGGCATCCTCGACAATCTGCCGCAGCCGCGCCGACGGATAGGCCGGATCCAGCGGCAGATAGGCGCCGCCCGCCTTGAGGATCGCCAAAAGACCCACCACCATCGCCGGGCTGCGTTCCAGGCAGATCGCCACCGGCTGATCCGGCCTGACCCCAAGGGCGATCAGATGATGGGCCAGCCGGTTGGCCCGCGCGTTGAGCTCGCCATAGCTTAGCTCTTCGTCCTCATGGACGAGGGCGACGGCTTCGGGTGCGCGCCGGACCTGTTGCTCGAACAGTTCATGGATGCACCGCTCCGACGGATAGGTCGCCACCGTCCGGTTCAGATCCTCCAGCAGATAGGTGCGCTCGGCGGCCGGCAGGATGTCGAGGTCGCGCACCGGCCTATTGGGGGCATGCTCCAGCGCCTCGGCCAGTTGCTCGAGCACCTGCTGCATGTAGCCGCAGATCCGATCGGCGGAGATCGGCTCCACCACCTGCGCCGTCAGGCCGAGCGCCTCGCCAGAATCCTCCACCGACAGGGTCAGTGGATAGTTGGTGCGCTCCTCGCTGCCCAGCCATTCCAGGCCGGACAGCACGTCGCTTGTTCCCACGCCGGCCATGGCCGGCGTGTTGTGACGGTAGTTCAACAGCGCGCTGAACAGCGGCGCCGGCGCCGCCACCCCGCTGCAGCGTTGCGCCAGCGCCAGCGAGGCATGCTCGTGCGCCAGCAGCTCGGAAAGCCGCGCATGCGTGGTCCGCACGCTCGCCTCGACCCCGGTCCCGTCGAGGTCAAGCCGCACAGGCAGGGTGTTGATGAACAGGCCCAGCGCCCGGTCGGCGCCGGCACCGGCATGCATGCGGCCGAACAGCACCGTGCCGAACACCACCTGCTCGCGCCCGCTGCTCAGCGCCATCACCTGCCCCCAGGCCAGATGGCAAAGGCTCGCCAGGCTCACCCCCAGCCGCCGCGCCTGTTGCCGCAGCCGATCGTTGAGCGCCTGCGGCAGCATCCGCCGTGCCTCGCGGGATCCGCTGCCGTCGCCGTAGACCTCGCTCAGCCCGAACGGCATGGTCGGCTCGTCGATGTCGGCCAATTGTTCCTGGAAGAACGCTTCATGCGCCTTGGCATCAACCCCCAGCCGCGCCTGCGCCACCAGGTTGCGGAACGGCTGCGGTGCTGCCAGCTCATGGGCGCGCCCGTCAAGCACGGCCCGCACCTCGGCATCCATCACTTCCAGCGTCGTGTGATCGCCGATCAGATGGTGCAGCAGCTGCAGCAGCAGCCAGCGCCCGCTGCCGGGCTCTCGCGCGATCACGAACCGCATCAGCGGCGCCCGGCCAAGGTCGATGCGCTGCCGGCGTGGATCGAACCGGTGCCGGAGCTCCTCGGCGCCGGAACCGTCACAGTCATCCAGCTCGACCTCGCTCACCTGTAGCGGCGCACGCCGCCACACCACCTGGGCCGGGCTCGACAGCCCCTCCCAGACAAAGGCCGTGCGCAGGATGTCGTGCCGATCCACCACCTGCTGAACCGCGCCAAGATAGCGCTCCAACAGGCCACGGTCGGCAAAGGCCATCTGCGAGACCAGCAGATAGGGATCGCCCCGGCTGGCCAGCAGATGATGGAACAGGATGCCGTCCTGCAGCGGCGACAGGCCATAAATGTCCTGGATGTTGCCGACGCCGCCGGGAACCGTGGCGACGATCCGGTCGATCTCCGGCTGGGCCAGCTCGATGAGCGGCAGCATCTGCGGCGTAATCGCCGTGCTGTGCTCGGTGATCAGGTTGGCCGCACCGCCACCTCGTGATGGCTGCCAAGGCTTGCGGCCAGATCGGCCAGCACCGGCCTGGCAAACAGGGTGCGCACCTCCACCCCCAGCGACAGCAGCCGCAGCCGCTCCATCAGCTGCACCGCCAGGAGCGAGTGGCCGCCGAGCTCGAAGAAGTTGTCGTTGCGTCCGACCCGCTCGACACCGAGGAGCTCTTGCCAGATCCCGGCCAGCGCCGTCTCGACCGCGCCCTGCGGCGCTTCATAGGCCGCCGCGCATAGGCATCGTCGTCGGGGGCCGGCAGCGCCTGGCGGTCGAGCTTGCCGTTCGCCGTCAAGGGCAGCGCCTCGAGCCGCACGAAGGCAGCCGGCACCATGTAGTCGGGCAGCCGCCCGCCCAGATGGGCGCGCAAGGCGCCGGCCAGCCCGCTTCCATCCTCGTCGTCCGATCCTGCCTCGGGTCCACACACGACATAGGCGACAAGGTGCTGGTCGCCGGCGCGGTCGGCGCGCGCCACCACCACCGCATCGCCGACAAGCTCGTGCTCGCAAAGCCGTGCGGCGATCTCGCCCGGCTCGATGCGGAAGCCGCGGATCTTCACCTGATCGTCGTTGCGGCCCAAAAACTCCAGATTGCCGTCCGGCAGATAACGCCCAAGGTCGCCGCTCCGGTACAGACGGTCGCCCTCCACAAACGGGCTGGCGATGAACCGCTCCGCCGTCAGCTCGGGACGGTTGAGGTAGCCACGCGCCACCCCCGCCCCGCCGATGTAAAGCTCACCCACCGCCCCAAACGGCACCGGCGCACCATGACCGTCCAGAAGGTAGATCCGCGTGTTGGCGATCGGACGGCCAATATGCGGCACGGCGTTGTCACTGAGAAGTCGTCCCGAGGTTGCCACGACGGTAACTTCCGTCGGGCCATAATTGTTTATCAACTTGAGAGGCGACGGTATCGGGAAGGAACACGCTGGAGACGATCACCACCGATCAGCAAGTACCCCAATTTTGGATTTACCAGCTCGTCTTGCAATGCGGTTGTAGCCAGGTGTGGCTAGAAAGGCGGCGTCCAGTGGTTGATCACGCCACCATTGCAACAGACGCGAGGAATCTCCTGCTGCCGCCCTGGGCGGGAGCAGCAATGTGCTACGATTGCATAATGCGGACCATAGCTCCCAGGTGCTGCATCGAAAGCCACTGCAGCCGTGAGTGTGCAGCAGGTTTCTGGTTGCCGACAAAACGTTTGCACATGCCATGCTGTAAGATTGACCAACCCCCGATGCTCGACCATGACGCCCTTTGGGGTTCCGGTGGAGCCTGAGGTGTAGATGACATAGGCGAGATGGCGCGGGCTCAGGCCAAGGGCGCGCGGGTCCGGGTTCGAGGCCGGCAGTTCGGCCCAGGCCGGGGTGGCCGTCTCCAGATCGACCACCGTCAGATCGACAAGCGCCTCGGGGCCGAGTGCGCGCGGCGGCATCGCAAAGCAGCAGCCGCGGTGCGGCATCCTCGACAATCTGCCGCAGCCGCGCCGACGGATAGGCCGGATCCAGCGGCAGATAGGCGCCGCCCGCCTTGAGGATCGCCAAAAGACCCACCACCATCGCCGGGCTGCGTTCCAGGCAGATCGCCACCGGCTGATCCGGCCTGACCCCAAGGGCGATCAGATGATGGGCCAGCCGGTTGGCCCGCGCGTTGAGCTCGCCATAGCTTAGGCGCTCCTCCTCATGGACCACCGCCACCGCCTCCGGCGCCTTTTGCACCTGTGCCTCGAACAGTTCATGGATGCACCGCTCCGACGGATAGGCCGCCGCCGTCCGGTTCAGATCCTCCAGCAGATAGGTGCGCTCATCTGATGACGGCAGCTCGATGCGGCCGACCGGCTGACCCGCATCGGCAACCATCGCCCGCAGCAACGCCAGCAGATAACCACGCTGCCGCTCGATCGTCGCCTGATCGAACAGCGCCGTGGCATAACCAAACGTTCCGGCTATGACCTCATCACACTCGCCAAGGCTCAGCTCCAGATCGAACTTGACCTGATCGAGCCCCTCCCCGGCCGCCGCCACGCTCAGCCCGGCAAGGTCGAACGACCCGACAGGGTTGTTCTGCCAGGCCAACATCACCTGGAACAGCGGCGTGTGATCGAGATGCCGGGGCGGCTTGACGATCTCCACCACCTGCTCGAACGGCAGGTCCTGATGCTCCTGCGCAGCCAGGGCCGTGCGCCGCGTCCGTTCCAGAAGCTGCGACACGCTCGGCTCGCCCGACAGGTCGACCCGAAGCGCCAGGGTGTTGACGAAGAAGCCGATCAACTCTTCGATCTCGCGCCGGCCTCGATTGGCGCTCGGCACGCCGATCACAAGGTCGTCCTGCCCCGACAGACGCGACAGCACCGCCGCCCAGGCCGCCAGCACCGTCATGAACAAGGTCGTGCCATGCTGCCGGCTCAGCCGCTTCAGCCCCCGCGTCAGATCCGCATCGATGACAACAGGCCACTGGCCCCGGCAAACGACTGCTGGGCCGGCCGCGCACGGTCCGTCGGCAAGGCAAGTCGGGCCGGAGCGCCGGACAGGGTGTCGCGCCAATACTGCGCCTGGCTCTGCAGCCGTTCCCCCGACAACCATTGGCGTTGCCAGGCGGCATAATCCGGATACTGGATCCAGCGGCGGCAAAGGATCGTCCCGTCCAGCCTCGAACGCCTGGTAAAGCTGACTGAGTTCACGTAGCAGCACGCCCAGCGACCAGCCGTCCGAGACGATATGATGCTGCGTCAGCAGGAAGACGTGTTCCGCATCCGACATCCGGATCAGACGCCCGCGGATCAGCGGCCCCCGCGCAAGATCGAATGGCGTGCGCGCCTCTTCGTGGCACAGATCCAGAAGCGCTGCCTCTGCATCCGGCCGGGCCCGCAGATCGTGCTCCAGCACCGGCAGCCCCGCATCCGGCGGCAGAACCTCAACCCGGGGCTTGCCCTCTGGTGCGACAAAGACACTGCGCAGCGCCTCGTGACGGGCAAAAAAACGGTCAAGGCTGCGCTGCCAGGCGGTGCGGTCGAGCCCACCACGCAGCCGCAAGGTCAGCGGAATGTGATAGTTGGTGCTGCCCTCGTCCAGCTGCGCCAAAAACCACAGCCGCTGCTGCGCAAACGACAGCACAAGCGGCTCATGACGCGACACGGCCGCAATCGCCGGCAGCTCTTGCGGACCGGCGCGGCTCAACGCCTCGACGATGCTTGCCGCCAGATCCGCCAGCACCGGCGTGGCGAACAGCCTCGTCAGCGGCAGCTCGACACCAACAGCCTGCGACAGCCGGCTCGAGAGCTGCACCGCCAGGAGCGAGTGGCCGCCGAGCTCGAAGAAGTTGTCGTTGCGTCCGACCCGCTCGACACCGAGGAGCTCTTGCCAGATCCCGGCCAGCAGCGTCTCGACCGCGCCCTGCGGCGCTTCATAGGCGGTGCGCGCATAGGCATCGTCGTCGGGGGCCGGCAGCGCCTGGCGGTCGAGCTTGCCGTTCGGTGTCAAGGGCAGCCCATCCAGCCGCACGAAGGCGCTCGGCACCATGTAGTCCGGCAGCAGGCTACCCAGATGGGCGCGCAAGGAGGCAGCAAGCTGCGCGCCATCGGCCTCGTCCGATCCGTGCGCCGGCTTCGCCACCACATAGGCGACGAGCCGCTGGTCGCCGGCGCGGTCCTGGCGCGCCACCACCACCGCATCGCCGACAAGCTCGTGCTCGCAAAGCCGTGCGGCGATCTCGCCCGGCTCGATGCGGAAGCCGCGGATCTTCACCTGATCGTCGTTGCGGCCCAAAAACTCCAGATTGCCGTCCGGCAGATAACGCCCAAGGTCGCCGCTCCGGTACAGACGGTCGCCCTCCACAAACGGACTGGCGATGAACCGCTCCGCCGTCAGCTCGGGACGGTTGAGGTAGCCACGCGCCACCCCCGCCCCGCCGATGTAAAGCTCACCCACCGCCCCAAACGGCACCGGCTGACCATGACCGTCCAGAAGGTAGATCCGCGTGTTGGCGATCGGACGGCCGATCGGGACGACTGACCCATCAAAATCATCGGGACAACTCCAAACCGTCGCGCAGACTGTTGCTTCGGTCGGGCCATAAGCGTTGACGATAGATGCCGGGGCCAGACTTCGGACGAGTTCTGCTTTCGGCAGTTCGCCAGCAAGAATGAGAACTTGCGATGCCAAACATCCCGGATCCTTGCTTGCCTGAAGCAAGGCTGGAGGTAACGTCGCATGGGTTATGGCTTCGCTTCGCAGGTAATCCGATAGCTTGTTACTCGCCTGGCGGAGCTCGTCCGCAGGCAAGTGCAATGCGGCGCCTGAGCCAAAAGCCATGACAAGCTCCCAAGCACTTGCATCAAAACCGAAGGAGGCGAACTGCACGACACGGCTATTTGAACAGACGCCAAAAAGCCCGATCTGAGCCAACCCCAGATTGACCAGGCTGTGATGCTCGACATGACGCCCTTTGGGGTTCCGGTGGAGCCTGAGGTGTAGATGACATAGGCGAGATGGCGCGGGCCCAGGCCAAGGGCATGCGGGTCCGGGTTCGAGGCCGGCAGTTCGGCCCAGGCCGGGGTGGCCGTCTCCAGATCGACCACCGTCAGATCGACAAGCGCCTCGGGGCCGAGTGCGGCGCGTCCGGCGGCATCGCAAAGCAGCAGCCGCGGTGCGGCATCCTCGACAATCTGCCGCAGCCGCGCCGACGGATAGGCCGGATCCAGCGGCAGATAGGCGCCGCCCGCCTTGAGGATCGCCAAAAGACCCACCACCATCGCCGGGCTGCGTTCCAGGCAGATCGCCACCGGCTGATCCGGCCTGACCCCAAGGGCGATCAGATGATGGGCCACCCGGTTGGCCCGCGCGTTGAGCTCGCCATAGCTTAGGCGCTCCTCCTCATGGACCACCGCCACCGCCTCCGGCGCCTTTTGCACCTGTGCCTCGAACAGTTCATGGATGCACCGCTCCGACGGATAATCCGCCGCCGTCCGGTTCAGATCCTCCAGCAGATAGGTGCGCTCGGCGGCCGGCAGGATGTCGAGGTCGCGCACCGGCCTATTGGGGGCATGCTCCAGCGCCTCGGCCAGTTGCTCGAGCACCTGCTGCATGTAGCGCAGACCCGATCCGCAGAGATCGGCTCCACCACCTGCGCCGTCAGGGCGAGCGCCTCGCCAAATCCTCCACCGACAGGGTCAGTGGATAGTTGGTGCGCTCCTCGCTGCCCAGCCATTCCAGGCCGGACAGGACATCATCCGCTTCGCAGGCGACCGCCGGCGTGTTGTGACGGTAGTTCAACAGCGCGCTGAACAGCGGCGCCGGCGCCGCCACCCCGCTGCAGCGTTGCGCCAGCGCAGCGAGGCATGCTCGTGCGCCAGCAGCTCGGAAAGCCGCGCATGCGTGGTCCGCACGCTCGCCTCGACCCCGGTCCCGTCGAGGTCAAGCCGCACAGGCAGGGGTGTGATGAACAGGCCAGCGCCCGGTCGGCGCCGGCACCGGCATGCATGCGGCCGAACAGCACCGTGCCGAACACCACCTGCTCGCGGCCGCTGCTCAGCGCCATCACCTGCCCCCAGGCCAGATGGCAAAGGCTCGCCAGGCTCACCCCCAGCCGCCGCGCCTGTTGCCGCAGCCGATCGTTGAGCGCCTGCGGCAGCATCCGCCGTGCCTCGCGGGATCCGCTGCCGTCGCCGTAGACCTCGCTCAGCCCGAACGGCATGGTCGGCTCGTCGATGTCGGCCAATTGTTCCTGGAAGAACGCTTCATGCGCCTTGGCATCAACCCCCAGCCGCGCCTGCGCCACCAGGTTGCGGAACGGCTGCGGCGCTGCCAGCTCATGGGCGCGCCCGTCGAGCACGGCCCGCACCTCGGCATCCATCACTTCCAGCGTCGTGTGATCGCCGATCAGATGGTGCAGCAGCTGCAGCAGCAGCCAGCGCCCGCTGCCGGGCTCTCGCGCGATCACGAACCGCATCAGCGGCGCCCGGCCAAGGTCGATGCGGTACTGGCGCGGATCGAACCGGTGCCGGAGCTCCTCGGCGCCGGAACCGTCACAGTCATCCAGCTCGACCTCGCTCACTGTAGCGGCGCACGCCGCCACACCACCTGGGCCGGGCTCGACAGCCCCTCCCAGACAAAGGCCGTGCGCAGGATGTCGTGCCGATCCACCACCTGCTGAACCGCGCCAAGATAGCGCTCCAACAGGCCACGGTCGGCAAAGGCCATCTGCGAGACCAGCAGATAGGGATCGCCCCGGCTGGCCAGCAGATGATGGAACAGGATGCCGTCCTGCAGCGGCGACAGGCCATAAATGTCCTGGATGTTGCCGACGCCGCCGGGAACCGTGGCGACGATCCGGTCGATCTCCGGCTGGGCCAGCTCGATGAGCGGCAGCATCTGCGGCGTAATCGCCGTGCTGTGCTCGGTGATCAGGTTGGCCGGCACCGCCACCTCGTGATGGCTGCCAAGGCTTGCGGCCAGATCGGCCAGCACCGGCCTGGCAAACAGGGTGCGCACTCCACCCCAGCGACAGCAGCCGCAGCCGCTCCATCAGCTGCACCGCCAGGAGCGAGTGGCCGCCGAGCTCGAAGAAGTTGTCGTTGCGTCCGACCGCTCGACACCGAGGAGCTCTTGCCAGATCCCGGCCAGCGCCGTCTCGACCTCGCCCTGCGGCGCTTCATAGGCCGCCCGCGCATAGGCATCGTCGTCGGGGGCCGGCAGCGCCTGGCGGTCGAGCTTGCCGTTCGCCGTCAAGGGCAGCGCCTCGAGCCGCACGAAGGCAGCCGGCACCATGTAGTCGGGCAGCCGCCCGCCCAGATGGGCGCGCAAGGCGCCGGCCAGCCCGCTTCCATCCTCGTCGTCCGATCCTGCCTCGGGTCCACACACGACATAGGCGACAAGGTGCTGGTCGCCGGCGCGGTCGGCGCGCGCCACCACCGCATCGCGACAAGCTCGTGCTCGCAAAGCCGTGCGGCGATCTCGCCCGGCTCGATGCGGAAGCCGCGGATCTTCACCTGATCGTCGTTGCGGCCCAAAAACTCCAGATTGCCGTCCGGCAGATAACGCCCAAGGTCGCCGCTCCGGTACAGACGGTCGCCCTCCACAAACGGACTGGCGATGAACCGCTCCGCCGTCAGCTCGGGACGGTTGAGGTAGCCACGCGCCACCCCCGCCCCGCCGATGTAAAGCTCACCCACCGCCCCGAACGGCACCGGCTGGGCAAACCGGTCCAACAGATAGGCCACCGAATTGCGAATTGGTCGACCCAGCGGCACTCGTTGCCGGCCATCGAACTCAGCAGGCACCGGATAACAAAGACTAAAGGTGGTGTTCTCTGTCGGGCCGTAGCCATTTGAGATTCGCAGCGTCGGATGTCGCTTCTGGCATGCCCTGATGGAAGCGATGGAGACCTCCTCGCCCCCGACCAGCAGTTGCTGTAGCCGATTGGTGCTCCGCCCCTCCGCGATATAGACGTCGAACAACCGGGCAGTCATCCAGGCGATGGTGACGCCTTGGTCCTGGATGATCTGGGCCAGCGTTGCGCTCGAGAGGTGACGTCCAGGATAGAGCACAACCCTGGCGCCGTTCGCCAAGGCACCCCAGACCTCGAACGTGGTCGCGTCGAATGTCGGCGAGGAGGCATTGAGAAAGATGTCCTGCGGCGAGATTTCGACGAAATCGTTGCCCGCCACCAGACGCACCAACCCCCGATGCTCGACCATGACGCCCTTTGGGGTTCCGGTGGAGCCTGAGGTGTAGATGACATAGGCGAGATGGCGCGGGCTCAGGCCAAGGGCGCGCGGGTCCGGGTTCGAGGCCGGCAGTTCGGCCCAGGCCGGGGTGGCCGTCTCCAGATCGACCACCGTCAGATCGACAAGCGCCTCGGGGCCGAGTGCGGCGCGTCCGGCGGCATCGCAAAGCAGCAGCCGCGGTGCGGCATCCTCGACAATCTGCCGCAGCCGCGCCGACGGATAGGCCGGATCCAGCGGCAGATAGGCGCCGCCCGCCTTGAGGATCGCCAAAAGACCCACCACCATCGCCGGGCTGCGTTCCAGGCAGATCGCCACCGGCTGATCCGGCCTGACCCCAAGGGCGATCAGATGATGGGCCAGCCGGTTGGCCCGCGCGTTGAGCTCGCCATAGCTTAGGCGCTCCTCCTCATGGACCACCGCCACCGCCTCCGGCGCCTTTTGCACCTGTGCCTCGAACAGTTCATGGATGCACCGCTCCGACGGATAGGCCGCCGCCGTCCGGTTCAGATCCTCCAGCAGATAGGTGCGCTCATCTGATGACGGCAGCTCGATGCGGCCGACCGGCTGACCCGCATCGGCAACCATCGCCCGCAGCAACGCCAGCAGATAACCACGCTGCCGCTCGATCGTCGCCTGATCGAACAGCGCCGTGGCATAACCAAACGTTCCGGCTATGACCTCATCACACTCGCCAAGGCTCAGCTCCAGATCGAACTTGACCTGATCGAGCCCCTCCCCGGCCGCCGCCACGCTCAGCCCGGCAAGGTCGAACGACCCGACAGGGTTGTTCTGCCAGGCCAACATCACCTGGAACAGCGGCGTGTGATCGAGATGCCGGGGCGGCTTGACGATCTCCACCACCTGCTCGAACGGCAGGTCCTGATGCTCCTGCGCAGCCAGGGCCGTGCGCCGCGTCCGTTCCAGAAGCTGCGACACGCTCGGCTCGCCCGACAGGTCGACCCGAAGCGCCAGGGTGTTGACGAAGAAGCCGATCAACTCTTCGATCTCGCGCCGGCCTCGATTGGCGCTCGGCACGCCGATCACAAGGTCGTCCTGCCCCGACAGACGCGACAGCACCGCCGCCCAGGCCGCCAGCACCGTCATGAACAAGGTCGTGCCATGCTGCCGGCTCAGCCGCTTCAGCCCCGCGTCAGATCCGCATCGATGACAACAGGCACACTGGCCCCGGCAAACGACTGCTGGGCCGGCCGCGCACGGTCCGTCGGCAAGGCAAGTCGGGCCGGAGCGCCGGACAGGGTGTCGCGCCAATACTGCGCCTGGCTCTGCAGCCGTTCCCCGACAACCATTGGCGTTGCCAGGCGGCATAATCCGGATACTGGATCGCCAGCGGCGGCAAAGGATCGTCCCGTCCAGCCTCGAACGCCTGGTAAAGCTGACTGAGTTCACGTAGCAGCACGCCCAGCGACCAGCCGTCCGAGACGATATGATGCTGCGTCAGCAGGAAGACGTGTTCCGCATCCGACATCCGGATCAGACGCCCGCGGATCAGCGGCCCCGCGCAAGATCGAATGGCGTGCGCGCCTCTTCGTGGCACAGATCCAGAAGCGCTGCCTCTGCATCCGGCCGGGCCCGCAGATCGTGCTCCAGCACCGGCAGCCCCGCATCCGGCGGCAGAACCTCAACCCGGGGCTTGCCCTCTGGTGCGACAAAGACACTGCGCAGCGCCTCGTGACGGGCAAAAAAACGGTCAAGGCTGCGCTGCCAGGCGGTGCGGTCGAGCCCACCACGCAGCCGCAAGGTCAGCGGAATGTGATAGTTGGTGCTGCCCTCGTCCAGCTGCGCCAAAAACCACAGCCGCTGCTGCGCAAACGACAGCACAAGCGGCTCATGACGCGACACGGCCGCAATCGCCGGCAGCTCTTGCGGACCGGCGCGGCTCAACGCCTCGACGATGCTTGCCGCCAGATCCGCCAGCACCGGCGTGGCGAACAGCCTCGTCAGCGGCAGCTCGACACCAACAGCCTGCGACAGCCGGCTCGAGAGCTGCACCGCCAGGAGCGAGTGGCCGCCGAGCTCGAAGAAGTTGTCGTTGCGTCCGACCCGCTCGACACCGAGGAGCTCTTGCCAGATCCCGGCCAGCAGCGTCTCGACCGCGCCCTGCGGCGCTTCATAGGCGGTGCGCGCATAGGCATCGTCGTCGGGGGCCGGCAGCGCCTGGCGGTCGAGCTTGCCGTTCGGTGTCAAGGGCAGCCCATCCAGCCGCACGAAGGCGCTCGGCACCATGTAGTCGGGCAGCAGGCTACCCAGATGGGCGCGCAAGGAGGCAGCAAGCTGCGCGCCATCGGCCTCGTCCGATCCGTGCGCCGGCTTCGCCACCACATAGGCGACGAGCCGCTGGTCGCCGGCGCGGTCCTGGCGCGCCACCACCACCGCATCGCCGACAAGCTCGTGCTCGCAAAGCCGTGCGGCGATCTCGCCCGGCTCGATGCGGAAGCCGCGGATCTTCACCTGATCGTCGTTGCGGCCCAAAACTCCAGATTGCCGTCCGGCAGATAACGCCCAAGGTCGCCGCTCCGGTACAGACGGTCGCCCTCCACAAACGGGCTGGCGATGAACCGCTCCGCCGTCAGCTCGGGACGGTTGAGGTAGCCACGCGCCACCCCCGCTCCGCCGATGTAAAGCTCACCCACCGCCCGAACGGCACCGGCTGACCATGAGCGTCCAGAAGGTAGATCCGCGTGTTGGCGATCGGACGGCCGATCGTCTCAACGACAGCCTCTCCCCTTGGCATGCAAATCCAGGTCGAGTACGTCGTCGTCTCGGAAGGAGCGTACAGATTACAGATCTTCTCTGCGCCACTGCTCTCGAAGACCCTCTCGATCAGATCTGCCTTCAGCCGCTCACCGCCAAATTGATGACGCGTGTCGAAGCTGGCACGGCTTGCTTGTCGACCAGAGCGGCGATCGCCGAGGGGACCGTGTTGATCAAGGAGACATCCAAGGGCGTCTGCGCCAACGCCAGCGCGTCCTCGACAAGATAAAGACTGCTTCCTTGCGACAGCGCAACGAAGCACTCATAGACGGACAGATCAAAACTGATCGAGGTAGAAAACAGCGTGCGGCTGATCTCTGATTCCGCAAATACGCCGCTGCTCCAATGCAGCAGGTTCACGGTGCTGTGATGCTCGACCATGACGCCCTTTGGGGTTCCGGTGGAGCCTGAGGTGTAGATGACATAGGCGAGATGGCGCGGGCCCAGGCCAAGGGCATGCGGGTCCGGGTTCGAGGCCGGCAGTTCGGCCCAGGCCGGGGTGGCCGTCTCCAGATCGACCACCGTCAGATCGACAAGCGCCTCGGGGCCGAGTGCGGCGCGTCCGGCGGCATCGCAAAGCAGCAGCCGCGGTGCGGCATCCTCGACAATCTGCCGCAGCCGCGCCGACGGATAGGCCGGATCCAGCGGCAGATAGGCGCCGCCCGCCTTGAGGATCGCCAAAAGACCCACCACCATCGCCGGCTGCGTTCCAGGCAGATCGCCACCGGCTGATCCGGCCTGACCCCAAGGGCGATCAGATGATGGGCCAGCCGGTTGGCCCGCGCGTTGAGCTCGCCATAGCTTAGGCGCTCCTCCTCATGGACCACCGCCACCGCCTCCGGCGCCTTTTGCACCTGTGCCTCGAACAGTTCATGGATGCACCGCTCCGACGGATAATCGCCGCCGTCCGGTTCAGATCCTCCAGCAGATAGGTGCGCTCGGCGGCCGGCAGGATGTCGAGGTCGCGCACCGGCCTATTGGGGGCATGCTCCAGCGCCTCGGCCAGTTGCTCGAGCACCTGCTGCATGTAGCCGCAGATCCGATCGGCGGAGATCGGCTCCACCACCTGCGCCGTCAGGCCGAGCGCCTCGCCAGAATCCTCCACCGACAGGGTCAGTGGATAGTTGGTGCGCTCCTCGCTGCCCAGCCATTCCAGGCCGGACAGCACGTCGCTTGTTCCCACGCCGGCCATGGCCGGCGTGTTGTGACGGTAGTTCAACAGCGCGCTGAACAGCGGCGCCGGCGCCGCCACCCCGCTGCAGCGTTGCGCCAGCGCCAGCGAGGCATGCTCGTGCGCCAGCAGCTCGGAAAGCCATGCGTGGTCCGCACGCTCGCCTCGACCCGGTCCCGTCGAGGTCAAGCCGCACAGGCAGGGTGTTGATGAACAGGCCCAGCGCCCGGTCGGCGCCGGCACCGGCATGCATGCGGCCGAACAGCACCGTGCCGAACACCACCTGCTCGCGCCCGCTGCTCAGCGCCACCACCTGCCCCCAGGCCAGATGGCAAAGGCTCGCCAGGCTCACCCCCAGCCGCCGCGCCTGTTGCCGCAGCCGATCGTTGAGCGCCTGCGGCAGCATCCGCCGTGCCTCGCGGGATCCGCTGCCGTCGCCGTAGACCTCGCTCAGCCCGAACGGCATGGTCGGCTCGTCGATGTCGGCCAATTGTTCCTGGAAGAACGCTTCATGCGCCTTGGCATCAACCCCAGCCGCGCCTGCGCCACCAGGTTGCGGAACGGCTGCGGCGCTGCCAGCTCATGGGCGCGCCCGTCAAGCACGGCCCGCACCTCGGCATGCATCACTTCCAGCGTCGTGTGATCGCCGATCAGATGGTGCAGCAGCTGCAGCTGCAGCCAGCGCCCGCTGCCGGGCTCGCGCGCGATCACGAACCGCATCAGCGGCGCCCGGCCAAGGTCGATGCGGTACTGGCGTGGATCGAACCGCCGCCTGAGCTCATCGGCGCCGGAACCATCACAGCCCTCCAGCTCGACCTCGCGCACATCCAAGGCCGCCTTGCGCCAGACAACCTGCGCCGGGCTCGACAGCCCCTCCCAGACAAAGGCCGTGCGCAGGATGTCGTGCCGATCCACCACCTGCTGAACCGCGCCAAGATAGCGCTCCAACAGGCCACGGTCGCAAAGGCCATCTGCGAGACCAGCAGATAGGGATCGCCCCGGCTGGCCAGCAGATGATGGAACAGGATGCCGTCCTGCAGCGGCGACAGGCCATAAATGTCCTGGATGTTGCCGACGCCGCCGGGAACCGTGGCGACGATCCGGTCGATCTCCGGCTGGGCCAGCTCGATGAGCGGCAGCATCTGCGGCGTAATCGCCGTGCTGTGCTCGGTGATCAGGTTGGCCGGCACCGCCACCTCGTGATGGCTGCCAAGGCTTGCGGCC